>JBDGQC010000175.1:16210-20790 GCA_042219375.1 Halolamina sp. | reverse complement strand
TCGGCGTGGTCGCGCTCGAACAGGTTCTCCGGGAGTTCGTCGAACCACGCGGCGTCGGTGATGGATTCGTCGTCGACGCCGAGGTCCGTGCCGATTCTCGTCGTGACTGGTTCGGCGCCGAACCCGACGACGTTGAACCCCATCTCGCGCTCCCCGTCCGTACACACGACTTCGATGAGGCTGTGCGGTCGCTTGGGCTCGATTTCGACCCCGGCTTCCTCCTTGAGTTCACGGACTATCGCTTCTCGGAGAGCTTCGCCTGGCTGGACGGTCCCGCCAGGAACGACCCAACAGTCGTCGTCCTCGTCGTAGACCAGCAGCACCCGACCATCGTCGTCGACAACCGCCGCGATGACGACCCAACCGGACTCGTACGCTTCCATGCTGGCGAATTCGCTGAACCGGTCGGGCGCCACCTCCTGTTCGTTCCGATGCTCGTGGAGGTCATAGCGCTCGCGGAGGTCGGTTCTGCTCACGCCCGTCCCTACGGGACGCGGGCCGAAACGGTTTCGAATTCCCGTCCCCGACCACAGTCGCTTTGACCCACCACCACGAAGCATCAGCGAATGAGTTCGAACGCGGAGCCGTCCGTGACGAAGGCGTGGCTGATGGCCGCCAGACCCCAGACGCTGCCGGCCGCCGTCGCGCCAGTCGCTGTCGGGACGGGGCTGGCCGTCCACGAGGGGGTGTTCGCGCCGCTGCCGGCGCTTGCGGCCCTCCTGGGCGCGGTGCTCATCCAAATCGGCACCAACTTCGCGAACGATTACTACGACGCCGTGAAGGGTGCCGACACCAAGGAGCGGGAGGGGTTCACCCGGGTTACTGCGGGCGGGCTCATCGAACCCGAATCGGTCAAGCGCGCGATGTGGCTCACCTTCGCCGCGGCCGTGCTGGTCGGGACGTATCTCGTCTGGGTCGGCGGCGTTCCGATCCTCGTCATCGGGCTGCTGTCGGTCGCCTCCGGCATCGCGTACACCGGCGGACCCTATCCGCTGGGCTATCACGGCCTGGGCGACCTGTTCGTCTTCGTGTTCTTCGGGGTCGTCGCCGTTACCGGGACGTTCTACGTCCAGGCGGCCGCCGAACTCGTCGCTGGCGTTCCCGTCGGCGTCCCGGACGGCACAGTACCTACTGTCGCGCTCTTGGCCAGCCTCCCGGTCGCCGGGCTCTCGACGGCGATTCTCGTCGTGAACAACATCCGCGATAGGGAGGAGGACCGCAAGACGGGCAAGCGGACGCTCGCGGTGCGCTTCGGCTACACCGCCTCACGGGCCGAGTATCTCGCGCTGCTCGCGCTCGCCTACGTCATCCCGCCGCTGTTCCTGATACGTGGGTTCACCCCGTTCGTCCTGCTGCCGTTGGTTTCGCTGCCGCTCGCGGCGACCGTGAGTCGGACAGTCCTGACCGAGACAAGCGGGGAAGCGCTCAACCCCGCGCTGGAGCGGACCGGGAAACTGCTCGCGCTGTACTCGGCGCTGTTCGCCGCCGGGTTGGTGGCCGGGTGACATCCGCTTCCCGCCTCCAACGGTTCTCGCTCGATCTGGAGCAGCCGCTGACGACCGGTGACGGGGAGATAGCCAGCCGCGAGGGGTTTCTGGTCGGTGTTGATAGGGGCGACTCTCGAACAACCCGCGGCGTCGGTGAAGCGACACCGCTTCCGGGATGGACCGAGAGCCTGGCGGAGTGCGAAGCGGCGCTCCGGAACCCGCCCGACTCGTGGATCTCGGGCGGCGTCGATGCGGAAGGCCCCCTTGAACGCCCCCCGGAGACGCCGGCGGCGCGACACGGCTATCGGCTCGCGCGGTTTGACGCCGCGGGGCGAGCGGAAAACCGGTCGCTTGCGGCGCTGCTCGCTGACCGAGTCGGGTTCTCCGAGCCCGCGGAATCAGTACCGGTCAACGCCACGGTGGGGGACGGGAGCGTCGACGAGACCGCGGCCGCCGCTCGGGCGGCCGTCGACGCCGGCTTCGCCTGTCTGAAACTCAAGGTCGGTGCACGGTCGCTGTCGGCGGACATCGAGCGCGTGCGAGCGGTGCGGGACTCCGTTGACGCGACGCTCCGGGTGGACGCTAACGGTGCGTGGACCGGCGAGACTGCCCGCGAAGCGGTTGACGCGTTCGAATCGCTCGATGTCACCTACATCGAGCAACCCGTTCCCGCCGATGAACTGGCCGAGTTGGGCGCGCTCCGGGGTCGCGGCGTCGCCATCGCCGCCGACGAGACGGTCGGTTTGCACGGCGTGAACCCAGTGCTTGACGCCGAGGCTGCCGATGTCGCGGTGTTGAAGCCGATGGTGCTGGGCGGCCCGGACGTGGCTGTTGCTGCTGCCAAGCGACTGCGGGAGAACGGCGTCGAACCGGTAATCACGACCACCATCGACGGCGCCGTCGCTCGCGCCGCCGCGGTCCACGCCGCCGCCGCGGTGCCGGATATCCGGGCCTGCGGGCTCGCGACCGGGGAGCTACTTGCGGCGGATTTCGGCTCGGACCCCGTGCCGGTCGAGGCGGGCCGGATTACGGTTCCCGACGGGCCGGGGAACGTCGGGGAGGTGTTCGATGGTGGGCTCTGGGACTGACCAGCCGGTGAGGGACGCACGGCTTCGGATACTGGCGAACAGGCGACGCCGGCATACTCACGGAACGGTGCGTCACGCACCCGCCTCGTCCGTTCCGTGGCGGTTCTTAGTGCATACGGTGGCTGGCCGCGCCATCCGGTATGAACGCTCGGACGCGTACACTCCGGGGACGGCGATAGCTTTAGCCGCGCCGCGACTGAGCCACTCCTATGGTCACCGAGTACGAGGACGGCGTGGTGCTGCTCGAACGCGATGACGGCATCGCCCGGGTCAGGCTCAACGCTCCCGAGAGCCGGAACGCGCTCTCGGACGCAGTCACAGCGGGCCTCATCGAGGCTCTCCGAGAGGTCGAGGGGAGCGATGCGCGGTGTGTCGTCATCGAGGCCGAAGGCCCCGCGTTCTGCGCCGGCGGCGATATCGACGCCATGGTCGAACGCCACGAGCGCGACGCGACTGCGCCGGAAGCGGTAGAGCGAGTCATCCAGCAGGTCGGCCGGTCGATACAGCGCGTGGTTGAATGCCCGCTCCCAACCGTCGCGAAAGTGGACGGGGCCGCGTTCGGCGCCGGCGCAAACCTCGCCATCGCCTGCGACGTGCAACTGCTGAGCGACGACGCGAAACTCGGCTTCGGCTTCCGGCAGGTCGGACTCGCGGTGGACTCCGGTACCTCGTATCTGCTCCCGCGCCTCGTCGGCGACAACGTGGCGAAGGAACTCGTCTTTACCGGGGAACTGCTGTCGGCGGAACGCGCCGTCGAGTTGGGATTGGCGAACCACGTCTACCCAGAGGACTCCTTCCAGGCCGACGCCGAAGCGTTCATCGAGCGTGTCGCCTCCGGCCCGACAGTCGCCCTGCGAACCTCCAAACGGCTGTTGCGGTACGGCCGGGACGCGTCGCTCTCGGAGGCTGTCGCGCACGAAGCGGTCGCCCAGGGAACGGTGTTCGACTCCAGCGACCACGCCGAGGGCATCGCCGCGTTCCGGGAGAGCCGCGAGCCGGAGTTCGACGGCGAGTAGGCGGGCCGTCCCGCTCAGTCGTCAGCGGGTGCCGGGGTCGCTGGACTGCTCGGCGGCGCCGAGGAGAGCCCGAAGCCGGCGAACGTCAGCGCGACCAGCACCGCCGGCGAGAGGAACGCGAAGAAGTAGTACGGCGCGTAGGCCAGCGAGGAATCCAACCCGAACACGCCGGCCATGAACACGCCGCCGGCGTGCCAGGGGAGCAGCGCGCCCGTGGGGGTGCCGACGGACTCGATGGCCCGCGAGAGCGCCGAGCTATCCAGGTCGTACTCATCGAACAGTTCCCGGAGCGTCATTCCCGGCACGACGATGCTCATGTACTGCTGTGCCGAGAAGAAGTTCACGAGGAACGCCGAGGCGCCCGTCCCGATGACGAGGCTGCGCTGGCCGGTGACCGCGCCGGCGAGTTGCTCGGCGAGCGTCGTCAGCACGCCGAGTCGGCCGAGCAGCCCGCCCAGCGCGAGCGCGAGGACGACGACGGAAATCGTCCATGCTGAGCCCGCGAGCCCGCCGCTCGCGAGGAGGTTGTTGACGAGTCCGAGCCCCGTCTCCGGGGCGGTCCCGTTGAGGAAGACGTCCCACGCAGCGGTGAACGAACGCCCCTGCACGAGGACCGTCGTGCCGACACCGGCGAACACGCCGGCGATGAGCGATGTGAGCGCGGGAACGCCGCGGAGTGCGAGCGCGAAGGTAACCAGCAGCGGGACGAACACCAGCAGTCCGACGTCGTAGGTGCCCGCGAGCGCGCCGCGGATTTCCGCCACGCGCCCGGCCGGGATGGCGCCGCCGGCGCTGAGGCCGAGCCACGCGTAGAGCACGACCGAGAGGCCGAACGCGATGGCCGTCCCGAGTCGCATGCCGAGGATGTGGTCGTAGAGGTCAGTATCGGTGACGGCGGCGGCGAGGTTGGTGGTGTCCGAGAGCGGCGACTGCTTGTCGCCGGCGTAGGCGCCCGAGAGCACCGCACCCGCGGTCATCGGCACCGGGAT
>JBDGQC010000175.1:0-16110 GCA_042219375.1 Halolamina sp. | reverse complement strand
TGTCGCCGGCGTAGGCGCCCGAGAGCACCGCACCCGCGGTCATCGGCACCGGGATGCCGAGCCCCTGGCCGATGCCCGCGAAGGCGACGCCGAGGGTGCCGGCCGTGGTCCACGAGGAACCGATGGAGAACGCAACGACCGCCGCAAGGAGCGCCGTCGCGGGGAGGAACGTCTTCGGGGTGAGAATTCCGAGGCCGTAGTACATCAGACCGGGAATCGTCCCCGCCGACACCCACGTAGCGATGAGCGCGTAGATGGTAAAGAGGATGAGCAGCGCCTGGAGGCCCATCCTGAGGCCGTTCTCGATACCGTCCGAGAGGCCGTCGTAGTCCACGTCGAGCCAGTAGCGGCCCACCAGCCCGGTAAGGACGATACTCCACAGCAGCGGCGCGTGTGGTGAGAGACCGAGCAGCCCCGACCCGATGCCGAGGAAGACGACGACCCCCAGCGCGGGTACGAGCGCCTGCCCCAGCGTCGGGTCCGCTTCGGTCGAACTGTTCGTCTTCGTCGCGTCATTCGCAGAACTCATTTGCGCAGTTCAATAAATTACCTTAGAGCATATATGGGCTGCGAATTATTCCCCATGGTTGTTACTGTGCGGCTCGTTTACGAGGAACGCGTAAAATGTGGGTTGACCTATGCGAATTGTAGGTTGAACTATGTGAAATGCGGGCCGGTCGGGAGCCTGGGCCCTCGACGAGCAACGAGGCTGGTCACGGCCGAGAACAGACGCTGCAAAGCGGTGGCCTTCGAGAAAACTGCGTGAATGAGGCGGTGTCGGGCGTCGTCTCCCGTCGCCTCACCTGCCGGAGTTCCGGTTCGTCGCCGTCTCAGGCCTCGTGAACGATGTCGCCGCCGACCATCGTAAGTTCGACTGTCGTCTCTCGGAGTTCAGCGGGCGAGCAGTCCAGATAAGGGGTATCGAGCACCGCGATGTCGGCACGTTTGCCGGCTTCGATGGACCCCAGTTCGTCCTCCCAGGCCATCGTGTAGGCGCTGCCCCGGGTCCAGAGCCGCAGCGCCTCCTCGCGGCTGAGGGCTTCCTCGGGGCCGAGTTCCCCGGCCGTCACCGTCTCACGGCTTGTCATCCACCAGAGCGAATCGAACGGGTACCAGGGCACGACGGGCGCATCAGTCCCACCGCCCGCGGGGACGGGCGAATCAACGACGGTTCTGAGTGGGATGGCCCGTTCAGCCCGCTGCTGGCCCCAGAGCTTCTCCATGTTGCGCCCGAGATACGTCGAGTGGTTCTGGAGGGTCGCGAGCACGCCGAGGTCGTCCATCCGTTCGAGGTGCTCATCGGTCGGGAGGAACAGGTGCATCGCCGTCCAGCGCAGAGGTGCGATGTCGATCTCCTCGTCTACGGCCTCGTAGGCGTCGAGCAGCGTCCCGATGGCCTCGTCGCCGACGACGTGGGTCTGGACCTGGTGGCCGTACTCCGCAGCGCGGCGGAACATCTCGACCAGTTCCGCCTCGCCGCCCGGCGGCCAGAGGTAGTGGCCGTGGAAATCGTCCTGCTCCTGCACGCCCTCGACGACTTCGTAGGGTTCCGAGAGCCGGGCGCCCTCGACGCCGCCGTCGAGCATATACTTCACGCCGCCGACTTTCAGAAACTCGTCGCCGAACCCCCGTGCGAACGGGCGGGCGTGAGCGGTCACGTCGTCGGCCTCGTACACGCGGACGAGTGCGTCCACGCGGAGCGTTGCCTCGTCCTGCGCCGCGACAGACTGGTAGGCCCGCATCACGTCCGGTTCGACACCGGGTTCCAGTACTGCGGTCACGCCACGGGAGTTGAGTTCCGCCATCCCGCGGGTGATGTCCGCGCGGAACTCCTCGTACCCCCGGTCGGGAAGCACCGGTTCGACCAGTTCGGTCCGGGCGTTCTCCAACACGGCCCCGCTGGCCCGCCCAGTCTCGGGGTCGCGGACGATGGTTCCGCCGTCTGGGTCGGCCGTCTCGGCGTCGATGCCCACGCGGTCGAACGCCGCGGAGTTGAGCACGGCGACGTGACCCCCTCGGGGGATGAATACGGGATTGTCCGGCGCCACTTGGTCCAGTTCGTCGCGGGTCGGGAGGCGGTCCTCCGCGAGTTGGCTCTCGTGCCACCCCCACGACGCCTGGACCCACTCCCCGTCCGGCGTCTCCGCGGCGGCTTCCTCGACCGCGTCCAGCACGTCAGCGATGCTCCGGGCGTCGTGGAACGTCACCCGTTCGAGGTCCATCCCGACCTGCCGGAGGTGGCAATGCGAGTCGATGAGCCCCGGAATCGCCGTCCGGCCGGCGAGGTCGATTTCCGCCGTCTCGGGGCCGGCCAGTTCGCGTATCTCCGCCGTCGTCCCGACCGCGAGGATGCGCCCGTCGCGGACGGCGACGGCCTCGGCGGTGCTGAACTCGTCATCGACGGTCAGCACGTCGCCGTCGACGAGCACGGTATCGGCGTGCTCGACAACCGCATCCGGCGGGTGGGTCGTCGTTCGTCGGTTCGTCGTCCGGTCGTCCTCGGTCTGTGAGTCTCCAGTCATGTGAATTCGGTCAAGCAGTCGGTTACCGCGCGCCAGTCAGTTCGAACTCCTCGTCGTCCCGGTAGGCGAACACCCGCTCCTCAAGCGGTTTGAACAGCAGATACTCCACGAGAACGACGACGACCATGAACACTACCGCCCACGCCCACGTCTGGGTGTACTCGAACGCGCCGCGGGTCTGTCGCACCTTGTAGCCGACGCCGGAGGAGGAGGCGAACACCTCCGCGACGGTCACCACCTTCCAGGAGAGCGCGAGCCCGAACCTGCTGGCCGCGAACAGCGCGGGCGCGATGTCCGGCAGGATGACCCGTCGGAGCAGCCGGCGGTTCGATATCCCGAAGGAATCGGCCATCTCCAGCAGGTCGCCGTCCAGCCCCTCGACGCCCTTCCAGACGTTGACGGCGACGAACGGCGCCACGGCGACGGCAGCAGCCGTCGTCGGCGCGGCAAAGCTAAACCCCCAGACGAGGCGGGCGATGGCCGCCAGCGCGACGGACGGGAGCGCCAGCCCCATCACGACAAACGGCGAGAGGAAGCGCTCACCGTAGCCCGTCGTCCCCATCAGCACGCCAGCGACCCCGCCGAGCAGCATCGCGCCGATGAAGCCGACGAGGATACGCCCGAGCGTGGGCAGCAGGTGGACGAACGCCTCGCCGGTCAGGTACAGTTCACCGGCCGCGGCAATCGTTTCCAGCGGGTAGGGAACCGGACTGACAGGCGAGTTGAGTTGAAACCACGTCGCCAGCCCCCACCAGAGAACGTAGGTTAGTGCGATGCCCAGCGCGCGCGGAACCCACCGCGTGGCGAGTTCGCCTTCGCGCCAGCCGGCGTCAGCGTCGGCCTCTGCCGCGCGTTCAACCGCCATCGCGCTCCTCCGGGCCCGTCCCATTCCCTGCCCCTCCGGTGGGCGCGTCGATGCTGTGGAACGTATCGACCGCCTGCTGGCGGAACCGGATGAACGCTTCCGAGTCGACTTCCCGCGGGCGCGGCAGGTCGACGTCGAGGTCGGCGTAGATGTCGCCGTCGCCGAGCATCAACACCCGGTCGGCCAACTGGACCGCCTCGGTGATGTCGTGGGTGACAAACAGCACCGTCCGGCCCAGCCGTCGCCACACCGAGAGGAGTTCCCGGCGCAGTGATTCGGCGGTGATCTCGTCCAGGTTCGAGAACGGCTCGTCCATCAGAATCACCTCGGGGTCGATACTGAGCGCGCGGGCGATACCCACGCGCTGGCGCTGTCCACCCGATAGCTGTCCGGGGTATTTCTCGTACTGGTCCGAGAGGCCGACGAGGTCGAGGTACTCCGTCGCCAGCGCGTCGGTGTAGTCGGGGTCGTCCTCGTGGACGAACTCGATGTTCTCGACGGCGGTGTTCCAGGGCAGCAGCCGCGGCGACTGGAAGACGTGGCCCAGTTCGACGTCGTCCCCGCCGTCCGACCCCGCCCGCTCGAACCGCACCTCGCCGGCGCTGGCTTCGAGCACGCCGCTGACGATGTCCAGCAGCGTCGACTTCCCGGAGCCGGATTTCCCGATGAGCACGACGAAGCTCCCCGGCTCGATTTCCAGGTCGATATCCGAGAACACCGTTTCGACGCCCTCCGCCGTGTCGAACCGCTTGGTGAGGCCGTCGATGTGGATGGCCGCGGCGTTCTCGGCGGCGGGTTCGGACGCGGTTCCGTCGTCGGCGGCGGTCGGTGTCTCTGAAGGGAGTTGCTCACTCATGGGTCACCACGCGACGGCGGTTTCCGCCCGCCAGTTGAACACCCGGTTTTCGACCTGTCGGAGCACGAGATACTCGACGGCCATCATCACCGCGCCGAACAGCACCGTCCACGCGAGAACGCCCGTCATCGAGAGCCGCGTGAGTTCGGTCTGAATCATGAAGCCGACGCCGCTCTCGGCGGCGATAGCTTCCGCCAGGGTGACCAGTTTCCACGCGCCTGCGAAGCCGTAGCGCACGCCGGCGAACCACTCCGGTAGCACCGAACGCAGCACCACCCGCCCGAGTACGCGTTCCCGGGACACGTCGAACGAGCGGGCCATCTCCAGCAGGTCGCCGTCGATGCCCTTGACGCCCTGGTAGACGTTCTGGGCGACGAACGGGAACGGCGCGATGCCCGCAGTCACCGTCGGCGTCAGGTCGCTGATGCCGAACGCCATCGCGGCGAAGACGGCGATGAACACCGAGGGGAACGCGAGGCCGACGGTGATGTAGTCCTGAAACACTTTCTCCCAGAACCCCGAGAGCCCCATCAGCACGCCGAACGCCGTCCCGAGCGTCATCGAGAGCGCGAAGCCGTAGACGATGCGCCGGCCCGTCGCCGCGAAGTGGGGTGCCCACTCGCCGGTCCGTAGCAGCGTCCACACCGCGCCGGCGACCAGCGGCGGCGAGGAGAGCGTGTCCGCCAGTCCGAACCCCGCCGACAGCAGCCACCAGAGCGTGACGGCCGTCGCGATGGCCTCCAGGAAGACGACCGCGCGGTTCTCGACGAGCAGGCGACCCAGCGAAGCGCGTGCCGTCGCTGTACTCATCGCCCCCCATCCTCACTCATGTGATTTGGCCATCTCGTAGTATTTCTGGATATCCAGGCTCTGATAGCCGAATCCGTCCGCCCAGTTCTCCGGGACGGCACCCATCTCCGCGGCCTTGCCGAGCGCCTGCTTGTCCTGCTTAATGTACTCCTGGCTCAGGCCGTTCTGGACCGGGCTGGCGGGTACTGTGTTCGGCGAGTGGTCGGCTCTGAGGCGGAACTCAAGCACCCACTTGGCCTGCTCCTTCGAGTCGGCGCCGAGGGTTTCCTGGGTGGAGGCCTGGCCGGCGACCTCGTCGATGTTGTCCCGCAGGTACTCGTTGGCCCGGCGGAGCATCCCGAAGTAGGCCGCGACGGCCTCGCCGTTCTGCTCGGCGTAGTCCGCGCGGCTGACGCCGTTGCCGATGGCGACGCTGCGGCGCGGGAACCCCATCTCCGCAATCTGGTTCTGATTCCAGAACAGCGGCGTGAGGTCGTCGCGCACGTCCCAGAGGTTGTACGGGGGGCCGGACCCCCCGGCGTCGATGTCGCCATTGGCGACGAGGCTGGCGAGCGTCGGGAACTCGGCGGTGACGACCTCGAAGTCGCCGTTCTCGCTGAAATCGTAGCCGAAGCGCTCCTTGAAGATGAGCCGGTAGGCCGGAATCGTCCCGAGGCCCCACCCGCCGATGCCCATCGTGCCGCTCTCGGCGAGCGCATCGACGGCCGCCTGGACGCTGCCGGCCTCCGCCGGGTCGTACTCGCTCCCCTTACGGACATAGAGACCGGTGTGCTGGGGCGCGGTGACGGCGTGGGCGCGGAGCTGTTGGTCCTGTTCGACGGCGAGTTTCGCGGCCTCGACCGAGCCAACGGAGGGGGCGAGGTCGGCTTCCCCGCCCATGAACAGCGAGAGTTCGTCCCACGTGAGTTGGAGTTCGGCGTCGTAGCCCAGTTCGTCGTAGACCTCCTCGAAGACGTTCGTCTGCTCGCGGAGGTAGTTCGCCTGTAGTTTCGTTGTCGGTGTCGGTGCCGACGCGATAGCGATGGACGACGAGCCACCACCGCCGGTACAGCCGGCAAGTCCCGCGACGCCGACAGACACGGCGCCGGCACCGGTTCGCAGTAGCCCACGGCGGCTCAGTCCCGCTCGGTGTTCGCTCATAGCGGTAGCTGTGGACTGCCGCGGTTAACGGTTTTGGACGGTGGCGCGGATTGTCGGCTTTCAATGTACAGAGATGTGCATTTTTTGGGCGGCGTCCGGGGTAGCGGCCGCTCTCGCCACTACTCTGATGCATTTTTACCTGTGGAGATATGCTTTACACACATGACTCGCGGCTTCCGGAGCCGAAGCCTCCACGACGGCTACGAGCCCGACGCGGAGAACGGTTCGTTCGCTCCCCCGATCCACCAGACCACGTCGTACAGCTTCGAGGACGCCGACTACGCCGCGAAGCTCTACGCCATGGAGGCCGACGGCGACATCTACAGCCGCATCTCCAACCCGACGACCCGGACGCTGGAGCGCCGCCTCGCCTCGCTCTCCGGCGGGGTCGGCGCCGTCGCCACCAACGCCGGGATGGCCGCCATCGACTCGATTACGACGGTACTCGCGACCGCGGGTGAGAACATCGTGACGGCGGGTGACCTCTACGGCGGCACGACGGCCTACTTCGCCCACACCGCGACCAAGCGCGGCATCGACGTTCGCACCGTCGATACGCTGGACTACGCGGCTTACGAGGCCGAAATCGACGAGGATACCGCCTACGTTCACGTCGAGACTATCGCCAACCCCTCGCTGGTGACGCCGGATTTCGAACGGCTCGCCGACATCGCCCACGAGCACGCCGCACCGTTGGTCGTGGACAACACGTTCGCCTCCCCCGCGCTCTGTCGCCCACTGGAGCACGGCGCCGACATCATCTGGGAGTCCACGACCAAGTGGATTCACGGTTCGGGCACCACCATCGGCGGGGTCGTCGTCGACGGCGGGACGTTCCCCTGGGACCACCCGGACGCCGACTACCACGAACTCTCCGGCGAGAACCCGGCGTTCGGCTTCGATTTCACGGAGCGGTTCGGCGACGAGGCGTTCACGCGTGCGGCCCGCCAGCGCGGCGTGCGCCCGGTGGGGAGCCACCAGACCCCCTTCGACGCGTGGGCGACGCTGCAGGGGTTGGAAACGCTCGACCTCCGCATGGAACGGCACTGTGAGAACGCACGAATCGTCGCCGAGCATCTCTCCGACCACGAGGCGGTCGATTGGGTGACGTACCCCGGACTGGCCGACCACCCAACCCACGACAACGCGACGGAGTATCTCTCGGGCTTCGGCGGCATGATCGCGTTCGGGCTGAAGGAGGGGTTCACCGCCGGCAAGCGGTTCTGTGAGGAGGTGGAACTCGCGAGCTTCGTCGCCAACGTCGGCGACGCCCGGACGCTGGTCATTCACCCGGCGAGCACGACCCACGCACAGCTATCCGACGAGGAACTGGCGGCCGCCGGGGTCACCCCGGACCTGATTCGGCTCTCCGTGGGGCTGGAGGAGCCAGCGGACATCACCGCCGACCTCGACGGCGCAATCGAGCGGGCCACACGATGACCGGGGGCACAACAGACCGGGAGTCACCCCCGGCACACGACGGGGGCGTGCGCTCGGTCGGCCGCTTCGAGTTCGAGCGCGGCGGCAGCGTCCCGGAGTTGGAACTCGCCTACGAGAGCTACGGACGCTACGACCCCGAGGGTGGCCCGAACGGTTCGGGCAATGCGATACTGGTCTGTCACGCGCTGACCGGCAGCCAGCACGTCGCGAACGTCCCCGAGGGAGCCGAGCGCGGCGGCAGCGAAACCGACCCGGACGCCGCCGACGCTGCGGGCGAAGGGGCGGTTGGGCAGGCCGACGCCTGGTGGGACGACATCGTCGGCCCCGGGAAACCGATTGACACCACCGAGTTCTTCGTCGTCTGTATCAACGTTCCCGGCTCCTGTTACGGTTCCACGGGTCCGGCCAGCAAGCACCCCGACGGCGGCCGCTGGGGGAGTTCGTTTCCACCGGTCACCGTGGGGGACTGGACGCGCGCCCAGCGGCGCCTGCTCGCTGCCCTCGGCGTTGACCGCCTCCACGCCGTCGTCGGCGGCAGCGTCGGCGGGATGAACGTGCTCGACTGGGCACGGCGGTTCCCCGATGCGGTGGACCGGGTCGCGCCCGTCGCCACCGCGCCCCGCCTCGACGCACAGCTACTGGGTATCAACGGCGTCGCCCGGCGAGCCATCCGTTCGGACCCGAACTGGCAGGGTGGCGATTACTACGGCGAAACGGGGACACACCCGGACCGCGGGCTGATGCTGGCCCGGCAACTCGGCCACATCACCTACCTCTCGAAGGCGTCGATGGAGCGGAAGTTCGGCCGCGGGCAGAGCGACCACGACGTCCAGCGACAGTTCCCGGCCGGCGACGCTGCGGAGGCGTTCCCCTATCGTTCGGTGGACTCCTACCTCGACTACCAGGCCGACGGGTTCGTGGACCGGTTCGACGCCAACAGCTACCTCTGGTTGACCCGCGCGATGGACGATTTCGACCTGGCGGCGGGCCACGACTCCGACGCCGACGCGCTGGCGGGTTTCGATGGCGACGCGCTGGTGATGTCGTTCACCGACGACTGGCATTTCACCGTCGAGGCGGCGGCGACGCTCGTTTCGGCGTTTCGCCGGGCCGGCGCGGCGGCCGCCCACCACGTCGTGGAGTCGGACTACGGGCACGACGCGTTCCTGGTCGAACCCGAACACGTCGGCCCGCCGCTGCGGGATTTCCTCGTCGCGGGCGTCGCGGGTGAGGCGGTCCGCGACGCGGCTTGCGGAGAAGCCGACTGTGAGTCGGGCGGCGACTGCGACGACCGCCATGTTCCGGCGCCGTCCCCGCACCCGTCGGAACTGACCTCGGGATAGCCACCAGCAATATCTGCCTCCGTCACGGGTACCTGTCGGCAGACTTTTTACTGACCGAGCAGTCTGACTAACCAGTCAGTCAGTATGGTCTCCGAACAGACGACCGCCGACATCACCGACGCTACCTACCGCGCGCTCTGCAAACACGGATACGCCGACGTGACGATGGAGGACATCGCCGCCGAGACCGAGAAGAGCAAGTCCGCGCTCCACTACCACTACGACAGCAAACACGACCTGCTCTGCTCGTTTCTGGATGAACTGCTCGATTCCTTCGTCGAGCGCTTAGAGAGCGTCGGCGGCGAGACGCCCCGGGAGAGCCTGCTCGCACTCGTCGAAGAGGTACTCCGGCCCGCCGACGAGGACGGTCCGCCGCGGGACTTCGAAATCGCGGTCCTGGAGATGAAGGCACAGGGCCCCTACGACGAGGCGTTCCGCGAGCGACTCGCGGAGTTCGACCAGGCGCTGAAAGAGCACATCGCCGGCCATCTCGCGGCGGGCGTCGAGACGGGCGTGTTCCGGGCGGACCTCGACGTGTCGGCATCCGCGGACTTCCTGGTGACGGTCATCAGCGGCGCTCACACCCGGAGCGTCGCCATCGGCCGGCCCGTCGAGGAAACCAAGGAAACGCTCGCCCGCCACATCGAGACGATGATTGCGGTTGACGAGGGCGGGTCGTGAGGCTCCGCGAGCGACTCGAAGCCGCCCGACGGCTCATGCGGCGCGCGTTCGACGAGGAGGAGGTGGACCTCACCAGCGGCGGCATCGCGGCGCCGCTGTTCGTGCTTGCGCTCCCCATCGTTCTCACGAACCTCTTCCAGACGGCCTACAACCTCGCGGACACGTTCTGGGTCGGACAGTACAGCACCGAGGCGCTCGCGGCCATCAGTTTCGCGTTCCCGATGGTGTTCCTGCTCATCTCGATGGGCATGGGTCTCTCGGTTGCGGGGAGCGTCATCGTCGCCCAGCACGTCGGCGCCGACGAGCAGCGCGACGCCGAGTACGCCGCCTCCCAGACGGTTGCGTTCTCGGTCATCGCCTCCCTGCTGCTCGGGGGGCTGGGGTACGTCCTTGTTGACGACCTCCTCACAATCTTCGGCGCCGCGCCCGACGTCTACCCGCTCGCGGTGGCGTACATGGAGGTCATTGCCGCCGGCATGGTGTTCATGTTCGGCTTCCTGATGTTCATCTCCCTGATGCGGGGGTACGGCGACACGGTGACGCCCATGGTGGTGATGGCGCTCTCGGTCGTCGTCAACATCGTCTTGGACCCGTTCCTCATCTTCGGCTTTCAGGGGAACCCCCTGTTCGCGATGCTCGGTGCCGAGTCCCTCCAGGCGCAACTCTACGCAGCGACGGGCTACGGGGGTGATGGTCTGCGCGGCGCGGCCATCGCGACCATCTTCTCCCGGGCGCTCGCGTTCATCATCGGCCTGGGGCTGATGTTCCAGGGCGCCCGTGGGGTGCGAATCCGTCTCGGGGACATGCGGCCGGATCTCTTTTTCGCCCGACGCATCCTCCGTATCGGTATCCCGGCCTCCGTTGAGGGGACGGGTCGTGCCATCTCGTTCAACCTGATGCTCATCGTGGTCGGCACGTTCTCGACGCCGGTCGTCGCCGCCTTCGGTATCGGGACGCGCGTGCTCTCTGTCGTGTTCATGCCGGCCATCGCGATGGCCCGGGGCGTCGAAACCATGAGCGGCCAGAACATCGGCGCCGACCAACCGGACCGGGCGGCCGAGACGGTCCGGTTCGCCAGCCGAGCGACATTCCTCATCCTTTCAGTCGTCGCCGTGTGCGCCTGGCTGTTCGCGGAACCGGTGGTCGGCGTCTTCACCGACAGCGCCGAGGTGACGGCCATCGGCGCCCGGTTCATGCGCTTTGTCGCGCCGACGTTCGGCTTCATGGGCGTGATGCGCGCCTACAACGGGAGCTTCCGCGGCGCCAGCAAGACGCTGACTGCCGCGGCCATCTCGATCGGGACGCTCGGCGTGGTGCGCATCCCGCTGGCCTGGTTCGTCTCCCGGGCAATCGGCCCGGACGGCATCTGGCTCTCCTTCGCGTTCTCGAACGTGCTCGGGGCGATGATTGCCTACGGCTGGTACCAGCGCGGAACGTGGCGCGACGCCGACGTGACGGAGGGTATCGGCCCGGCGCCGAGCGACGACTGAAAACGCTGCTCAGTTCGCGATACGACAGGTGTCGCCCGCGCGCTCGACGTGGCCGGCCTGCTGGAGCGAGCGCAGCGTCGGCAGGAGTTCGATGAGTTTCAGCCCCAGCGCGTCGGCGATGCCCTCGACGGTCGCCTCCGTGACGGAACTGAGGTAGACGTAGACCAGTTTCCCGCCGGTCGAGCGGACGTCCTCCGGTGGGTCGGTGCGTTCTGCGGCGTGGGACGACTGCGTCATCACTCGCCCCTCCGGGTTCGACGGTTGTAAACCTTGGCTACGACAGTTGTCGAATAACTCGCATCGATAGAACGGCGCTATTGCGGCAGTTTCTCGGGGTCGCCTGAGTGACGGATGTACTCTACCGCGATTCCCGTTACTGGGGCGTCGGAGGACTGTGCGGCCTCGCGGGCGCGGTCCAGATACGTTTCCGTGATGTCGACGACCGCCTCGTAGGCCTCGGCGTCGCTCTCGGCGAGCAGGTACTCCGCAGTCACCGGGGTGAGTTGGCCCTCGGCCATGTCGTCGGCGAAGTCGTCAACGTCGTCGAGCCAGAGTTGCGCGCCGATGATGGCGAGCACGACGGCGCGCTCGAACGGTTCCGAGAGGGCGATGCCGGCCTCTCGGAACATCTCCACCATCCCGTGGTAGATGACGCCGACCCGGCCGTACTGGGTGACGAGATACGGCACGTCCTGTTCGGCGTCCGCGAACAGGTCTGGCGGGTCGTCGAACTCGGCGTGTTTGTACTCATCCCGGAGGGATTCCCGGGCGGCCTCGGCATCGACCGCCTCGCCCTCGTCGGCGCTTGCTTCGACGGTCGCCTCCTCGACTGCGCTGGTCTCCGCGGCGACGACGGCCTCGACCATCAGTTCCCGGAAATACGGGTCACGGTCCTGATGGGCTTCCGATCGCTCGACGGCGTCGTCGTAGGCCTCCCGCACCGCATCGGGGAACGCAGCAAAGCGCTCTTGGACTGCGGCCTGAAGCACCTCCTGTGCGATGCCGGCGACGCGGCCGCGGTCCTCCTCGGCGATGTCGAAATCGACGTGGAAGTCCTCGTACTCGGCGTCGTTGAGGGCATCGCGCATGTCGCCGTCGAGCAGGGCCACCACCACCAGTTCGGCCACCTCCTCGGCCCGGCGGACCTCTGCGACGAGGTCCCGGGCGTCGCTGTCGGCCCCGTTGGTCGTCGTCGCGGCGAGACGGCGACGGACTCGGGAAATCGGGTCCGTCCGGCGCTCCCTATCGATGGGGTTGACGCCGGGCGGTGCCGCCTCCAGGGCGCGGCGGTAGAGGTGGCTCAGCGTGAGTTCGACCGGCATCGTGAGTTTGGTGTCGTAGGAGAAGTTCACCGAATCACGGTCGAACTCCGCCGCGATGGCGGCCTCCACGTCCTCGTAGGCGTCGGCGACGATGGCCTCGACGTCGTCCTCGACGCGACGCTGGAGGCGGATGGCCGAGAGTTCGAGCGTCCCGCCCTCGGCGTAGTGGCTGAACACCGCGCGGGCGGGCGTCGGGAGCGCGTCCACGCCGGCGAGGCGGTCGGCAACCCCACGGAGCGGTCCGGGCATGGGTGTCCGTCGGCCCACCAGGCGTTTGAAGCTATCCATCCCGCCGGCGAACCGCGGAGGTTTTTCCGCTCACCGGGTAACGTCCATCCATGCGACGCGATTTCGCGGCGCGGGCCGAGCAGGCCGCCGACCTCCTGGGCATTCTCGCTCGGAGTGCCTTCGACAGCAACCCGGTACCCGCGGAGTGGGAGCACGTGACCAAAATCGACCCCGAGGGGGCGAAGAAACTCCCGCTGCTGTACCCCCTCTGGCTCTCCGAAACCGACGCGCTCTCGGTCGGTGGCTCGGCGGATGTGACGCCGGCCAACACCGAGGCGGTCCTTGACCTGCTCGCTGGCCTGGAGACGCCGCTCTGTCACGAACCGAGCGGTGCCGACCACGTCACCGAGCGCAGCCACGAGGAGGCCGACCTGCTGCTCGTTCCGGAGGTGCTCAACGGCGACAGCGAAGCCCTGGTCGGGACGCTCGGCGAGGCCATCGAGAGCGTCCGGGAACGACTGGCGCCCGAACTCGTTCGCCAGAAGGCGCCGTGGCTTCCGCCCACCGTCGTCGACAGGCTGGCGGACCTCGGGACCGACCTGCTCCTCTCCCGTGCCGCCTTCGAGGCCTACATCGTCCAGAACCCCGAGAGCGCGGCCGCCCGCGAGGCCGGCGTGAGCGAGGCGGACGTGCTCTCGGCCGGCGAGGCCACACAGCGCGCGATGGCGGCCGACCGGCATCTCGACTCGGAGATACTCTATCTGGAGTACTCGGGCACCTTCGGCGGCGACGAGGCCGTCGAGACGCTCGAACGGCTGGAGTCGGCGCTCACCCGCTCGCGCATCTGGTACGGCGGCGGTCTCGCCGACGCCGAGGACGTCGCGGCGGTCCGCGACGCCGGCGCGGATACGGTGGTCGTCGGCGACGCGTTCCACAACGTCGCCGAGGCGGAAGCCGAGATGCTCCGCGCGGCCGAAGCGGAACTCGACTGGGGCGCCGACGAGGCGACGATTCGGGAGTGGACCGCCGAGCGCGTCGACGCCGACAGCCCCGGCGCGCGGTTTCTCGCGACGATTCCGGCGGTCAACGACCCGGTCGTCCTCGCACAGGAGTACGCGGGGGCAACCGTCCGGGCGTGGCTGGAACTCCGGAACCGGCGGGAACAGGCAACGGAAGGCGACGACTCGTTGCCGGTGGTAGCGGTCCGCAGCACGGCGCTCCGGGCGGCCATCGCACCGGTCGCGGCGGAGGCGGCCGACGACCTCGCGGCGACGATTACCCGCGCCGCGCTCGCCGGGCGAACCGGCGGCGATGAAACGGCGGCCGCCGAGCAGTTGAGCCTCTCGTTGCTCGCCGAGAGCGAGGACCCCCGTCGCCGCGGAGCGTCACACTAACGTACCACCGGCTACCACCGCAGGTATGGTCGAAACGGAAGAACTCGGCTTCGTCCTCGGGACGGGGGTACTGGCGTGGGTCGCCGCCGTCGCGCTCACCGACGGCTGGAGCGAACCGGTCATCCTGTTCTGGGCCGCGGTCATCACCATCGGCGTCGCCGGCGGGTTCCTCGTCGCCGAGGAGATCGAGCTACCGGTCTGAGGCCGAGGATAGGTCGCCGAGGCTGCTATCATCAGTTCTTTGATGAAGCGGGCCAGCGGCGGTGCTGTTTCGCGTATCGACCTCCGAATAGTCGGGTTGATGAGTCAGCCTCGAACAGCGAGAGCCACACCCAACGTTTAATTACCAAGTAGTACAACCAAGTAGTGATGAGCTTCGATGGATTCTCAGACGCAAGCGAGGGCGCAGTCACACGGGCAATTACTGACTCGTGGGTCGAGGAGTTCCGTGCGGCGACCGACGGCGAGGTGATCATCGTCGGCGGCGGCCCCTCGGGGCTGATGGCGGCGAAGGAACTCGCGGAACGCGACGTGGACGTGACCGTCGTCGAGAAGAACAACTACCTCGGCGGCGGGTTCTGGCTGGGCGGTTTCCTGATGAACAAACTCACCGTCCGCGCTCCCGCCCAAGAGACGCTGGACGACCTTGGGGTCCCCTACGAGGAGGACGAGGAAACGGAGGACCTCTACGTCGCGGAAGGGCCACACGCCTGCTCGGCGCTCATCAAGGCGGCCTGCGACGCCGGCGCCCGCGTCCAGAACATGACGGAGTTCACCGACGTCGTCGTCCGGGAGAACCACCGCGTCGCCGGCATCGTGATGAACTGGACGCCGGTCCACGCGCTCCCACGGGAGCTGACCTGCGTCGACCCCATCGCCGTCGAGTCCGACCTGGTCATTGACGCAACCGGGCACGAGGCGGTCGTGGTCTCGAAACTTCAGGAACGCGGCGTTCTCGACGCGCCGGGCATCGAACACGCGAGCGAACACAACACCGGGATGGACCAGTCCGAGGACGGCGAGTATGGAGCGCCCGGCCACGACTCGCCGGGCCACGACTCGATGTGGGTCGGCCGCAGCGAGGACGCGGTAGTCGAGCAGACCGGGAAGGTCCACGAGGGCCTCATTACCGCTGGCCTCTCGACGGCGACCACCCACGGCCTCACCCGGATGGGGCCCACGTTCGGCGCGATGCTGCTCTCGGGGAAGCGCGCTGCCCAGGTCGCGCTTGAGGAACTCGAAAGCGACGCGGAGCCGGTTGGCATGCCCGGGTCGGCGCCGACGCCGGCCGACGACTGACTGGCGGTTCAGGCCGGCCATCTGACTACGGGCGCCCGACTCACGCCCCGGTGCGACTGAGCGGTACACCTATTTACTCTCCGATTGATTATCGGGTCGATGGCTGATTCACGAGCGACGTTCGAACTGTTCAAAGACGCCGAGGGGAAGTGGCGGTGGCATCTCGTCCACGACAACGGCAACATCGTCGCCGACAGCGGCGAGGGGTACACGAGCAAGCAGAACGCCGAACAGGGCATCGAGAGCGTGAAGGAGAACGCGCCCGGGGCCGACGTGGTCGAGGAGTGAGCGGCCGGACCGGAGCCCCTTTGCTCGGCGTGGCCGAAACCCCCCTGTGACCTTCGAGACGACCATCGGCGTGCGCTACCGCGACATCGACGCGATGGGCCACGTCAACAACGCCGTCTACGCCTCCTACCTCGAACAGGCCCGTATCGACTACTTCAACGACCTGCTGGGCGTCGACCTCTCCGCGGTCGGCGCGGTGCTGGCGACGCTCGAACTCGACTACGAACGCCCGATTGAACTGCAGGACGGCCCGGTGACGGTCGAACTCGACGTGCCCCGCATCGGCGACGCGAGCCTCCCAATGGAGTACGAACTCTACCGCGACGACGGGAAACTGGCGGCGACCGGCGAAACTGTCCAGGTCGCCTTCGACAAGAAAGAGCAGGAGCCGACGTCGATTCCCGACCCCTGGCGCGACGCCATCGTCGAATT
>JBDGQC010000179.1:0-26305 GCA_042219375.1 Halolamina sp. | reverse complement strand
GACTGGAACGTCTCCCGGCAGCGCTACTGGGGCATCCCCATCCCCATCTGGACGCCGGAGGGCCACGAGGGTGCCGCGGACTCCGAGGACTTCATCGTCATCAGCACCCGCGAGGAACTCGCCGAGCGCGCCGACCAGGACGTGGACCCGGCCGAACTCGACCTCCACCGGCCGACGGTCGACGACCTCACCATCACCGAGGACGGCGTCACCCACACGCGCGTGCCGGACGTGTTCGACGTGTGGCTGGACTCCTCGGTCGCCTCGTGGGGAACGCTTGATTACCCCAGCAACGAGGACGCCTTCGAGGAGTTCTGGCCTGCCGACGTTATCGTTGAGGCCCACGACCAGACCCGCGGCTGGTTCTGGTCCCAACTCGGGATGGGCACGACCGCGCTCGACCGCATCCCCTACGACGAGGTGGTGATGCACGGGTTCGCGCTGGACAGCGACGGTCGGAAGATGTCCAAGAGCCTCGGTAACATCGTCACCCCCTACGAGGCCATCGACGAGGTGGGCCGGGACCCGCTCCGGGCCTACCTGCTGAGCCACGACCAGCACGGCGCCGACCTGCGCTTCGAGTGGGATGGCCTGGAGGAGATGCAGTCGACGCTCAATATCCTCTGGAACGTGTTCCGCTTCCCGCTGCCGTACATGGAACTGGACGACTACGACCCCGGTGCGGCCGACCTGGCGGACGGTGAACTCAGCCTGGTCGACGAGTGGGTGCTCTCGCGACTCCAGACCGTCGAGTGGAAGACGGAGGAGGCGTGGGAGGAGTACGCGGTCCACGACGCGCTCAACGCCCTGCTCGATTT
Organism: Halolamina sp.; assembly: GCA_042219375.1. Classification (GTDB taxonomy): domain Archaea; phylum Halobacteriota; class Halobacteria; order Halobacteriales; family Haloferacaceae; genus Halolamina. The sequence goes on along the minus strand of JBDGQC010000179.1, from coordinate 25,487 downwards.
CGTTACCGAGGACGTGTCGCGGTTCTACGTCAAGGCCATCCGCGAGCGGATGTGGGAAGGGGGCGACTCCGCAAGCAAGCGCGGCGCCTACGCCACGCTCGCCACTGTGCTCAACGAAGTCGTCCGGCTCATCGCGCCCTACACGCCCTATCTCGCCGACCGGATGTACCAGACCCTCGACGGCGAGGCCGACACCGTCCACATGCTCGACGCCCCGACACCCGACGAGAATCTCCACGACCCCGAACTCGAACGCAATATGGCCGTCCTCCGGGACGTGGAAGAGGCGGCCGCGAACGCCCGCCAGCAGGGCGGGCGGAAGCTTCGATGGCCCGTCACGGAGGTCGTCGTCGAAACCGAAGACGAGGACGTGGCCGAGGCGATGGTCGAACTCGAAGAACTGTTCCTCGACCGGGTGAACGCCCAGCGGCTCACCATCACCGAGCGCTACGAGGAACTGGTCGAAATCGCGGACCCGCAGATGAGCGTCATCGGCCCGGAGTTCGGTGCCGATGCACAGGACGTGATGGAAGCCGTCCGCGGACAGCCTCGCGAAGCGGTCGAGGGCGGCGTCGAGGTGAACGGCGAAACGGTGGACCTGGATGACGCGATGGTCGAGTACGAGTCCCACCCCCCCGAACACGTCTCTGCCGCGACGTTCGACGGTGGGACGGTGTACGTGGATACGACTCTGACCGAGGATATCGAGCGAGAGGGGTACGCCCGTGACCTCATCCGCCGGGTGCAGGAGACACGGAAGCGCCTCGACCTCGACGTGGAAGAGGAGGTCCGCGTCGGCGTCGACGCCGCGGACGACCGCGTGGCCGGCTTCTTCGACGACCGGCGCGACCTCGTGGGTGGCGAGGTCCGGGCCGCGGAGTTCGTCGATGTCGCGGATATCGATACCGACCGAGGGCTGGTCGAGGAGTGGGAAATCGAGGGTGTGCCGGTCACAATCGGCGTCGAACCAGTCGAGGACTGAGCCCTCCACCGGCGCCACGAACGTTTTTGAACGAAGACGGGACCACCCCGTCCCGTGACCTGAGAGCTGTGGCGCGACGAACACGGCGGGAGCCCGGAGCCCGTCGCGCCGATTCCTTTGCTCCGGCTGTTCGCTATTTCCACCTACTGCTCGCTGGCTCACTCTGGGGTCGCCACGACCAGGTAGTAACCACCCGCCTCCACCTTCCGCGCCTTTTCGACAGCGAACCCTGCGTCGGTGACCAACCCCTCCCAGTAGTCCAGCGGCTCCGTACCCGCGTCGTGTGGTCTCGGGAGTTCCAGCACGCCGAGCGTCCCGCCCGGCGCGAGAACCCGACGGGCTTCCGAGAGTGCTGACTCTGCTGCCTCCTTCGGCAGGTCGTGGAGCACGCGACAGGCTGTCACCACGTCCTGACTGCCATCAGCAACCGGGAGCCGAGCGGCATCGCCGGCGACGATATCCGCGTCCAGCCCCGCCTCGGCGGCGTTCCGGCGAGCCAGTTTTGGCCCGTTCCCGAGGATGACCCGGTCGTCGAACACGTCCAGGCCGAGCAGGCGGCAGTCCGCCGGTATCGCCGGCGCGAGGCCGACGAGCGACCGGCCGGTGCCACAGCCGACATCCACCGCGCAGTCGGCGTCCGCGTAGGGCATCGCCTCGCGGAGCGCGCGGTACTTCCAGCGGTCGGGCTGCCACGGCGACGGGGAGAGCATCCGCTCTACGGGGCCGGAGCCTCGCTTCGCGCCGACGGCGACGAGAGCCAGCCCTGCGGCTCGGGAGAGCGTTCCGCCGCGCCGTCCGGTGACCAGACCGACGACGACGAGGGCAAGCCCGGCGAAGAGCCGACGGAACCGTCGACGCCAATGGTAGACGCCGAAGTAGTACGCCATGGGGGCGTCTCGGTGTCGAGCCCCTTCAGCGTCCGGGAGACGGCACGCGCCGCCTATCGTTGATTCGAGCGTGGACCGAAAGAGCCGACCCGTCGGCGTACACAGCGACCGTATGCACGTCCACGTGAACGCTGCCGAGAGCATCGACGGGAAGCTCTCGACCCGCGATCGCGAGCAGGTGGCTATCTCCGGTCCCGCCGACTTCGACCGGGTGGATGCGCTCCGCGCCGATTCCGATGCAGTCATGGTCGGCGTCGGAACCGTCCTCGCGGATGACCCGAGTCTAACGGTCAAAGACGAGGAACGGCGCGAGCAGCGCGTCGAGAACGACGACTCATCGAATCCCGCCCGCATCGTCGCCGATTCCCGGGCCCGGACGCCCCCTGATGCGGCGGTACTGGACGACAGGGCGGCGACGTACATCCTCGTGAGCGAAGCGGCCGCGGACGGGGATGTTGCGGCGCTCGAAGCGGCCGGTGCAACCGTCCTCGTCGTCGGCGGCGAGCGTGTAGACCTCGAATCGGGGCTGGACCGCCTCGAAAGCCGCGGTCTGGAGCGGCTGCTGGTCGAGGGCGGCGGTGAACTGATTTTCTCGCTGTTCGAGGCTGAACTGGTTGACCGGCTTACGGTGTTCGTCGGTTCTGTCGTCATCGGCGGCCGGGACGCGCCAACCTTGGCTGACGGTGAGGGATTCACCGATACGGACACCTTCCCGACGCTCTCGCTCGTGGGCGTCGAGCGGCTCGACGACGGTGTGGTTCTGGGCTACGAATAGTCGAAAACGCGATGGCCCGAATCAGCCGATACATATCGGCCACGAATACCCCACATAGAGCCGGTTCTCGAACACGCGGGTCCCCGGTCCGCCGTGGTAGCCTTCGTTAACCGCTCGTCGCGTTGTAGACTACCGTCACCCGCGCGGTGACGGTCACTTTCCCCCCTTCGAAGGAGGTCGGTACTCCACCACCGCCACTATCGCTCGCCGTCGCGTACGCGGCCTCCTCGCGACGGTCCGTTCGCAGGGAAACGTCCGTGGTTCTGATAGTTCGTACCCCCGTAATAGTGAGCCCCGTCCCGTTTGCCATCACTCCAGCCTTGCCGCGTGCGTTCTCCACGGCCTTCGACAGCGCTCGTTTCCGGAGTTCGCGCCGGGTTTCAGGGCTGATCGTGAACCGGATTTCGTCGACTCTCGTGGCCCCGTTCTCGACGGCTGTAACGACGATATCGCCGGTTCGGTTCGTATCGTTGAGCGATATCACCAACCTGTGCTGGCCGCGGTACTTCGGCGCGTCGGGACGTTCCCTGCGTTCGTAGTTGCGTCTGATGTCGTACTCGTCAGAGACTATCTGGCCTGCGTCCAGTCCCGCTTCTTCGAGAGCCGTTCGCATGCGGGACACGTTCTGGGCCAACTCCTGCCGAACGGTTTCGACGGAGTCCGCCTGCGAAGTCACGGCGACTCGAATAATCGCTTTGTCCGGTGCCACCTGGATTTGGCCGCCGGCCGAAACCGCGATTGACTGGTCGGACCCTGTGGACGCCCCAGTTACCCCGTTCTGGGACTGAACGTTCTCGGTCGACGTCCCGGTCAGTCCACTACAACCCGCCGTTACTGTAAGCAGTACCACCACGAACACCACGCCAATACGTCGCATACCCTAGTTTGGGCGCCTCTTGATAAACTGCTGGCGTATAGTCAAAGAGCCGTTTGTGTTTCGTGTCGCGCCCCCGAACTTTCTACTCGCCCGCGGCGTCGAACGCTTCGACGAGTCGGTCGTGAGCCTCACCGTTCGAGGCAACGAGTCCGACAGCGGTCGGCGTCCATGGGTCGCCATAAATATCCGTGACCGTACCGCCGGCCTGTCGAATCAGATGGACGCCGCCGACGAGGTCCCACGGGTGGAGCCGGACCGCCGAGACGGCGGCGTCGAGTTCGCCCGCGGCAACTGCCGAGAGCGCGAGTTGCGCACAGCCGAACCGACGCATGTCGCCGAACTCCTCGGCGATGACCTCGACGTAGTCCGCAAGCTTTCGCCGGTGGCGGGGCGAGAGGCCGAAAATCGGGTTGATTGTAAACTCCGTGGGGGTGGTTCGGTCACTAACGGTTATCGGTTCCCCGTTCCGTGTCACCCCGTCGTCGTCGGCAGCGTACGTATCCCCGAGTGCGGGGAACTCGTTGACAGCGGCGACCGGTTCGGCGTCCTCGACGGCGGCGACGGCGACTCCCCAGTTGCGGTTACCGGCGACGAAGTTGTTCGTCCCGTCGATGGGGTCGACGACCCATGCGTCGCCGCGTTCGGGGACGGTCGTCCGGGTCTGGATGTCCGGCAGGGCTTCCTCGCCGACGATGGCGGCGTCGGGGGTTTCTCGCCGTAGCAGCGCCGCCACACGGCGCTGGACCTCGCGGTCGAACTCGGTGACCGAGTCCAGCGCGCTCGCCTTGGATTCGACGGTGAACTCCCCACGGAACCCGCCCATGGCGACCTCGGCCCCGGTCAGCGCCGCCTCACGGGTGACCGCGAGTCGCGTCGTGGCATCCATGCTCGCCAGATGCTTGCCGGAGGCTCAAGGGTGGTTCGATTACCGGTGAAAAAACGGACTGCGGCGTCAGCGTACCCCGCGGGCCCCGGCGTCGATACGGTCGAACTGCACGCGGTGGTCCGCCACGGAGCGATGGTCCGCCGCCGCGACCCGCGCGTCCCGTTCCGACCCCGCAATCTCCTCTTTCTTACAATCCCGACACACCACGTGAAACGCCGCGTCGGATTCCCCCATTGCAGGTTGCATCACACACTCTTTACACATAATTCATCATGGTAAGTATAAGTTTAAATAAGTTATTTCGGTGCGCGAATGTTGAGCTGTGGCAAACGCTGTCGCGCCCGCGACCCCCGGAACTAACGCTTATTACCCGTCACGACCCAAATCAGCCTGATGGACGTCGATAAGCACGCCGAGGAGCTCGCCTCCGCTCTCGGTGTTGACAAAGAGGAGGTCACAGAGGACCTGGAGAACCTGCTCCAGTACAGCGTTCCGGTCGATGAGGCCAAACAGAGCATCCGCCGCAAACACGGTGGCGGGGGCAGCGGCGACGACGGCGCCCCCGAATCGCTCGACGTAGCCGACCTCACGACCGAGCACGACAACGTCACCGTCACCGTCCGGGTGTTGACCAAGGGGACCCGCTCTATCCGCTATCAGGGCGAGGACATCACCATCCGCGAGGGCGAGTTCGCCGACGAGACGGGGACGGTTTCCTACACCGCCTGGCAGGAGTTCGGCTTCGAACCCGGCGACACCGTCACCGTCGGCAACGCCGGCGTGCGTGAGTGGGAGGGGAGCCCCGAACTCAACCTCGGCGACAGCACCAGCGTCGCCCTCGAAGGCGAGGAGCTCTCGGTGCCTTTCGAAACCGGCGGCGACCGCGACCTCATTGACCTGGCCGCGGGCGACCGCGGGCGGAACGTCGAGGTGCAGGTCGTCGAGGTCGAAGAACGCACCATCGACGGGCGCGACGGCGAAACCGACATCCTCTCGGGCGTCATCGGCGACGAAACCGCGCGCCTCCCCTTTACCGACTGGGACCCCCATCCCGAAATCGAGGCGGGCGCGAGCGTCCGACTGGAGGACGTGTACGTCCGTGAGTACCGCGGGGCCCCCTCGGTGAACGTCTCCCAATTCTCGTCGGTTACCGAACTGGAGGAGGACATCGAGGTTACTGACACCGCACCGTCGATGAGCATCGGCGAGGCCGTCGCCGGCGGTGGCCTGTTCGATGTAGAGCTGACGGGCAACGTCATCGAGGTTCGGGACGGCTCCGGGCTCATCGAGCGCTGTCCCGAGTGCAACCGCGCCATCCAGAACGGCGAATGCCGCTCCCACGGGGCCGTCGACGGCGAGGACGACCTGCGGACCAAGGCCATTCTCGACGACGGTACCGGCACCTGCACGGCGATACTGGGCCGTGACCTCACCGAAGAGATCTACGGCGGCGACCTCGACGATGCGCGCGAAGCCGCCCGCGAGGCGATGGACCGCGAGGTCGTCGCCGATGCAATCGCCGGCGAACTGGAGGGCGGAGAGTACCGCGCTCGCGGCTCGCTGTCGGTCGACGAGTACGGCGCCAACCTCAACGCCGACGCGTTCGAACCGACCGACGCCGACCCGGCCGAGCGGGCGGACGAATTGCTCGCGGACCTGGGGGTGAACGCATGAGCGCCGACGCCGGCCCCGGAACCCGGGAGGTGGCCCGTCGGCTGTTCGCCGCGGAGTTCGAGGACGCGACGTTCTCCTACTCCGAGAGCGACGAGGAGCGCGCGCCGAACTACGTCGTCACTCCGACGGGCGCGCGAGTCAACCGGCTGTTCGCGGTGGGCGTGCTGACCGAAGTCGAGCAGGTCAACGAGGACAGCCTCCGCGGCCGCGTCGTCGACCCGACGGGGGCGTTCGTCACCTACGCCGGCCAGTACCAGCCCGACGAGCACGCGTTCCTGAGTCGAACCGAGCCCCCGACGTTCGTCGCGCTGGCGGGAAAGGCCCGAACCTTCGAACCCGAGGACTCCGACCGGGTGTTCACGTCCGTCCGCCCGGAGAGCCTCAACGAGGTGGACGCCGACACCCGGGACCGTTGGGTCGTCTCGGCCGCCGAGCGCACGCTCGACCGGATTGCCGTGTTCGCCGAGGCGCTCGACAGCGACCTGCGCGGCGACGCGCTCCGCGAGGCGCTGGAAGCCGAGGGCGTCGACCCGTCGCTTGCCGCAGGGATTCCGAAAGCCATCGCGCAGTACGATACGGGAACAGCCTATCTCGAAGCCGTCCGAACCCTCGCAGTCGAGGCGGTCGAACAGGTCGCGGGCGAGCGCGACGCCGTGGGCGCGCTGGAAACGCCTCCCGGGGACTCGACGCCGACCGAACTCGGTCCACTCCCGGAGACGGACGTCTCGCTTGCGGGCGTCGAACCGGACACGGCCGAAGCGGGCGAATCGGAGGCAGTCGAGACGGAGGAACCGGCCGAAACGGCGGAAGAATCGGTCGAAGCTGAAAAAGAACCGACCGAAACGGCGGAAGAATCGGCGGACACAGCTACGGAGGAACAGACGGAAACCGAACCCGCGGCTGCTCCGGCCGTGGAGCCGACATCCGGCGAAGCCGAACCTCAGGATGGGTCCGAAGAGGACGCGTCCGAGGAGCCAGATGAACCGGCCGAATCGGAAGCCGAGGAGGAACCGACAGGGGAGAAGGAACTCGGCGACTTCGACGCCGACGAGTCCGTTCAGGAAACCGTCGAACAGGAAGCCGAGGAACTCGGGGACTTCGAACCGGGCGAAACCGTCGAAGACGAAACCGAGGCGCTGACCGAGGAGGAGCGCGAGGAGGTCAAAGAGGAGTTCGGCACCGAGTTCGCCACCGGGACCGAGGTCGACGAGCCGGGTGAGGCCGACATCGAGGTTCCGACTTCCGAAGATGATCTGGAGGAGTTGGAAGACGAGGACGGCGAGGCCACCGAAGAGGCCGAAGCCTCGGAAGGAACTGACGAGGACGAGGAAACCGCGGTCGACCTCGAAACCGCCGCCGTCGAGACGATAGACGAACTGGACGAGGGCGACGGTGTCGCTCGCGAGGACGTGGTGGCGGCCGTCGTCGACGAACACGGCGTCGATGCCGATGCCGCCGATGACGCCATTCAGGAGGCGATGATGAGCGGGAAGTGCTACGAGCCCAACGAGGGGACGCTGAAGGCCATCTGATGCCGGCGGTCGAGCCGGTGCCGGGTGCGCCGGCCGCGACGCTCGCCCTCGGCAACGAGCGGGCGCTGGCGCTCGCTGACTACCACGCCGGCATCGAGGTCGGCCTGCGCTACGAGCGCGGCGTCGAACTCGAATCCAACGCCGAGAAACGCCGTCAACGGGTGCTCTCGCTGCTTGCCCGGACCGGTGCCGATCGGCTCGTCGTCCTCGGCGACCTGTTCCACCGTATCGCCGAACCTGACGGTGCGGAGGCCGAGGAAGTCCGCGAGCTTCTCGGCGTGCTTGAGGCCCGGGGCGTCCCGCTCACGCTCGCCCGCGGGAACCACGACGGCGGCGTCGAGGAGGTGTTCCCCGACCGAATCGAGACGCTGCCACCCGACGGCGCCCGCATCGGCGATATCGGGTTGATCCACGGCCACACGTGGCCGGGCGAGGAGGCGCTTTCGGCGCCGACGCTCTGTATGGGGCATGAACACCCGACGGTTCGTCTGACTGACGAGGTGGGCGGAAGCCGTGTCGAGCGTGCGTGGCTCCGCGGATCACTCCGGCGGGGACCGTTCGCCGAGTACCTCGGCGTCGAGCCATCGGCGATGGACTGGGGGGACCCGGAACTCGTCGTCTTCCCGGCGTTCAACGAGCGCTCGGGCGGGACGTGGATGAACGTCGAGGGCCAGTCCTTCCTCGCGCCGTTTCTCCCCGAGGGGCTCGTCTCGGGCGAGGCGTACCTGACGGACGGAACGCGGTTGGGTGCGTATCGAAGGGTCTGAGCGCCGACCTATCTCGCGTTTTCGAACGCTTCCTGCAGCACACAGAGAGAGTGTTCGACCAGCCGCGTGTCAGGGGTGAACGACTCGACGGTGACGGTGCCGTCGAAGCCAGCAGCAACCAGTTCGCTGGCGACCGGGCCGTAGTCGATTTCGCCGTCGCCGAGGGTCAGGTGGCTGTCCCCCCGATGCCGGGCGTCGTGGGCGTGCAGGTGGCTTACCCGCCCTGCGTGGTCAGCGAGAAACTCCTCGACTGCGTCCTGACCGCCCTCCATGTAGGCGTGCCCAACGTCGAAACAGACAGCAGCGCCACAGTCCGCGAGCACCTCGCCGACTGTGTCGAGGCTGTAGCCTCGGTCGAGGTGGCCGAGGTTCTCGAAGGTGACTTCGACGCCGTGTTCGGCGCCGGCGGCGTCCAGGCGGCGGACGTTCTCGCGGAACAGGTCGACATCACCGCGACTTCCACGGTTGGCGGTGCAATGGGCAACGGCCTTCTCGGCGCCCATCTCCGCGGCGAGTGAGAGCGCGCGGTCGAAATGGGCGTGGACGCCGTCAGCGTGTTCCGGCGGGGCCTGGACCAACGGTTGTTCGATGGGAAGGTGGACGATGACCCCGAGGCCGGCAGCGGCACAGCGCTCCCGAATCCGGTCGGGGTCGACCTCCCGGAGCGGGACGTTCGCCTCGCCGAGTGAGGGTTCGGCGAACTCGAACCCGTCCGGCAGGTCGGGGATGCGGTCGAGGAACGGGCCGAGGCTGTTGCCGTACTGCATAGCGCTGCGTGGTCAGAGCGGGAAGAAATGACTACCGGTCGCGAGTTCCCCAGCGCGGGGTGGTCAGGCGACGACCGTAATCAACTGCATCGTCGCGAACGTGGCGGCGAACACTGCGAAGGCCACCGCGATAGTCGAGGGGGACTGTCTGGTTCCTTTGTAGGCGGCGTAACTCACGGCGCCGAGGATGAGGACGCCGAACAGGAGGTCGGACAGGTTGGCGTCCACCGGGCCGCCGCCGAGGACGGGCACCGCCCAGGTGAGCAACGAGACGAGCCCCGACCAGCCGAAGCCGCCGAGGAAGATTTCGCGTTCCGGGAGTTCCATATCGGAGTCGAGGCCGCCCGGATAGTTGAACGCTGGGAGTTCCGCCTCAGAGTAGGAGTCCCACCGTCGCGAGCACCGCCCCGGCGATGGCGGCCCACCACGAGGCGCTGCGCTCCGTCGGGCCACTAGCCCATTCGGAACGGACGAAGCCGACGGCAGCGATGGCGGTGAGCAGTCCGAACCCGGCGAGAGCGGCGGCGTTCCCCGGCCAGACCCCGACCCGGAGGATGGCGACCGCCCAGTTCAGCGACTCCGCGAGGCCGAGCCACCCGAGCGCGAGCCAGAACGTCCGGCGGGTGGTAAGTTCCATGCGCCGATTCGGGCCGGGCCGGCGGAAAAGCTGTCGACCCGCGTTGGGGGGTAATCTCTTTCCCGCTACTCCGCCTGATGAGTGTATGAGGGTTCGCGACGCGGCACCAGCAGACGCCGAGGCCGTCGCGACGGTCGCCCGGGCGTCGTGGCACGCTGCTTACGACGACCTGCTGGGCGCCGAGACGGTTGCTGCGACGGTTGACCGGTGGTACGACCCGCCCTCGCTTCGCGCGGAAATCGCCGCCGCCGACGGGGCAGAGAGGACCGGGGACTCGGCAACCAGCGCCAACGGCCCCAGCTTCTTCCTCGTCGCCGAGGGGGACGGCGAGGTTGTCGGGTTCACCAACGCCGGCCCGAGCGGTGAAAACGCTCCCGCGGACGCGTTCATCTCCCGGCTCTACGTTCACCCGGATCGGTGGGGTGCGGGGGTCGGCAGCGCACTCACCGGTCGCGTGGCTCGCCGCCTACGGGACGCCGGCTACGAGCGCGTCTGGCTGGAAGTGTTCGCGGAGAACGACGTGGGCCGCGGCTTCTACGAATCGCGCGGCTTCGAGCGCGTGGGGAGCGCGGCCGAGCAGTTCGGCGGTGCCGAACGCAGGACACTCCACCTGGCAACGGAGCTGTCAGCGCTGGTGAAGGCGACTCCCGCGGTGGAGTAGCGGCGTTCCGAGGGCCAAAGACTCATGACGCTTGGTAGCATTTGAAGCACAATGACTGACGTTCTGCGTACACCCGACTGCCGCATCTGCGAGCGGTGCGCGCGGGTCGAGCGGTACGACGAGGAGGCTGGCGTCTGGCGGGCCACCGAAGCCGGGGCCGTGAACTGCATCCACGAGTGGGATATCGACGGTGAGTTCGTTCCCGTCGCCGACACCGCGCCAACACCGGCCACCGAGGAGTCCTGATTCGCGTTCTCCCCTACGCTTCCCGGTTTCGAATCGCCCGGAGCGCTGCGAGCGTCCCGTCGACGTAGGAGTCCTCCAGCACGGTGGTCGCCGCGCGCTTGGCGGTCTCGTCGGCGTTGGCGACGGCGTAGGACTCACCGACCACCTCGAAGGTCGAGACGTCGTTCTCGCTGTCGCCGATGGCGACGAACTCGGCGGGGTCGCGCCCGAGCGTTTCCGCCACCTCGTGCAGCGCCGCGCCCTTGCTCACGCCGGGGCTTTTGAGATGGTAGGCGTACTGCGTGTCGACGAAATCGAGGTCGAACTCCTCGGCGACGGCCCGCAGCAGCGCCTCGTCCGCGGTGCGGTTGGTCGCTACCTCCGTCTCCCGCCAGCGGTTGACTGTATCGGCGTCGCCCCAGCCGAGGTCGCCGCCGCGCTCACGGAACGCTTCGACGGCGGCGTCGACCTGCGCCGGGTCACCGGTGTAGCGCACCTGCTCGTCAGCCAGCGCGATGCCGCCGTTCTCGGCGATGACGCGCTCGGGGATGCCGAGGAAGTGACAGAGCGCCACGGGGTAGGGGAACGCTTTCCCCGTCGCGACGACGACGGGCGCGTCCCACGTCGGCAACACCGAGAACACCCGCGGGTCGATGCTGTGCTCGGGCGTGGTCAGCGTGCCGTCGATGTCGAGCGCCAGCGGCGGGACCATACCCCTCGGTTCGGTGACCGGGGCGGAAAACGCTCTCGGAACGAAGTCCGGTTCCGGCGTCGGAGAACAACTCTTTTCGCCGTGGCCCCGGAACGCCGAGGTATGGCAGACGACGAGGCTAACGGCGACGACGGAAGCGAGGCACCTGAGGAGAGTACTGGCGACGAGGAGGAGAAATCCTTCCGCGAGCGCGTCGAGGAGATCCGCGAGCGCCGCGAGGCCGAGCGCGAGGAGGGCGAGGCGCCCGGCCCGGAAGGGATGGGTGGCGGCCCGCCGGGCATGGGCGGCGGCGAGGGTCCCGGCGGCGGCGGCAACCCGTTCGCACAGATGATGTCCGGCATGATGGGCGGTGGCGGCGGTCCTGGCGGGATGGGTGGTGGCCCGCCGGGTATGGGCGGCGGCCCCGGCGGTCAGGGCGCGGAGGGTGGCGAGTCCGGCGGCGGGCAGGTGAGCGAGGACCTCGTGCGCGAGGTGCGACAGCTACGCGACGAAGTGCGGGACACGACGCGGGAACTGCGGCGCATCGCCGACGCGCTGGAAGACTGACGACGCCGCGGCGTTTTTTGCGACGAGTTCGCAGCGGTAGCGCTGCCGGTTCTGAAAACGAGAGACGTTCGTCTGCCGGCTCAGTCAGCGCCGGGCGCCGACCGGTGGAACGGCTTGGCTGCGATGCGCTCCCGGAGCGTCGGGAGTGATTCGCGGCCGCGCGCGCTCATCGCGCTCACGACGGCGAACACCTCCTCGCGGGAGACCTTCACGCCGGCGCCGGTTAGTGCGTCCTCCGGCGTCTCCTGGAGTTCGCGCAGAGTGCCGACCGCGAGCAGGAACGGGACGGCCCACGCCTCCAGCGTGTTGCCGTCGCGAAGGGGGACGTGCTGGAGGTACGTCTGGGCGCCGTCCACGTAGGTGCGCGCGAGGTCGGTCGTGCGGCGGACGACCGCGGCGACACCCTGCTGCTGGTCGGGGTCGAGCACCTCGTCCTGGTCCACGCCCTCGGCGTCCAGCCATTCGTCGGGGAGATAGACGTTGTTCTCGTGTTCGTAGTCGTCGTACACGTCCTTCGAGACGTTGACCAACTGGAGGAGCAGGCCGAACTCCTCGGCGGTATCGTAGAGCGTGCGCTCGCGGTCGGGGTCGATGTCGCCACGGGTGACGAGGTTGGTGATGAGGTTGCCCACGGTGCCGGCGGCGTAGTAGCAGTACTCCTCCAGCTCCCGGCGGTCGGCGATACGCAGCCCCCCGTCGTCGGCGTACCGCTCAACGAAATCGCTCATCCCCGACACCATCTCCCGGACCGGCGGCGTAATCGCCTCCCGCACGTCGGCGGGGAGCGCCTCGAACGTCCGCACGACCCGCGGCGCCTGGTCGACGACCTCCCAGTCGGCCTCACGTTCGGCATCCTCGGGAAGCCATTCGGTCACGTTCCGGCTGAACGCCCCGATATCGGCATCGTCCGACGGGTCCAGGGCGGCGTTGTACTGCCGGAGGAGTTCGGCCTGCTCCTCTGGTGGGATGTGTGAGGCGTCCTCGACGGTGTCAGCCACGCGACAGAGCAGGTAGCCGAGACAGATGTAAGAGGACATCGGCTCGTCCAGCACGTCGACGGTCAATGCGAAGGTGCGCGAGACGTCCTGGACGGCCTCGTGGCACCACGCGAGGTCCGCCGACGGAACGTCCGGGCGGGGGTCGGGTCCGGGCATTCGGGTTGTAGGACCCTATGAACAGGGGCGTTAAAAGTCTCTCCCAAACGGCGTGTGAACTTCCCCCGAAATCCGACGGGATTCAATCCGCGTTCCGGGGAGCCGACGGGTCGAGCGTCGCCGTCGCCCGGGCGTCGGGTGAGCGGGTAGAAAACCCTAAGCCCGGGCCGGAACACCTCGGTGTATGGACTTCAGTCTCGACGCGGAGCAGCGACAGATCCGCGACACCGTCGCGTCGTTCGTCGACGATGAGGTGGTCCCCCGCGCCGCCGAAATCGACGAGACCGACGAGTTCCCCGAGGACCTGGTCGCCCAGATGGCTGAACTGGGGCTGATGGGGATGCCGTTCCCGACCGAGTACGGCGGCGCCGGCCTGGACTACCACTCCTACGCCATCGGCATCGAGGAGATATCGCGGGGCTCGGGCGGCCTCGGCACCGTCGTCGCGGCGCACACCTCGCTCGCGGGCAACATGGTCTACGAGTTCGGCGACGAGCGCCAGAAGCAGGAGTATCTCACGCCGCTCGCTGAGGGACGGGACGTCGGCGCGTTCGCGCTCTCGGAGGCCCAGGCCGGCAGCGACGTACCCGCAATGAGCACCACCGCCGAGAAGGACGGCGACGAGTACGTCATCGACGGCGGGAAGCTCTGGACCTCGAACGGTTCGGTCGCGGACACCGTCATCGTCTTCGCCAAGACCGACCCCGACGCCGGCAACCAAGGTATCAGTTCCTTCGTCGTCCGGCCCGAGACGGACGACGGCTTCATCGTCGAGAACACCGAGCACAAACTCGGTGACAAAGGCTGTCCCACCGCCGAACTCCGGTTCGACGACCTCCGGATTCCCGCGGACCGCCGGCTCGGCGAGGAGGGCGATGGGTTCGTCCAGTCGCTGAAGACGCTCAACGGCGGCCGCATCTCTATCGCGGCCCGCGGCGTCGGCATCGCCCGCGCGGCGAAGGAAGAAGCGCTGGACTACGCGACCGACCGCGAGCAGTTCGACCAGCCCATTGCCGAGTTCCAGGCCATCCAACACAAACTCGCCGATATGGACACCAAAGTTCAGGCGGCGAAACTGCTGATGCACAAGGCCGCGGACCTGAAGATGGCCGGCGACGACTACATCAAGGAGGCCGCACAGGCCAAGCTTCACGCCAGCGAGGTGTCCCGCGAGGTGGCCAACGAGGCGATTCAGGTCCACGGCGGCTACGGCTACACGAAGGATTTCCCCGTCGAGCGCTACTACCGCGACGCCAAACTCAACGAGATTTACGAGGGCACGAGCGAAGTGCTGCGCAACACGATTGCCCAGCGGATGTTGTAGCGGGACCTGGCCCGCGTTTTTCGCGGTTTCGTGGTTCCGAGAGCGTCGTTGCGACGGTTCGCGAAAGGCGGGCGGACGCCGGACTACTCCTGTACGTGTTCTGGCGGCAGTTCGACTTCCCCGGAGAGTTCGCGCTGGGGGAACGGGATGTCGATGCCCGCCTCGTCGAACCGGCTCTTGACGTTCTTGACGTACTCGGAGCGGATTTTCACGAAGTCAGCCCGCGAGGGGTTGTCGATCCAGATGCGCGAGCGAAGCCCGACGTAGGAGTCCGCGAGTTCGGTCAGGCGGACGCTCGGCGTGGGGTCGGTGAGGATTTCGGGGTGGCGCTCGGCTTCGTCGACGATGATGTCGGTCGCCGTCTCCACGTCGTCGTCGTAGCCGATACCGAAGGTGAACTGCAGGCGCAGGGTGTCCTTGGCGACGGGGTTTTTGATGACGCCGTCGGTGAGCGCCGAGTTGGGGACCGTCAGCAGTTCGTTGTCGAACGTGCGCACGCGGGTGACGCGGAAGGAGATGTCCTCGACGATGCCGGAGTTGCCCTCCCATTCGATCCAGTCGCCGATACGGAATGGACGGTCGGTGTAGATGAAGATGCCGGCGACGAAGTTGGCGATGACGTTCTGCATCGCGAAGCCGATGGCCAGCGTGGCCGCGGCCGCGACGGTGGCAAGCGACTGTAGGAAGCTCCCGTAGCCCGCGAAGCCGAACGCGATGCTGACCGCCGCGAAGCCGATGACGATGCCGGCGACCTTCCGGAGCGGCCGCCGGGCGTGTGCGTCGAGGCCCCGCGAGCTGAGCACCCGGTCCACCAGCGGGATGAGCAGGGTCTTGGCGATGATGTAGCTGAGGATGATGACGACCAGGAAGAGGACGGCTGCGCCGATGGCGACCGAAAGCGCGGCCGGGACGCCCAGGTCCTGAAGCAGGGAGGCGATAAACCGGTTGGCGGCGGTCGTCTGCATCACCCCCGCCTGCAGGGGCGCTGCGAGCATTAGTGCAACACCGCCGTGTGGCCGCGGGTTTCGATTACCTCGGCCCCGACCCGGTCGGCGAGGTCGGCCGCCAGCGCCTCCGTGTCGTCGGTGCCGCGGGCCGCCCGCAGGAACTTCACCTTCACCAGTTCCTCGTTGTCGAGCTGGTCAGAGAGTTCGTCGACGACGGCTTCGACGCCGTTTTTCCCGACCCAAACCGTCACGTCCACGTCGTGAGCGCGTTCGCGTAGCTCGCTGCTCATTCTTACTGGAAGATTCACCCGGCGGAGCTTTGAAACTTCGGTATTAACGCGGACTCAGTCGCGGTACGGATAGCGCTCGATGCCGCCACAGTCACAGCGCCGGACCACCGTCCCGTCCCGAACGCGGACCCGGACGTTCCGGCCGGGACGCTGATAGATGTCACAGCGGTCACAGACTGACCGGTCGAACCCTTTCGGCAGCGAGAGGCGATGTCGCTCGGCGAGGCGGCGGGCCAGCCTGACGTACTCCCGCGACCGGTCGGGGTGGCCGGCGACGACGGCCTCCTCGGCCAGCGCTGCGAGACGCCCGATGCGCTCGGCAGCGATATCCGCGTTCATCCGTTCATCGAACAGAGGCCGTCCGCGGGGTTAGCCCTTGCGGGTCGGGGCATCGCGAGGCGCTGCCTGCTGCCGAAACCGCGGCCACCCGTTCGGAAGCTTCATGAATCCGTTCCCCGAACGAGGACGAAACGCGTGCGCGTCCTCAACTATCTCGAACTCGAAGAGCGCATCCGTGGCGGCATCGGTACTGCGACGCGCCAACAGCGGACGGCGTTAGCGGCGGCTGGCATCGACGTGGTCACGTCGCCATGGGTCGGCGACGGCCCCCTCGACGCCACCCGGTCGCGGCTGACCGGCGGCCGCGCGTTCCGCGAGTACGACCTCGCACACTGCAACGTCATCGGGCCGGGGAGCGTGGCCGTCGCCCGACACGCGATGCGCAACGATGTTCCCCTGGTCCTGCACGCCCACGTCACGGCGGAGGACTTCGGTGAGTCGTTCCGCTTCGCGAGCCACGTCGCGCCCGCGCTCAAGCCGTATCTCCGGTGGTTCTACTCCCAGGCCGACCTCGTGCTCTGCCCCAGCGAGTACACGAAGGGCGTCGTGGAGTCCTACCCCGTGAGCGCACCTATCGAAACCATGACCAACGGGGTCGACATCGACTCCCTCGCCGGCCACGAGCAGTTCCGCGAGGAGGTGCGCGAGCGGTACGACCTCGACGGCGTGGTGGTGTTCTGTGTCGGCGAGGTGTTCGAGCGCAAGGGGCTGACGACGTTCTGTCGAGTCGCCCAACAGACCGCGTACGATTTCGCCTGGTTCGGCCACTACGAGGAAGGCGTCGCCGCGAGCGAGCCAGTCCGCCGCTGGACCACCGACCCGCCCGAGAACGTCACGTTCACCGGCTGGATGGACGACAAGCGGATGGCCTTCGGCGCGGGCGACGTGTACCTGTTCCCGACCAAAGACGAGAACCAGGGTATCGCCGCGCTGGAGGCGATGGCCACCGGCAAAGCGGTCGTTCTCCGGGACATCCCGGTGTTCGAGGAGTTCTTCACCCACGGCGAGGACTGTCTGAAATGCGAGACGGAGGCTGAGTTCGTCGCGGCCGTCGAACGTCTCGCGGAGAACCCGGAGCTCCGGGACCGACTCGGGGAGAACGCGAGAGAGACCGCCGCCGAGCACTCGCTAGACCGGGTCGGTGACCGGCTGGTGGAGACCTACGAGTCGCTTCTGGAGGAGAGCCATTCCGCAACCACTTAACGGGTCCTCGGCGAAGCCCTCACCCAGCATGGAGTCGGTCGCCGCATTCACGGACACCTACCTGCCCACGGTCAACGGCGTCACCTACACCGTCAAGACCTGGCGGGATCGGTGGGAGGCCCGCGGCGGCCGGATGGACATCGTCTACCCCGACTCGCCCGACAGGGAGCCCGGACCGGGCGAGCACGCAGTCGGCTCGCTGCCGCTCCCGTTCTACTCCGGCTTCCGCGTCGGCGCGCCGCGGATTCCCGACGCAGTCGCGGCGTTCGACCCGGATATCGTCCACGCCCACACGCCGTTTTCCCTCGGTATCGCGGCGCTCCGCCTCGCCCGCAAGCAGGAGGCGCCGCTGGTCGCGACCTACCACACGCCGACGGCGGAGTACACCAACTACTTCACCGACTGGGAGCCGGCCCGAACCCGACTGTCGGCGCTCAGCCGTCGCTACGAGCGGTGGTTCCTCGACAACGCTGACGCGGTCATCGTCCCCTCGGAGACTACGGGGGAGCGATTGCTGGAGGAAATCGGTATCGACGTGACGCCGAGGGTGGTCTCCAACGGTGTTGACGTGGAACGGTTTCGCCCCGTCGATACCGAAGCCTTCCGCGAGCGCCACGACCTCCCAAAGGACCGGACGCTCGTGGGCTACACCGGCCGGCACGGCCACGAGAAATGCCTGCCGGACGTCTTGGCCGCCTGTGAACGGCTCGACCGAGACGTGACTGTCGTCTTCGGCGGCGACGGCCCCGCCCGGGAGAAACTGGAGGCCGACGCGGCGTCGCGGACCGTCGATACCCGCTTTCTGGGGTTTCTCGACCGCGAGGAACTGCCGGCGTTCTACGCGACGCTCGACGCGTTCCTGTTCCCGAGCCCGGTCGAGACCCAGGGGCTCGTCGCGCTGGAGTCGTTCGCCTGCGGAACGCCCGTCGTCGGCGTCGACAGCGGCGCGCTCTCGGACACCATCGAGGAGGGCGTGACCGGCTATCACTTCGACGAGGGCGATATTGCGGGGTTCGCCGAGGCAATCGACCGCACGCTGACCGACCGTGACCGGCTTCGCGAAGCCTGTCTCGCCCGGCGGGACAGTATCAGCGTCGAGGCGTCGGTCGACCGACTGGAGGAGATTTACGGCGAACTACTGGCGTAACCGCTCGGCTCCTTCGCCGGCAGCAGGACGGTGGCCGCCGAATCACGGTGCTTAAATTCGCGCCGAGGGAACGAGGGCGTATGAGCTTCGAGAAGGGCGACACCGTGATTCTCCACGACGAGCACAGCGAGTTCGACGGCGAGGCCGGCGAAATCACGCAGGTGATGGAAACGATGTTCGGCGACCCAAACTACACCATCGTCTTCGAGGAGGGCCAGGAAGCGGGCATTCCCGAAGACCAACTCGAAGCGGCGCCCGACGCGGACGTCGGGACTGAGGACGACGAGGAGTAACTCTCTGAGCCCCGAGGAGGTAGCCTTTTCCTGCCGAGTCGTCTAACAAGTCCATGGCGAGCGTCCCGTTTCACTACGTCGACCTGCGGACCTTCTGCTACGCGACCGAGGACCAGAAGCGCGTCGAGCAGGCGCTTCGTCGGTACCTCCCCGAGGAGTGCGACATCGAGCGCGCGACCAACGAGGGCCACCACGGGGACCGCATCGTCGTGCTTTCGGCACGCGTCGAGAAGGCCGACGACGTGCGCCACGTTCTCCGACAGTTGAGCGAACTCCCGGATATCGAGCGCATCATCGGCGAACTCGACGAACGGGTCGACGAGAACTGCTCGTTTTTCCTCCGCCTCGACAAGCAGCGCGCGTTCAAAGGCGAGGTCGAACAGGGTCCCGGCATCACGCTCCGGGCGAAAGTCGAAGCCTACCCCGCCAAACAGCCGGCCGCCGTCGAGAACGCCCGCGAGGCGTTGGAGCACGCCCGCGAGCACGCCGAGGCCTGAGGCCGTTCGACGAGGGCGGCGTTTCTCACTTCCACTTGATGCTACAGCCACGCGAGGGTCGGTCGGGGACCTCGACTTCCTCGCCGGCCAGCACGGCGTCGATTGCGTCGCGGATGTAGACCTCTGTCACCTCGTCGTCCGGGTTGAGCGCGTCGTCGAGGCGGCCGTGGTAGGCCAGTTTCCACCCGTCGTCTTCCCGCCGGAAGAGGAACGGGTCCGGGGTACAGACGGCGCCGTAGGCCTCCGCTACCTCCTGGCTCTCGTCCCGGAGATACGCGTCGTAGGCCACCGTCCCGGATTCGACGTACTCCCGCATCGTCTCGAAGTCGTCCTCCGGGTACTCGTCGGCGTCGTTGGGGTTGATGCCGACGACAGCGGCGTCATCGTACGCCGCCGCCAGGTCGTTCAGCAGGTCGAACTTCGCCTTCGCGTACGGGCAATGGTTGCAGGTGAACACCAGCAACAGCGCGTCCTCGTCCGCGAAGGAGTCGAGCGTGTACGTTTCGCCGTTAGTGTCTGGGAGTGAGAACGGCGGCGCCTCGTCGCCGCGCGCGAGCTCTGAATCTGATTCGGCTGCGACCATGGCCACC
This sequence comes from Halolamina sp., assembly GCA_042219375.1. Classification (GTDB taxonomy): domain Archaea; phylum Halobacteriota; class Halobacteria; order Halobacteriales; family Haloferacaceae; genus Halolamina. The sequence continues at coordinate 5,775 of JBDGQC010000179.1, read as the reverse complement.
GGTTCCGGTCCGGGCCACAAGTCGATTTCGCCCGCTACTCCTCGTCCATGTACTCGCCCTCTCGGGTCCCGCGCATCGCTCGAACCGTCTCCAGGTACTCCTCAGTCGAGCGCTTCTCCCGCTCGGCTTCCCGAATCGCGGCGCGCTTCTCGGGGTCGGTGAGCACGTCGACGACCATCGACGCCGTCACCTTGGCGGGCAGGAGGTATGCCATCTCCTCGTCGGCGACACCGAACTCCGTCGAGTGGGCCGAGCCCTCGAACCCGCCGGTCCAGGGATGGACCCCCGGGACGATTTGGGTCACGTCGCCCATGTCTGTCGAGCCAGTAACGTGCTGGTGCTCGCCGTGGATTGCGTCCTCGCCGATGACCTGGCGGGCGTTGTCGTCGAACGTCTCCACCAGCGTCGGGTCGGTGCGGAGCGGGAGGTAGCCGGGGAAGTCCTCGATGGTGACGTTTGCGCCGACAGCCATCGCGCCGGACTCCAGCGCGCGGTTGGTTGTTTCGTTGGCCTCCTCGATGGCGTCGACGCTCTTGGCCCGGACGTAAGATTCCATCCGCACGTCCGCCGGGACGACGTTGACGCCGTCGCCGCCCTCCGTGACGATGGGGTGGACCCGGACGTGCTCCTCGTCGGGGAACGTCTCGCGGTTGGCGTTGACGGCGTTCATCCCTGCCATCGCGGCGTTGAGCGCGTTGACGCCCTCCTCGGGCGCACCGCCCGCGTGGGATTCCCGACCCTCGTAGGCGACCGTCTTCCCGACAAAACCGTTCGAGGAGAAGTCGCTGCTCACCTCCCGTTCGGGCGTTTCAGAGGCGGCGTGAATCATCGCGGCGGCGTTCACGTCGTCGAAGTAGCCCCGCTTGATGAGTTCCTGCTTGCCGCCGAAGAACTCGATTTTCCCTTCGTCCAGCAGGGAACGGCGATACGCCAGGTCGAGGTACTCCTCGGCGGGGACGGCGAGGAACTCCACCGCGCCCGGTAGCTCATCGATGACGCCCGACGCAACCAGTCCGTACGCGGCACCGACGAGGTTCGCCAACTGCGCCTCGTGGCCGCAAGCGTGGCAGGCGCCCGTCTCCGGGTCCGCCGCGGGATGGCCGGGGTTCACGAGCGCGTCGAGTTCGCCCAGAACGGCGAAGACGAAGTCGTCGGCATCGGTGTCGCCTTCGGCCCGCGTGCGAGCGCCGGTGATGGCGAGTTCAGTCTCCACGTCGAGTCCGAGTCCGCGGAACTCCTCGGCGACCTTTTCGGTCGTCGCTGTCTCCTTATAGCCCAGTTCCGGTTCCGCGTGGACTGATTCCGCGAGCGAGCGGATCGCGTCGCCGTGGTCGTCGATGGACTCCCTGACTCGCCGCTTGAGCGCCTCCGTATCGGTCATCGACGCCCCCGACGGGCGGTGTGGACATGAGTGTGGTCCTCCCCGCCGGATTGGCCGGTTGCGACTCAGGCCACGTTGCGCTCGTGAAGTAGTTCACCCGTCTCGAAGCGGTCGCTCGATAGCGCGTCGACGTCAACGGTCGATGCCTCGCCGTCGAGTAGTAGTTCCGCGACGATTTTCCCCGTCGCGGGGGCGTGCTGGAAACCGTGCCCGGAGAAGCCGACGGCCTGGACGAACCCCGGAACGGACTCCTCCAGAATCGGGTGGTGGTCGGGCGTGACCGCATAGAGCCCGGCCCAGCCGCGCTTGAGACGGCTCTCCTCGCCGAAATAGTCGGCGTAGACGCTGGCGCGTTCGAGACATTCCATCGCCCAGTCCACGTCGTAGGACTCCGAGAACCGGTCGGGCTTCGCTCGGTCCGGCTTGTCGGCGAAGTAGCCACCCACGATGGCGGCGCCCTCCCGTTCCGGGCGGAAATGCGACCCCGTCTCCAGGTCGATGGTGAGCGGGTCGCTCTCGGGCACCGGCCGCTCGGGGTCGACCACTAACGCCTGCCGGCGGTGGGGTTCGACGGGGATGTCCAGCCCAGCCATCGCGGCGGTTTTTGCGGCCCACGGTCCGGCCGCGTTGACCACGGCGTCGGCGTCGATGGTGCCATCCGGCGGCGCACCATCCCCCTCGACCTCGACGCCGGCGGCACGGCCGCCCGAGAGACGGATGTCACTCACGGCGGTCCCGGTACGGATATCGACGCCCGCTTCGCGGGCCGCGTCAGCGTACCCTTGGAGCCCGAGATACGGGTCGGCGAACCCGTCCCGGGGGTTGTACGTCGCGCCCGTGACGACTTCGGGGCGGACCCCCTCGCAGACCTCCGCAGCCTCCGCGGGGGTGAGAAGTCGGGTGTCTGCGCCCCGGTCGCGCTGCATCGTCACCTGATCTTCCAACTGGTCGGCGGTCTCCGCGGTCCGTGCGAGAAACAGGTAGCCCGTCTGCCGGAGTTCGATGTCGACCCCGAACTGTTCCTCGAAGGATTCCCAGACCGGGAGGCTGGCCAACGAGAGGTCGACGTTGACCGGCGTCGAGAACTGCGTCCGTATCCCCCCGAGCGCCCGCGATGTGCTCCCGTCGCCGAGGCTCCCTTTTTCACAGACGACCACGTCGGCGCCGCGCTCCGCGAGCGCGTAGGCGCTCGACAACCCGACGATTCCGCCGCCGACAACGACGACTCGCATGTGTCGTCGTCTCATCCCGAGGGGGAAAGCGGTTGCGCTGACCGTGGCTGTTCGCCGCAATCATGTCGGTCCCGTGCCAGCTGTCACGACGCGATAGATGGCGAACAGGCGACGCAGTCCGTCGTCCGTGAGGGGCGCGTCGCGCTCCCGCCTCGACACCCTCCCGGCCGTGCTCAGACGATAGGGCTGGTGCTCGCGCCATCGTACTTGAATTCGGCCAAGAGCTTTCTTCCGGGCGCCGTAGGTCGGTGTATGCGCGTACTCTCCGACGACGATGTGGCCAGCGTGTTGGACCTGGAGACGCTGCTCCCAGTTGTCGAGCAGGCGTTCCGTAAACAAGGTCGTGGCGACGTCGAGCGCCCCGAGCGCCCACACTTCCCCGTGGGGGCGGGTATCGAGAGCGAGGAACCGCTCGGGACGGGGCTCACGATGCCCGCTTACATTCACGGCTCGGACTACTACGCGACCAAACTCGCCAGCGTCCACGAGGCGAACCCCGACCGGGGACTCCCGACGGTCCAGGCGCAGATTGCCGTCACCGACGCGCGCACGGGAGAGCCAGCGGCGATGATGGCTGGAACCCGAGTGACGAACGCCAGAACGGGCTGTATCGGCGGGCTGGCTGCCGAACACCTCGCGTCAGCGGACGGCCCGGTTCGCCTCGGAGTCATCGGCGCCGGCACGCAGGCGCGCTGGCAGACCCGAGCTATCGCCGCCGCGCGCGGCGTCGCGGATGTCAGGGTTTACTCCCCCAGTACGTCGCGTGAGGGGTGTGCCGCGGACCTCCGTGCCGAGGGGTTCGACGCGAAGGCGGTCGATTCGGCACGCGCGGCCGTCGAAGATGTGTCGGTGGTCGTGACGGCGACGACGGCGACGGCGCCCGTCTTCCCCGGCGACGCGCTTTCCCCGGGGACCCTCGTCGTTGCCGTCGGTGCCTACACCGCGGAGATGCGCGAACTCGACGCGGCGACGGTCGAACGGGCGGCGAAGCTATTCGCGGACGTCCCCGAGGAGGCGGCCACGACGGGCGATTTCCCGGCGCACGACGCGGACGCGCTGACCCCGCTCTCGACGGTGTTCGAGGGGGAGGCCGGACGCGGGTCGGCGGACGAGATAATCGTCGTCGCCTCAGTCGGGTCGGCGGTACTCGACGCCGCGGCCTCGGCGGCGCTGTACGAGCGGGCGCTGGCGGAAAACGTGGGAACCGACGTATCGCTCTGAGCGTCGTCGCGAAGGTGGTGGCGTCTACTCCTGAACGCCGCCGAAGGGGTCCTCGTCCTCGGTTTCGGCGTCGCCGCCGAACGGGTCGTCCTCGCCGAACTCCTCGTCGAAGGGGTCATCGGCGTCGTCGAAATCGCGGAACAGCGTGTCGAACTCCCCCTGTTCGTCCATTGACCCGATTGCGGTGTCAAGCTCCTCCCGGAGCTCTTCGAGACGGTCTTCGAGTTCCTGATACTCCTCGCTGTCCTCGAGTTCGGACTCGGTCTTCTCGGCTTCGAGCAGCGCCTTCTTCGAGGCGAGCGAGAACATCTCCTGCACCCCGGAATCGTACTCGCCCCGGAGTTCGAGGTTGTCGACCGTCTCCAGCAGCGCGTCGCGCGCGACCGGTTTGACGAGGTAGTCGTCGAACCCCATGCTGAGGATGTCGAAGTCGGGTTCGACGGCGGTCACCATCGCCACCTGACAGTCGATATCCCGCTCGCGCACGGCATCGAGCACTTCGTCGCCCGAAAGGCCGGGCATCCGCCGGTCGAGCAGGATGATATCCACCTCCTCGTCCAGCTTCTCAAGCGCCTCGTGACCGCCGTATGCGGTTCGAACGCGGTAGCTGCCTTGGAGCCACGCGGCGTAGAGATCGGCCAGGTCGGACTCGTCCTCGACCACGAGCACGAGGGGGAGGTCTTCGCTCATCTGATACAGCGAGCAGCTAGCTCAGACGGAACACGGACGGCCGGCTATATCAAAATACCCCTTTCCTGTCCCGTTCACCGGATAGCACATATCAGGTGAGACGGGGACGTTACTCGTTCGGGCTGTAGTTGGGCGCCTCGTCGGTAATCATCACGTCGTGGGGGTGGCCTTCGGTCTGCCCGGCCGCGGAGACGCGGATGAACTCCGAGCGCTGCTTGAACTCGGGAATCGTCCGGGCGCCGACGTAGCCCATCCCGGACTGCATCCCGCCGACAAGCTGGTGGAGCTCCGAGGCGAGCGTCCCCTTGTAGGGGGTCGCTGCCTCCACGCCCTCGGGGACGAACTCCTCGTCGCTCTCCTCCTTGAGGTAGCGCTCACCGCCGCCGGACTGCATGGCGCCGACGCTCCCCATCCCGCGGTACTGCTTGTACTTCTTGCCGTTCATCGTGATAACGCGACCGGGTGCCTCGTCCGTGCCCGCGAAGTAGGAGCCGAGCATCACGGCGTCCGCGCCCGCGGCGATTGCCTTGATGGCGTCGCCCGAGTAGCGAATCCCGCCGTCGGCGATGACCGGGACGTCGGCCTGGCTCGCTACGTCGGCGACCTCCGCGACAGCCGTGATCTGGGGCATTCCCGCGCCGCTGACCACGCGCGTGGTGCAGATGCTCCCCGGGCCGATGCCGACCTTCAGGCCGTCCGCGAAATCCACGGCGGCTTCGGCGGCCGCGCGCGTCCCGACGTTGCCGACGACCACGTCCGATTCGACCGTTTCGCTGATGGCGCGCGCGGAATCGAGCACGTTCAGGTTGTGGGCGTGAGCGCAGTCGATGAACAGCACGTCCGCGCCCGCCTCGTCGGCGACGACGGCGCGCTCCTCTTCGAACGGGCCGACGGCGGCACCGACACGCAGGCGGTCATCGGCGTCGCGCACGGCGTTCTCGTGCTCGCGGCGCTGGAGGATGCCCTGCATCGTCACCAGGCCGACCAGTTTGCCGGCGCCGTCGCCGTCAGCGACGATGGGGACGCGCTCGATTTTGTGGTCGTACATCAGTTCGAGCGCCTCCCGCGCGCTCACGTCCTCGGACGCGGTGATGACCTCGTCGGTCATCGCCTCGCGCACCTCGTCGGACTCGCCGACCTCCAGGTACGGTCGGATGTCCGTGCCGGAGATGATGCCCAGCACGGTGTCGTCCTCGTCGACGACGGGCGCGCCCGAGACGCCCTCGCGCTCCATCATCTCGTCGACCTCGC
>JBDGQC010000010.1:22219-27483 GCA_042219375.1 Halolamina sp. | reverse complement strand
GCTCTCGGCGCCGGGTGAGCCTGCAGGGAGCTACATCCCGCTTTGCTGGTTCGACCGCTGAACGGCGCGCAGACGACGGCTCCGGCCTCCCGGAGTGGGGTTGCGCAGACGAGCCAGACCGCCGGTAGGTAGCCCGCGACGGTGGTCGTGATGGCCGGCGTTTTAGTGCGGCGTGAGGTTGGTGTGCGAGCGATGCGACTCAGGAGTGTGGTGCATGATGTTGTGAACCTCGATTGGCGGCAGTCTTTTGCCGTCGAGCCACGAATAATCGGGTATGGCAGAGGTCGACGCCATCGGCGACGACACCGAGCTCGCCACCGTCATCGGGCTGTACGCGCTCGGCGAGTTGACGCTCGGTCAGGCCGCAGCCCGACTCGATATCTCCAAAGAGGAGATGCGAGCGACCCTCGTCAACGCCGGCGTTCAGTTGCGGCTGGGCCCTCGTGACCTCGAGGCTGCCCAGGACGAGGTTGATACGGCCCTCGATATCGAATGAGCGAGTCGCCGCGACCGGTCTATCTGGACTCGACCGTTTTGTCGAACCTTGCGTTGACTGATTCCGTCGACGTGCTCTTTGCGTGTTTTGCAGACCCCGTCGTCCCCGAGACTGTGCGGTCCGAACTCGCAGAGGGGTTTTTCGACGACCATCGCCATCTGAATCGAGCCATGGATCGAATCGAGTCGGATGACCAGCGGGTTCGGCGGCTCCGTGGTGACGCCCCTGATCCGCCGCGAGATCGGCTTCGGCTTGAAGCCGCCGAACCCGGAGAGTACCCCGACCAAATCGGGACTGTTGACCCAGGGGAAGCGGCGGTCTTGGTTCTCGCCTACGAACACGACGGCGTCGCCGCGACTGACGATGGCGACGCTCGCGAAGTGGCCGGCTCATTGGATATCGACTCCACCGGTTCGCTCGGGGTGCTTGCGAAGGCCGTTCACGCCGACGTAATCGATGTCGAGACGGCCGACGAGTGGCTCGCCGAATGGATCGAGTATGGGTACTACTCCCCCGTCAAGTCGGTGAGCGAACTGTTGTGAGGTGAGCGATGCGACCCCAAGGCACTACGGGTCTCAGTCCCAACACCCAATTATGACCCGCGAACAGCTCCGAACCGCGAGCGAGGAACTGCGACAGGCGAGCGAGGGCGCCGCGGACGTCGAGTTGGAGCGGCGACTCCACGACCAGTCCAACCAGTTCGCGACGCTGGCGACGGCCGACCACGGGCCGGACCACGGCCGCCTGGCCCGCCACCTAAACGCGCTGAAGGAGATGCGCGAGGAGGCGAGCGAGAGCGTGGCCACGCACATCGACGCCGCCGAAGAGGCAATCACGGCCTACCGCGAAACCGTCGAGGGCGTGTAGCGCGCCGCCGAGCCGACTTCCCCCTCTTTTTCGGGTGGAAAGTGTGAAATTATCAAGGTTAGCAGACGTTCTTGGGTTCGACGCCCATCGCCTCCAGCGTGTCCACGTACCAGTCGTAGGCTCCCTCGATGACGGCGTCCGCGGTTTCCTCGGCAGCCGTCCAGTCGGCGTCGTCCTGACAGAGGGTATCGAGGAGGGCTGCCGCGTCGTCGCGGTACCCCTGTAGGTCGTCGCGGATATCGCGGAACTCGTCGGCGCTCGCGCGGTCGGCGTCGCCGACGAAGAAGCCGACGAGCTGTTCGGCGAGCTTTCCGAGAACGAGCAGCGCCGCCGCAAGCCCCGCGGCGCGGGCGGGGCCGTCGCCGCAGTCCGAAAGCGCCTCCGCGGTGATGTGAGTGGCCTCCCCGCCTTCGACGCCCCCCGCCTCCGCGTCGAGCGCGTCGGCTGCGAAGGCCGCTATGTCGGCATAGCGCTCAGCGGCGTCACCGTCGGCGGTTTCGGCCCATCGTTCGAGCAGGGGCGCGATGGCGTGGAGTTCCCGTGCAGTACCGGCCCGGACCGCGTCGCCGTCCATCTCACCCTCGGTGAGGGCGTAGACGGCTTTCGAGGAGCCGAGTCGGGAGAGTTCCGTCTCGTGTTCGTCCCGCAGTTCGTCGAGGAACGTCTGGCCGTCCATACTGATACGTTGGTCAGCGGGGGCTTGTAGCCGTCGGCGTTGTCCCGCGTTCTCGTCCGCTGTTCAACACGAAGCGCACGGGGAAACCGCTTACTCCCCGCTGCCGGTTTCGACGGGGGCGCCGACGAGGTTCCCCCACTCGGTCCAGGAACCGTCGTAGTTGGTGGTGGACTCGTAGCCGAGCAGTTCGTGGAGCGCGAACCACGCGATGGAGGAGCGCTCGCCGATGCGGCAGTAGGCGACGACGGACTCGTCGCCGTCGATCCCCTTCTCGTCGTAGAGGTCACGCAGTTCCTCGGCGCTCTTGAACGTCCCGTCGTCGTTGACCGTCGCGGCCCACGAGATGTTCTCGGCGCCCGGGATGTGGCCGCCGCGCTGGGCCGTCTCGTTGAGTCCCGGCGGCGCCAGCACCTCGCCGGAGAACTCCTCGGGCGAGCGAACGTCCACGAGCGGAACGCCGCGGTCGATGGCGTTCTCCACGTCCTCGCGGTAGGCGCGGATGTCCTCGAAGGGACCGCGGGCGTTGTACTCGACCTCGGGGTAGTCCGGCACCTCGGTGGTCGTCGGGTAGTCGTTCTCCAGCCAGTAGTCCCGGCCGCCGTCGAGCAGGCGCACGTCCTCGTGGCCGTAGTACTTGAACTGCCAGTAGGTGTACGCCGCGAACCAGTTGGAGTTGTCGCCGTACAGCACGACCGTGGAGTCCTCGCTGATGCCGTGAGAGCCCATCAGGTCCGCGAAATCCTCCTTGTCGAGGATGTCGCGGGTCGTCTGGTCCTGAAGCTGGGTTTCCCAGTTGAAGCCGACGGCGCCCGGGGCGTGTTCCTGGTCGTACGCCTCGGTGTCGACGCTGACCTCGACCAGTCGGTGGCCGGGGTCGTCGCTCTCGAACTCGTCGAGGTTGTTCTCGACCCAGTCCGCTGAGACGAGCACGTCCTTGGCGTATCCTGATTGAGACATGTTCACGAACAGATAGGGAAGGAGAGTACTTAAACAGCCACCCACCGGAACGTCTCGCCGCGCTCTCTGACGCCGGTAGACGGCTTGGTTATCCGCGTTCCGAGGGGCGAAAACGGGGAGACGAAACCTGGCGACGAAGTGGCCCGATACTGTGTTCCGCAGTCCGGGTGGCTAAGTCCGCTGAGTCCCTCTACTGACCTGATGGACGCCTTCGTCTCCGCCGAGTGGGTCGCTGACCGCGAGAACCTCGCCGTCGTGGACGTGCGCGATGCCTGGGAGTACGACAGCATCGGCCACCTCCCGGGCGCGGTGAACATCCCCTTCGAGAGCTTTCGCTCCGACGAGGGAGAGGCCGGAAAGCTCCCGCCCCGCGGGGAGTGGGAGGAACTGCTCGGCGACGCGGGCATCGGTGCCGACGACGAAATCGTCGCCTACGACGACAGCCAGGGGGTGTTCGCCGCCCGGTTCGTGGTGACGGCGCTGCTTCTGGGCCACGACGAACGGCGCCTCCACCTGCTCGACGGCGACTTCAGTTCCTGGCAGCGGAGCCACGCCACGACAACCGAGGCGCCAGGGGCCGAACCGACGACCTACGAAACCGACCCCGACGCCGAGACGCCGCTGGTGGATTTCGAAACCATGCGGGAGCTACTACCCGCCGCCGAAGCGGGGGAGGTGACGCTGGTAGACACCCGCGAGGACTGGGAGTTCGCGGAAGGGCACCTCCCTGGCGCCGTCCAACTGGACTGGCGCGAACTCGTCGATGAGGAGGGCCGCGGGCTTCGGCCCGAGACGGAGTTGCGTGACCTGCTTGAGGCCCGGGGGATTACGCCGGACCGTCGGATAGTGCTCTACTGCAACACCGCGCGCCGACTGAGCCACACGTATCTCGCGCTGCGTCACCTGCGCTACGAGGAGGTAGAAATCTATGAGGGGAGCCTCACCGAGTGGACCGACCGCGGCGGTGAACTCGTCGAGGGCGAAACGTAGTCCACGACTGGCCCCCCGTTCGACGCTATCCGCTCGTCCCCGATTCAGTCTATCTGCCCGTTTCCGGTCGATCTTACCCGCCATTCCCGGTTTACATATTGGCTGTTCCCAATCCAGTCTACCCGCCGGCTCCCGATTCAGCGTCGGGGTCGCCAGTCCGCTTCGGACCATCGGCGGTCCGGTCGATACCGCCTGCCGCTTCAGTATCGCCGCCCCCGCCCGAGCCGTCTACGGAATCAACATCGGTGGTCAGGCCCGCCGAGAGCAGTTCGACTGTCTCTGCCAGCAGGGCGACGGCGAGCGGCCCGACCACGAACCCGACGGGGCCGACTGTGAGCACGCCACCGACGAAGCCGACGAAGTAGAGCGTCGTCGGGAGGTCACCCGCCATCCCCGCGAGGCGGGGGCGGATTATCGCGTCGGGGAGGAATCCGACGACCAGCAGGCCGACGGTCAGGACGAGCGCTGCACGCGGGCTGTTCCCCTGGAGCACGTCGACGGCCGCGAGCGCGAAGACGACGAGACTCGGGCCCACGACGGGGATGAACTGGAGGACGCCCGCGACGACGGCGAACGTCAGCGCCGCCCCGTAGCCCAGCAGCGCGAAGACGACGTAGGCGACGACGCCCGTCGCCAGCGCCGTCACCGCCTGGACGTAGTAGATGCCGACCAGCGTCTCGTGGGTTCGCTCGTGATAGCTGACGAGCACCTCGTGCGTGTCCGGGGGAACCAGCCCGAACGCCGCGTCCCGTATCGCGCTCGGGCGGTAGAGCAGGCCGTAGACGACCACCGCGAACAGCAGCGCCTTCAGCGACGTAACGGCGGCGGCGCTCGCGCTCGCGAGCGCGGCGTCACGTAGGAACTCCTGTGTGGCCGCCACCAGCACCGTCGTCTCGACGCCGAAGGAGAAGCCGCCGAACTCGACGGTGAGCTCCGAGGGGAGCGAGCGAATCAACCCCAGCAACGCTCCTCGTCGGCGGTAGAGCACGTAAATAATCGGCGTGACCGTTGCGACGAGGCCCAAAGCCGCCACTCCGGTCACCGCCGCCGTGGACACGCGCCGGGAGTAGCCGCGGTTGACCAGCAAGATTCGGAACGGGAGCAGGGTGTAGGCGACGGTAACGGCGAAGACGACCGTGTGCGCCACCTCAGCGAGGACGAACGCGGAGACGGCCGTCAGCGCGACGAACGCGAGCGCGAGCAGCCGGGTGCGGTCGAGCGAACGGCGAGCAGGCATGGCTCCATCGGCGTGCCGTGGACGCAAAACCGTTCCCCCGG
>JBDGQC010000010.1:17905-22119 GCA_042219375.1 Halolamina sp. | reverse complement strand
GCGGTCGATACCGCCGAGGAACTCCCGCATCGCCGCCTCGTGCTCGTCGGTAGCGTCGAAACTCGCCGGGGTCGTATCAGCGGTAGCCACACGTACCGACGCGGACCTCGCCCCCGACCATCGGCTCAGCGTCCCGTCTCGGGGCGGTCCTCCTGGGACGCCTCCAGTTCCTCCTCGGCCTGGAGTTCGCGCGCCTCGTCGTCGGTGTGGAGTTTCTGCTCGACCTCGTGGTGGGCCTCCGCCTCCTCTTCGAGCCATGCGAGCATCCGCTCTTTCTCCTCGCCCCGGCTCATGGTCTGTGGGAGCGAATCGAACTGCTCGTTCAGCAGGTCGTGGACCAGGTCCTTGACCTCCTCGACCACGTCCGTAGAGACGTCGAGCGTCTCGACGCTGTTCGCGCCGTAGGCGGCGTCGGCCAGCGCGTTCCGGTTGAGGCGGCCCTCCTCGTCGACGACCGGGAGTTCGAGGTCCTCGAAAGCGTCCGGCGGGAACCCGCTCGCCGAGAGCAGGTAATGGTCATCGACCGCCTCCACGCGCGAATCGTCGAATTCCTGGCGCGACGGTGCGTCCCACCGCTCGGCGGTGGTGTCGTAGAACGTGGGTTCGTGGAGTTCGTAGGACATCGTGACCGATAGTAAAATACGGCCGCTCGTCGGAAAAGTCTACTCGCCGAGCCGCGAGCGGAGGTCGGCGGGGCCCACAAATCGGTCACCGGAAAGTTGTCCGGGGTGTTACAGAACGCGCCCGGCAGCCGCCGGCGAGACCGCACGGCTTAACTACCACCTGACGAAACAACCGGGTAATGACGGAACGTACAATCGGCAGGCGGCAGTTCATCCAGGCGGCGGGCGTCGGTGGCGCCTCGCTGCTCGCGGGCTGTTCGGCGTACGACGCCGGCGGCTCGGCTGACACGCTGGTCGTGGCGACCTACCCCTCCTTCATCGACGCGCCGAGTTCCAGCCCCGGCGAGTGGGTCGAGAACGCCTTCGAGGAGGAGTTCGACACCAACCTCGTGTTCCAGACGCCCGAAAGCGGCCTGGACCACTACATCCAGCGGGCCAACGCCGGCGCCGACATCGACGCCGACGTCTACGTCGGCCTGAACGTAGACAGCCTCATCCGCCTCGACGACAAGTTGGAGACCGACCAACTGCTCGCAGAGGCGCCGTCGCTGGAGAACGGCGACAACATCAAGGACACCCTCCGGTTCGACCCACAGGGTCGGACGGTCCCCTACGATACGGGCTACATCAGCCTGGTCTGGAACGCCACCGCCGACGGTGGCGAGTTCACGGCGCCGAAGACGTTCGACGGCCTGCTGAAAGACGAGTACCAGGGCGACCTGCTGGCACAGAACCCCGCGAGTTCGGCGACGGGGCGGGCGTTCCTGCTCCACACTATCAAGGCCAAAGGCGAAAACGGCTACCTCGACTACTGGCAGGGGCTCCAGGAGAACGACGTGCGGATTCTGGGCTCGTGGGGCGACGCCTACGGCGCCTACGGCGAGGGCGAGGCGCCGATGGTCGTCTCCTACTCGACCGACCAGGTGTACGCCAACCGCTACGAACAGGACATGCAGAAACACCAGCTCCGGTTCCTCAACGACCAGGGCTACGCCAACCCCGAGGGCATGGCCAGGTTCGTGACCAGCGAGAAGGCCGACCTCGCGAACAGCTTCATGGAGTTCCTGCTCCGGCCAGAGGTGCAGGGCCAGATTGCCGCCCGCAACGTCCAGTTCCCCGCCGTCACGAACGCCACCTTCCCCGAGGAGTATCCCGAGTACGAGAAGTACGCCAAGGCGCCGCCCGAGGCGGTGAGTTTCAGCTACCAGGAGCTCCGGGGCAACGTCCAGCAGTGGATCAGCGACTGGGAGCGACAGATCGCGCAGAACTGAGCAGTCGGGTTTTTGCTAAGCGGTCGGTGTTTTTCGCGGTCCGGGAGTCAGGGCGCGACGCCGACGGTCAACAGCGTTCCCCAGGTCCGGTAGCGCTCAACCATCGCCTCACGCGTGTTGAACCCCTCGTGGGGGAACTCCGATTCGGGAGGAATCTCGACTTCTCGGTCCGGGACTGTGTCCTGTTCGGCGACGTGGAGGCCGGCGTCGCGGAACGCCTCGCGGTACTGCGCTCGGTTCCAACAGGTCATCTCGACGGCGATGTTCTCCTGCCAGTCGTGGGAGGCGACGTTCTCCTCGTAGTAGTTCACCGCGCAGTAGAACGTCCCGCCGGGCGCGAGCACCCGTTCGACCTCTTCGAGCGTGGAGCGCGGGTCGGCGGCGTAGTAGAACGCCTCCATCGTGAAGACGTGGTCCACGGACCCGTCCGCGAACGGCAGGTGGTCGAAATCGCCGACGAGGAAGCCAACGGCGTCGTCGTCGGTGTATCGTGCGGCTTTGCCCGCCATCTCGGGCGAGCCATCGAGGCCGTAGCCGCGTCCGATTCCGCGCTCGCGTAGCGCGCGCAGCGCGTACCCGCTGCCGGTCCCGAGGTCCACGACCGTGTCACCCTCCTCGAGGGGGATGCGAGCGAGGATGGGTCGGGCGGTGTGCCAATGGCGCTCCTCCATCCCCCGCTCTCTGCCCTCGGCGGCCCAGGCGTCGAACTCCTCGCGAACGCTCATGCGTGTAGGTGAGGCCGGGACGGGGAAAACGGGTTCGGCCCCGAGAACTGCCGACCGGGGACCACCAACCGAAGACTGTCGACACCGAGGGTCACAGATCGAGAACCACCGACGCCGAAGAAACGACACCCACCAGACAGCTTCGCCACGAACTGCCGCGAGTTTCAAGTTCGCGGGCGTGAACTCACCGGCATGGACTACGACCTCGCCATCGACGGCGCCCCCGAAACGGTCCCGGGCGGAACCGCGCTCCTACTGCTCCACCCCAGCATCGGCGAGACCGACCGCGTCGATACTGACTTCCTCAGCGGCGGCGACGATCCCTTCCTCGTCGTCTCCACCCGAACAACCGCCCGGGAGGTCGAACAGAAACTGGAGTACTACGAGGTGGACGAGTGGAACGCGACCATCCTCGACACGCTCTCGGTCGAGCGGGGCTACTCCCGTCGCTCCGCGCCCCACATCCACTACGCCTCCGGTCCCGACGACGTGACGGGCATCGTCAACCACGTCGAGCGGTTCTTCGAGGAGAACGACGGGAACCTCCGGCTCACCTTCGACTCGCTCACGGAACTCGCCTACTACGCCAACGAGGAACGCGCGTTCGACGCCGCCGAGCGGTTGGTGAGCCTCGTCCGGGAACACGACGCTGTCGGACTGTTCCACCTCTCCAACGAGGTCCACGACGAGGAGACCGTCCAGCGGTTCGTGGACCTGTTTGACGGAACCGTTCGACTCGACGACGCGGGGAACGTGAGCTACGTGGGTCGGGAGTAGTCCGCGGAGCTACTCCGTCAACGATTCGACCGTCTTCTCGGCCCATTGCACCGCGTAGTCGGGACCGTGCTCCCGGTAGGCCAGCGTGTCCAGCGCCGCGAACGGGGCCGGGACGTCGAGGCCGTGTTTCACCGCTGAACAGGCCAGTTCAGTCGCTTCGGGGAACCCCGTCTCGCCGCGAGCCACCTCGCCCGGGAGCCTATCGACGCGCCCCGTCAGCCGCTCGCCCGCGTCGAGCCACGCCTCGTGGAGGTCGTCGAACTCCCCCTCCCAGTCCGCGAAGCGCTCGCGGCTCTGGAGGCCCACCCAGGCGTCGTACAGCGCCGCGGCGACCTGATACACCGACGCGCCGTCCAGCCCCAACGCGGCGTCGAGGGCGGGGTACTGCTCGCCGAAAAACGGGAGGAAGCTCTCGGGCACGTCGAGGTCGAGTTCGACCAGCGCCTCAGCGATGAGGAACTCCCGAAACGCCGCCGGGGTGGTCTCGGCGCGTGCCTTGACGAGAACGGTCGGCGGGTCGGTCTGACGAGTCCAGACGACTGTGCCGTCGCCGGGCAGCCCGATGGTGAACCGCTCGCCCGCGTAGACCTGGAGTTGGCTCGGCGCCGTTTCCGGGAGCCACTCTTCGGGGTAGGTTGCGGGGTTGAGAGCGTCCACCAGCAGGCCGAGTTCCTCGGCGACCGCTGGGGGCAGCGTCTCGAAATCCTGTTCGGTATCGAGGACGAGCGCGTTCGGGACGGTCTCGCTGCGCAGTTGCTGCAGCGCCGGCGTCAGCGCCCGCTCGGTGAACATCAGGCCCCGCTCGTGAGAACGATCTG
>JBDGQC010000010.1:0-17805 GCA_042219375.1 Halolamina sp. | reverse complement strand
CGGCCGTCTTCCTGCAGCGAGATGATGTACTCTTTCCGGTCGTAGAGCTCCATCAGATTGAGTTCGTACTGGCCGGGCGCGGTGATTTTGATGCTCTCGAACTGGTCGTTGAGTTCCTCCCGCAGCGCCGAGAGGTCCGTGTCGGAGCCAGCGAGCGTATCCTCCTCAGCACCGGACTGCCCCGACGCACCCTCAGGGCCCGGAGGTCCACCCGAGGATGGCTGGTCCCCGCCCGAGGATGGCTGGTCCTCCGGTGGTCCGACCGCGCCCGAGAGGCCGAACTGCTCGGTCTCCTCCTCGTCCGGTGGGTCCGTCGGCGGCCCCTGGGGGGTGCCACGGCCGCGGTTGGGGCGCTGTGAGGTGTCGTCCGTCTCGTCGTCATCCGGAACCCCGGCGAAGCGCTCCGTTTCGGCCATCTTCCGACGCGCCGCATCGATTTCCTCGGTCGTCGTCGACGCGGTGCGTGCGTCGCGCTGTGCCGCGTTCTCCTCGCTCGCCGCGTCGTCTGTTTCGCCGCCGTGCTGGGCGAACTGGTCGGTCGCGTCATCGTCCGTGGCGGATTCGGGCATCTCCCGCTCCGCCCCGGCCTCACGACCCTCCGGGGACGACTCAGCCTGGGGCGTCGTGTCCTCCTCGGCGCCCGCTGTCGCCGGTTCGGGCGGCTCCTGTTCGACCTCCTGCTTCGGGGCACCATCCGCGGCGTCGAGCGTGTCGGCGCCGCTGGGTTGGAACTGGAACTTGTTCCCGCCACAGTCCGGGCAGCCCGAGAGCATCTCCTTCGAGCCGTCGGCGAACGTTCGCCCGCAGGAGGTACACTGGTGGGGCATCGCCTACTTGCGCGAGACCAGCGCGCTGATGAGGTTTTCGTCCTTGTGGAGCGTTTCGATCTGGTTGGCGGGCCCGATGACGGTGAGTTTCTTGTCGTCGTCGGTGCCGATCAGCCGGCTGAACAGCCCGGAGTCGGCCGAACCGGACTGCGGGTAGGTCTCGATTTCGATGCCGGTGAACTCGTCGGGGCTGATCTCGGTCATCGTCACCTCGATGAGTTTCGACTCCTCGTCCGGGCTGAGCCCCTCTTCGAGAATGACGATGTTGCCCTCGCGGACGCCGTCGAGGATGAGGCGTATCTTCTCCATGCTCGTGAGCCCCTCCATCCGGGCGCCGCTGATCATATCGACTCGGACCCCGTCGTCGTCCGCTTCTTTCTCTGTTGCTTCGGCCATAATCAGGAGAAGTACTCCGCGATTTTCTCGTAGACCTCGTCCATGTTGTCCCCCTCCAGGGCCGACAGCGGGATGGTCTCGTGCTGTGGGAAGGCGTTCGCGATCTGCTGGATATCCGCCTCCTCCTTGTCGATCTTGTTCGCGAGGATGAGCACCGGCAGGTCCTGGCTCTCGATGATGCCGATGAGCATCGTGTTCACCTGCGTGAACGGGTCCTGCGTGGCGTCGAGGACGTAGATGACGCCCTCGACGTCCTCCCGGAGCCAGTGCATGGCCTCGGCGACGCCCTCCGTCGCTTCCCGTGAGCGGCGGACGGCGTCTTCCTTCTCCATGTCGTGTTCGAGGAACTCCTCGTAATCGACCTTCGTCGTCACCCCAGGAGTGTCGACGATGTCGATGGTGACCTCCTTGCCGTTGCGCTCGATAGTCACGTCCTCCTTGCGCCGCGCGCGGCGCGTCTCGTGGGGGATGTGACTCTCCGGCCCGACGGCGTCGCCGGTCCAGTCGCGAGCGATGCGGTTCGCCAGCGTGGTCTTCCCGGCGTTCGGCGGTCCGTAGATCCCGATGCGCTTGGGCTCCCCGGACGCGAACAGGCCTTCTGTGACCCGTGAGATACTGTCTTTGAGACTCGTGAGCAGACCCATCTTACCTCCCTCCCCGCTCGCCGACGGTCGGCGAGGGGTGTTGTATCCGAATACCGCCGGCGATATACTTAAGTATGGCGTCAGACACGGCAGAATCGCCCGATTCGGCGGGGTTTTCAGGGTGTGACTCTCCTGGGATTCGACCCGGTTAACCGGCGGGCACGATTTCCTCTGTGCCCCCATCTCTTTCGGTCGTAGAGCTCCGAATACTCCTTCCGACCGTATAGCTCCGCCACAGCGCGCGATGCGTTCGATCCGACCGATACGGTCGTCGGGAAATGGCAGATAACCGTTATGATAGCGGTGTTCTCGACCCGAAACAGAGGTCGGTGCTCAATAGACGAGAGGCCGCAGCAGCTCGTTCGGGAGTCACGGGGCCGAAGCGGGCCGTTTCCGGTCGAATAGCCATGTCGGGAGGGACCGACAACACCCCCTCCCCCTCGTTTCGGGTGGAACGGCAAGACAGACGGGGTGGGGGTGTTCGGTTCGTGCGGTGAAAACGTAACCAACCAAACAAAACCCCCGAGAAAGAAAGTAGAGCGGTTGCAGTACGGACTAACTTTTCACCTTGGGTAGTAAAACTACCGCTCCAGTAGGGGCTATTTCTGCCGTGATTGTCCCCCACCCCCCACCTTGCTGGCGTTTCCACCCGAAACAAGGGGGTGGGGGGGTCTGTCTACCGAGCCACCGTTTCCCTTCGACGGGCTCCACCAATCCTGATCGGTCTTCAACTGTTCCTGATACAGTCCGGTCGAACGAGAATCCGGTACCTGTCTGGATTCGGCGTCTCTGAACCCGTTGAAACCACGCCTCAGCGTCGATAGACGCGAATGGCTACCGCTGCCTTCGCCGTGCCTGCCGGCTCGGATAGAGCGATCCGACGAAACTGCTCGATCCGATGAAACTGCTTTCGATGTCGGCAGCGGTGTTGAACCGTTCCACGAGAAACCGGGGGCACCTCCCCTTTGTTCCCTGTGGAACGCTCCTCTCCCCATCGCCACCATTCCGGAACGGGAGGGAAACCCGGCCGAACAGGGATAGGTTTTTAATGCACCTCTTCTTTTGGTTCGACTGCATCAACTGGACGGTTCCTCGCGGCTGGGTTTCGACAAAAGGCCGGAACAGGGCCTTACAGCCGCCACATCTGCGGATTCGGGGACCGTGTTCCAGTCGAAACGGAGGGGTCCACATGACCGACGACAACTCAACGGATGGGAACGACACACGGGAGGACGACAAGGATGGCTGGAGAGGCACCGGAACACAACCGGTCGGGGCGGACGCCGTGACCACCGGCGAGGACGCGGTGGCGAACATCGATACCGCGGACATCGACGCCGACGTCAATCTCGACACCGGCGGCGTCGACATCGACCGGATGCTCGGCGACGAGGACGAGGACAGCCAGGGGCTGTTCGACGACCTGATGGCCGGCGAGCCGATTTTCCAGAACAAGGAGGTGCTCCGGCCCTCCTACACGCCACACGAACTCCCGCACCGCACCGACCAGATCAACCAGATGGCGACGATTCTCGTTTCGGCGCTCCGGGGGGACACGCCGTCGAACATCCTCATCTACGGCAAGACGGGGACCGGGAAGACCGCGAGCGCGAAGTTCGTGAGCCAGGAACTGGAGTCCACCTCCCAGAAGTACGACGTGCCCTGCGAGGTGGAGTACATCAACTGCGAAATCACCGACACCCAGTATCGGGTGCTCGCCCAACTCGCGAACAAGTTCATCGAGAAGAACCGGGCTGTCGTCGACGAACGGCTGGAGGCGCTTCGGGAGCTCCGTTCGGAGACTACCGAAGGCTCCGGCGGCACCGACGGGGACGGTATTCTGTCGAACGACGGCGCGCTCTCGACGGATGGGGATGGCGCGCTTCAGAGTGAGGACGACGGCGCGCTCCAGGGCGAAGAGTTCGAGAACGCCGCGGCCGTCGACGAGCGCATCGCCGAGTTGGAGGCCGACCGGGAGGAGATGGAGGAGGTGCCCATGACCGGGTGGCCCACCGACCGGGTCTACTCCACCTTCTTCGACGCCATCGACTACCACGAGCGCGTGGTCGTCATCATGCTCGACGAAATCGACAAGCTCGTCGAGAAATCCGGCGACGACACGCTCTACAACCTCTCGCGGATGAACTCCGAACTGGAGAACTCCCGCATCTCCATCATGGGTATCTCCAACGACCTGAAGTTCACCGATTTCCTCGACCCGCGGGTCAAATCCAGCCTCGGCGAGGAGGAAATCGTCTTCCCGCCGTACGACGCCAACCAGCTCCGGGACATCCTCCAGCACCGGTCGGAGGTCGCGTTCAAGGAGGACGCGCTCACTGACGACGTGATTCCGCTCTGTGCGGCCTTCGCCGCGCAGGAACACGGGGACGCGCGCCGCGCGCTGGACCTACTCCGCACCGCGGGCGAACTCGCCGAGCGCAGCCAGGCCGAAACCGTCGAGGAACAGCACGTCCGGCAGGCTCAGGACAAGATTGAACTCGACCGGGTGGTCGAGGTCGTGCGCACGCTCCCGACCCAGAGCAAAATCGTCCTGTTCGCGACCATCCTGCTGGAGAAAAACGGCGTCCATAACATCAACACGGGCGAGGTGTTCAACATCTACAAACGGCTCTGTGAGGAAATCGACGCCGACGTGCTGACCCAGCGCCGCGTCACGGACCTCATCAGCGAACTCGACATGCTGGGCATCGTCAACGCCGTCGTCGTCTCGAAGGGCCGCTACGGGCGGACGAAGGAAATCTCGCTGTCGGTCCCCATCGAGGAAACCGAAGCCGTGCTGCTCTCGGACTCCCGCCTTGGGGATATCGAGAACGCGCAGCCGTTCGTCCAGGCCCGCTTCGACAACTGAGCACCGCTCGAAACCGTTCGTTTCGAGGCCGTTCAGGGACCGTTCGTTTCGAGACCGCTCAGGGACCGTTCGTTTCGAGACCGCTCAGGAAGCGACAGGTCCGCCCGCACCCCCGGGCGAGGAGGAGGCTGGGGCCCGCTCGAACGAGGTTCGGACTCGCTCGACGGCGGTCAGGTCCCGCTCAGCCGCATCCAGGCGGTCGACGGCCGACCCGGGGACGAAATCTGTATCACCCGTGGAGGCGACACGGGAATGCCCTGCCGTGACGATACCTGAATCACTCGGAGAGGCGATGCTGGGAACGAGCGGGTTGCCCGAGGCGGCGCCGGAGAAGCCCAGGCGAACCCAACCCAGATACGGGATGCGGAGGCGGGCGGTGCCGACGACCCACTCGGGTTTGACGGGCGAGCTAATCCCGTTGGCCTGGTCGTAGTAGGGGTTGTTGTCGCCTTTGGTGATGAAGCCGCTGTGGGGTGCCGGACAGTTGAGCAGTTCCGCACAGCTATCGGCGCTGATGTACTGCTCGTCGGCCTCGTCGTACCAGTTCTCCCCCTCAGTCACCCAGAACCGCGCGCGGTGGATGATAGGCGGCCCGAACGTCGAGGGGTTCTTGTAGACCACGACGGAGCCGTAACTCTCGAAGGTCCGATACCCCTCCTCCTCGCCCGTTTTGTAGGTGACGACGCCGGTGTCGTTGTGGGTGTAGTCGGGCATGTACCGCCCCGGTTCGGTGACGAACACCAGGTCGCCTTTCTGCATGTGGGGGTTCATGCTCCCGCTCTCGACGGCGACCATCGGCGGCCAGACGCCGCTGATTGCGAACAGCAGCAGGCCGACCGCGGCGACGGTGGCCACGCTGGTCAGCATCTCCCGGATGAACATCAACGGCCCTGTCTCGGCGGTCCGGAACCGGGTCAGCAGGCTCTCGTCATCGTCGGCCTCGCTGGGAGGTGAGTTCGGCGGGGGACCCTCTCCTGCACTCATCTACGAACAGGTTCAGGCGGCGCGGGTATAGGGTTTCTGACTGCACACCCCGCCGTAACCGACACCCTTTCGGTTCATAGGGCCGCCGACACGGTATGGCACGCGTCCAAGCGTCCGACTATCACGATATCGCCAAGCCCGGCGACGTGCGGCTTTCGCCCGACGGCGAGCAGGTTGCGTTCGTCCGCCAGGTCCCCGACGACGACGAGAGCTACGAGGCGACCGTCCACCTCGTCCCAAGCGACGGAAGCGAGGAGCCTCGACAGTTCACCGTCTCCGAGGGTGCAGACAGCCAGCCGCGCTGGTCGCCCGACGGCGACCGCATCGCCTTCGTCTCCAACCGCGGGAAGGACGACGACCGGCCGCAGCTCTGGCTCATCCCCGTTGACGGCGGTGAGGCCCGGCAGGTGACGGAGGTTCCTGCCGGCGTCCAGTCCATCGCGTGGTCGCCCGACGGCGACCGCATCGCGTTCACCCAGTCCACGACCGAGGACGAACGCGAGGAGGGCCAGGACTGCGACATCAGCGATGAGGAGGAGTACGAACGCGAAGACCCCGACCCGCGGGTCATCGACCGAACTGTCTACCGCTCCGCCCAGTCCTACTTCGACGGCACGCGTTCGCACGTCTACGTCGCCCACGTCGGCGACGGCCTCCCGAGCGCCGAGGACGTGGAAGTCGAACGCTTGACCGACGGCGATGTCGACTACAACGCGCCCGAGTGGGGTGACGACGCGACGCTCTACTACGCGGCCAACGACGTAGGCGAGGACCCCGACGACTCCGTTCGCTACTCTATCTACGCCTACGACACGGACGCCGACGAGGCTGAGAAGGTCCACGAGTCCAGCGGCTGGGGCGCCGGCCTCGCCGCGAACGGCGAGGGTGACCTGGCCTTCCTCTACAGCGAGGAGGAGCAGTCGAGCATCCAGCCCACCGAACTCAAAGTCCTGGAGGTCGCGAGCGGCGAAGTGGCCTGGATTACCGAGGACCTCGACCGCGGCCTGGGGTACGAGGCTGCGCCGCAATGGACCCCCGCGGGCGACCGGCTGTTCTTCTCCACGCCCGACGAGGGCAAGACCAGCGTCTGGTCGGCCCCCGGCGACGCCAACGAGGCGCCGCGTCGGGTGGTCCGGCCGGGCGCCGTGAGCGCGGGCACCGTCGGCGAGGAGCGCTTCGCCTTCGCGATGAGCGAGTGGGACCACCCCGGTGACGTGTTCATCTGTACGCGCGAGGCGGCCGAGGAAACGGGCCTCGACGGCGGCGTCGGTGTCGAGCGCGATGGCTGCGTGCGGCTCTCGGAACTCAACGACGACTATCTCAGTACCGTCGACCTGCAGGAACCGGAGGAGCTCCATTTCGACTCCCGGCAGGGCGAGGTCCACGGCTGGACCATCACCCCGGAAGAGTTCGAGGTGGACGGCCAGTATCCGCTCGCGGTCGAAGTCCACGGCGGCCCCCACGCGATGTGGACCACCGCCGGGACGATGTGGCACGAGTTCCAGACCCTCGCCGCCCGCGGCTACGTGGTGTTCTGGTCGAACCCCCGCGGCTCCACAGGCTACGGTAAGGAGTACATGCAGGCCATCGAACGCGACTGGGGTGACGTGACCCTGACCGACGTGATGGCGGGCGTGGACCTGCTGACCGACCGCGACTACGTCGACGAGGACGACGTTCACCTCACCGGCGGCTCCTTCGGCGGGTTCATGACTTCCTGGGCGGTCGGCCAGTCGGACTTCTTCCGCTCGGCGGTTTCCCAGCGCGGCGTCTACGACCTCACCGGGTTCTACGGCTCCACAGACGGCGCCTACAAACTGGTCGAGGGCGACTTCGACGCCACGCCGTGGGAGGACCCGGAGTTCCTCTGGGAGCAGTCCCCGACCGGACACGCCCACAAGGTCGAGACGCCGACGTTGGTGATTCATTCCGACGACGACTACCGCACCCCGGTCTGCACCGCTGAGCTCTGGTACCGCATGCTTCGCAAGCAGGGCACCGACACCCGGTTCGTACGCTATCCGCGCGAGGGCCACGAACTCTCCCGTTCCGGCGAACCCGCCCACGTCGTGGACCGCATCGAGCGCATCGCGCGCTGGTTCGACGGCTACAGCGACTACCAGGACGCTGAGCGTGCGCTCGACCGCGAGCGCGACGACGGCCTCTCCGCCGGCGAGGAGGACGACGAAAACGGCGACGACGAGGACGACGACAGCGACGAATAACCCACCGGAACCGACCCGACCGCTATTGAGCGGTACGGAGAGGTCGGGTCCACGCCTTCCGATGGCCGTCAGACGTGATTCCGTCACCCGGTTTCGATATGAAGCGAGGGGGTTCGACGGCGGCGAAACCCCCATACATCCTCGACCCGAAACCCGGGTATGACCGATTGTCTGTACTGTGGCTGTGCCGTCGAGGAGCACGACCCGGTGTACGTCTCGGAGGGTGACCCGAACGCCGAGACGTTGCCGTTCTGTAACTACGCCTGCCTGACGGAGTACGTCGACGCCGAGAACCTCACCACCGGCACGTCGTGTAACTGGTCGCCAGAGGCCGAGAGCTAACAGCCGGCTGGCCGTCGCAGCGTTCGCGGGGCGCGTTCCCGTATCCTTTTGCCCGTGCCTCCCCGAGAGAGGTGCGTGCCACAGGAGTCCCACCGGCGTCTCGTGCGGAAACTCACGAGTCGCGGCTACAACGCCGACCGCGAGGCCGTGACCCTGCTCGCGAACGCCGCGGACCCCGACCTCGCTCTGGAGGCTGCCGTCGACGCCGCGCCGCCCGACGCCTTCGTCATCACGACTGAACACGTCGAGACGGCACTCGACGGCGGACTCCTTACTGACGCGACTGGCGACGAGGGCGCCGCCGGTCCCGGGGGAAACACCTCGCCCGGCCTGGAGAACGCGCCCACGGATATGGACGCCGGCAACGACCCCACGCCAGCGACCGAACTGCTGACCGGTGACGACGGCTCCGCCGCTCCTGACGAAACCAACATTTCGACTGCAACAGATACAGGGGAGAACAACAACAAGGCGGTGGATAGTGGAGTCGAAACGAAGGGGTCACACGCGGGCGACGCGGGCGCGCGAACGGCGGACGCGATTGGGGACCGCTCACCCCCTGCCCCGGAGATACGCAACGACATGACCGGCCAGAGCACCGGGACGGGAGAGTACGAGGAGTTCGTCGGCGTCTTCCGCGACCGGTACGAGCGGCTTTCGGGGCTGCTCGGCGGGCGGGTGAACCACCGGCCGGCTGAGGCGATTCAATCGATGAGCGGGGGGACCGACGCCGAGATGATCGGGCTGGTAGACGACATTCGCTCGACCGCGTCGGGTCATTGGATACTCGAACTGGAGGACACCACCGGGACGTTCCCCTGCCTGGTGATGAAAGACCGGGCGTTCGCGCCGCTGGTTGACGACCTGCTGCTGGACGAGTGTCTCGCCGTCTCGGGCACGCTCGCCGACGACGGCGGCATCATGTTCGTGGACGAACTCCATTTCCCGGACGTGCCCCGGACGCACCGGCCGGACACCGCCGACCGGCACGTGCAGGCGGCGCTCATCTCGGACGTGCACGTCGGGAGCCAGGAGTTCGCCGCCGAGGCGTGGGACCGGTTCGCCGAGTGGCTCCACACCCCCGAAGCCGAGGCGGTGGAGTACCTCCTCATCGCGGGTGACATGGTGGAGGGCGTCGGCGTCTACCCCGACCAGGACGAGGAACTCGACGTGGTGGACATCTATGACCAGTACCGGGCGTTCTCGGAGAAACTCAAGCAGGTCCCCGGCGACATGGAGATAATCATGATTCCCGGGAACCACGACGCCGTCCGCCTCGCGGAACCTCAGCCGGCGTTCACCGAGGAACTCCGGGACATCATGAGCGCCCACGACGCCCGGTTCACCAGCAACCCCTCGACGGTCACCGTCGAGGGCGTCTCGGTGCTGATGTACCACGGCGTCTCGCTGGACGAGGTCATCGCCGAACTCCCGGAGGAGAAAGCCAGCTACGACAACCCACACGAGGCGATGTATCAACTGCTGAAAAAGCGCCACGTCGCCCCGCAGTACGGCGGCCACATCCGGCTGGCGCCCGAGGAGCAGGATTACCTGGTCATCGACGAGGTGCCCGACGTGTTCCACACCGGCCACGTCCACAAACTCGGCTGGGGGAAGTACCACAACGTGCTCGCGGTCAACTCGGGCTGTTGGCAGGAGCAGACCGACTTCCAGAAATCCGTCAACATCGAACCCGACTACGGCTACGCGCCGATTCTGGACCTGGACACGCTGGACATGCGGGTTCGGAAGTTCGTGTAGCCAGCCGAATCCTTTTGCCGGCCCCGTTACAGCATCGGCCCATGTGCCGACAGCGAGGGGTGTTCCGTGACTGACGAGGAGCGCCGCGGTGTTGATGCGTCGGAGTGGACGCCCCCGGAGGACGCCGACGGGGCGGACGGAAGCGACGGTGCGGAGAACACCGACGGAGCGGACGAAAGGGACGAGGCGGATGAAAGCGACGGGGCGGACGGAAACGAGTGGGTGGAGTTCCCGGACGAGGCCGCCGACGAGACTGCTGACGGTGCCTTCGATTCGGCTACTGACAGTTCAGGAAGGGCGAGGCGTTCAGGGTCCAGCGTCCGCCCAGCGGCGGGGACGGACGCTGTCTCAGGCGGGGATGAGGCACCGCCCGAGGAACCACCGACGGGCGAACTCGAACGCCCGCCCGACGCGTGGCGCGGTGACGGCGACCCGACCGACTCTCGGGTCTGGGCGTGGCTCACCCGGGCGACGCTGTTCAGCGGCCTGGTTCTCGCCCTCTGGTCCGTGCCGGTCGCGCTGTTCGGCGCCGTCGACCGGAGCAGTCTCGAAACGGTCAGCGACGGCACCGCGTTCGTCGTGGTGGGGCTGTTGCTCCTCGCGCTGCTGGTTCGGTTGGTCGTGCTTCCCGTCCTGCTGTTTCTCGATGCGGGGAAACTCCGTGAAGCGACGGAAGTGGGGTGGACGCCCGACCGCTCGTTCTACATGCTGGTGGGGGCGCTGTTCGCGACGCTCGCCTGCGGCTACTACCTGTTCAAGCGCCAGCGACACGTCGGCAACCCGGCGCTCCTGACCGGGGATGAACTCCTCTACTACGAGGGTCGGACAGTTCGTTCGAACTGGTTCCGAGTGGTTCTGGTGGCGCCGGCGCTCGCGGGCATCGGCGCCGTCGGCAGCGTGCTCGACGCCGCCGAACGCGCCCACCCCGACCTCGCGGTTGCACTACTGGCTCCGGTGGTGCTCCTGTTCGCGCTCGCGTTGCTCGTCCGGTTCGTTTTCCTCCCGGTCGCGTTCTACCGGGACGCCGTGGCGGTGTCACGCGCTGGCGCGGGTTGGGAGCCCAACGGTACGCTGTACGCCGTCGTCGGGTACGTGTTTGCGCTCCCGACGGCGCTGGTGTATCTCTACCGGCGGCACAAACACACGGAGGGACTGTTCTGACGGGTGAGATGCCGACGAACCGCCCCAGTTTATACGGGAGGCGTCCTCTCGACCGATAATGCCAATCGAAGACCGGGACCAGGCGTCGCTCGTCACGCACGCGCTCGCGAAGGACACGCTCTCGCGCATCCGGGACAAGGAAACCGAACAGGTCGCCTTCCGCAAGGGGCTGGTGAAACTCGGCCGCATCTGCGGCTACGAAATCATCGACGGCGCGATGGAGACGGAGTACGTCACCGTCGAGACGCCGCTGACCGAAACCACCGGCGAGCGGGTCAAAGGCCTCGATAACGTGGTCATCATCAACGTCCTCCGCGCGGCCACGCCGTTCGTCGAGGGGCTGCTGAAGGCGTTCCCCCGCGCCAAGCAGGGGGTCATCTCCGCCGGCCGGAACGAGGAGGCCGGGATGGACGAGACGGGCGCGTTCCCCATCTCCGTCGATTACCAGAAGCTCCCCGAAATCACGAGCGAGGACACCGTCGTCGTCGCCGACCCGATGCTGGCGACGGGGTCGACGATGTGTACGGTGCTTGAGCACGTTCTGGAGGAGGCCGAGGAGGACCCCGAGGACCTGTTCGTACTCTCTGCGGTCTCCGCCCCGGAGGGGCTGCTGCGGGTGAGCGAGCAGTACCCGCAGACCGACCTGCTGACGGTCGCCATCGACGACGAACTCGACGACGACGGCTTCATCGTACCGGGGCTGGGCGACGCGGGCGACCGGGCGTTCCGTACGACCTGACCGCTTACCGGCTGTCGCTCGTTTCGGCCTGCCGGTCTTCCAGCAGGCCGTGAACGTCCAACTCAGAAATCCTGTCGAAATCGTTCGCGTTGGTCGTCACGATGGCCGCATTGTTCGCTCTCGCGGTCCCGGCGATCATCACGTCCGGGGCGCCGACCGGCTCTCCCCGGTCGAGCAGTTCGGCGCGTATCTCGGCCGTCTCGTTGGCCGCTTCCCGCCCGAACTCGAGCAGCGGTAGTTTCCCCAAGGCGGACTGCGTTTCCCGCACGGTGCGGCCGTCTCCCGAGCGGAACGCCGGAACCATCGCCTCGAACCAGACGATAGACGGGAGAACGACGTCGGTGTCTCTTGGGAAGGTCTCCAGAAACTCGCCGGGGTAGTCCATTCCCGCGACCAGATCGCTCGCGACCGAGTTGTCAAGCGCCAGTATCGTCATTCCACTCGGTACGGAGTCGGCGTCTCTCCTCTCTCATCCCCTCCGGGACATCCGTCTCAGCGAGGGCACCCTCTACCTGTTTCCACGCCGGCGTCTCGCTGTCGTCGATTCGCCACCAGAGCACGATGCGGCCGGATTTCCGGCGGTCCACGAGACCCCGCTCGTGTAACTCCGCGAGACGGTTCCGCGCGACGTCCCGGGAGCACCCGAGCGTGTTCGCCACGTCCGTCGTGGTGATGGTTGGCCCCTCGACCGCCTCGAAAACGCCGAGCACCCCCTCGGCAGTCACCTCGGGGGCGTACTGCCCCGAGTCGTCGCGGGGACGGCTGTCGTTCTCGCTACTCATCACCTATAGGTCGTCCGGCGGCCGGAAAAGTCCTCGGTAGCCCCACCACAGGGGTGCGCCACCATCCGCTACCCCTAAAACGTCTCTCTACCTTCCCGCGTACGTGACCCAGTTCCCCAGCTTCGAACTCATCCCCGCCGTCGACGTACAGGACGGCGAGGCGGTCCAGTTAGTCCAGGGCGAGCGGGACAGCGGGAAACGCTACGGCGACCCCGTCGAGGCGGCCCAGCGCTGGCTCGACGAGGGCGCCGAGACGCTCCACCTCGTGGACCTCGACGGCGCCTTCGAGGGCGAACGCGAGAACGCGGCGGCCATCGAGGCCATCATCGACGCTACTGCCCCGGACCACGACGTGCAGGTCGGCGGTGGCATCCGAACCAGGGCGGACGCCGAGTCGCTGCTTTCACTCGGCGCAGACCGGGTGATTCTCGGCACCGCGGCCGTCGAGGAGCCGGAACTGGTCGAGCGCATCAGCGAAACCCACCCCGAGAGTGTGATGGTGAGCCTCGACGCGAAGGCGGGCGAGGTCGTCGTCTCGGGCTGGACTGAGGGCACCGGGCTGGACCCCGCCGAGGCCGCCGCGCGCTACGAGGAGTTGGGTGCCGGTTCGATACTGTTCACCAACGTCGACGTTGAGGGACAACTGGAGGGTATCGACCGGAAGGCCGTCGAACGAGTGGTTGATGCTGTGGATATCCCTGTCGTCGCGAGCGGCGGCGTCTCGGAGTTGGACGACGTGGCCGAGTTGCGGGACGCGGGTGCCGCGGCCGTCGTCGTCGGAACGGCGCTGTACGAGGGACGATTCACGCTCCGCGACGGGATGAACATCTGAACCTGCCGCAGCGACAATATCCCCGTTACCACAAGCGCAACCGCTTTCCTGCCGGGCCCCACGCTTCCCACACATGAGCGAGCGCCGCGCGACCGTGAGCCGGGAGACAGCCGAGACGGCCATCGACTGCACCCTCGCCATCGACGGCGACGGCGAGAGCGACGTGGACACCGGTGTCGGCTTCCTCGACCACATGCTGGATTCCTTTGCCCGCCACGGGTTGTTCGACCTCGAACTGGCCTGCGACGGCGACCTGAACGTCGACGAGCACCACACCGTCGAGGACGTGGGTATCGTCCTGGGGCAGGCGTTCGACGAGGCGCTCGGGGACCGCGCCGCAATCCGGCGGTTCGCCGACCGCACAGTCCCGATGGACGAGGCGCGGGCGAGCGTCGTCGTGGACGTGTCGGGCCGGCCCTACTTCCGCTTCGACGGCGGGTTCTCCCAGGCGGTCGTCGGCGAGTTCACCAGCGTGCTCGCGCGGCACTTCGCGCGCTCGCTCGGCCAGCACGCCGGCCTCACCCTCCACGTCGAAATCGACGGGGAGAACGCCCACCACGAGGTTGAGGCGCTGTTCAAGGGCCTCGCGCGGGCGCTCGACGACGCCACCCGCCACGATGAGCGCCGGAGTGACACGCCGAGCACCAAAGGCGAACTCTAACCCCGGTAGAACTCCCCGTCCTCCTCGCGCAGGTCGCCGGTTTCCGTGGCGTGGTGAAGCACCGCCTCGACCTCGTGACGCTCCATATCGTACGCCCCGGCGAGCATCGACTCCACCTCCGACCGGTCCAGCGGGAACTCCCGGTTCGAGAGCATCCGCATCGCCCGGCGGTAGTTCGGCGGCGTGGACGAGCCACCCGAGCGGCTTCCGGTGTCTGGATTCCTCTCGGCACGTGGACTCCCCCTGGCGTTCGGATTGTTTCCGGCGCTCGGACTGCGTCCGGCGTTCTGTCCACTCCCTACATCCGGGGTGGTCGAACCATCGTCGTCGGTTCCGCCGACGATATCGGCGAGTCCCGTCTCGTCGGCCTCGTCAGTCGTCTGCTCGGTCTGTTCGCTCCCGGATGCCCCGGCCGTGACGTCCGCATCGTTGTTGGTCGCCGCGCCGCTTGCTGTTGTGCGGTCGCCGCCCTCGCGGCCGTCCGAGTCGAGGCGCTCAGTAAACGGCTCGATGACCTGCAGGAGTTTGGTCTTGCACCCGCCACAGAGGGCCGCCGAGCGCGGGCCGTCGTCGGTGAACCGCTGCGGGACCACGGCGTACTCCTGTACGTCCTCGGCGGTGCCACAGAAGAAACACGACTGGAGGTCGGCCATACCGGTCGTGTGGGCGCGGCGGTCAAGAAGCTTCCCGCCCGCGGGGTTTTAAGCTATCCGGCGAACACCCACGGACAACGGATGTTCGACGAGATCATGGAGAAGTTCGAGGGGTCGCCCTCCCAGCAGGCGGTTGTCCGACTGCTGCTCGAACGGGGCTTCTCCGTCAACGACGAAGGACGGGTGGTCTCGGGGAGCATCGAGATACCCAACACCCAGATCGCCAGCGAAATCGGCGTGGACCGGCGGGTGGTGGACTCCACGACCGACGCGCTGCTGGCCGACGACGAACTCCGGCGCATCTTCCAGAACATCTCGGCGGTGCCGAGTCTGATGGACCTCGCGCCGGTGCTTGACCTCACCGTCGTCACCGTAGAGGTAGGGAACCCGGACGCGCCCGGCCTGGTCGCGGACGTGACGGGGCTCATCGCCGACGAGGGGCTGACCATCCGGCAGGTGCTGTCCGACGACCCGGAGTTCGCCGACGAGCCCAAACTCTACGTCATCCTCGACGCCGAACCCCCCGGCGACCTGCTGACGGAAATCCGGGGCCTGCCGTTCGTCCGGCAGGTGGGTTTCTGAGCCGTGTCGGACAGCTTTCGGACCGTCTCCGGCCACGGACAGGCTGGGTTCGAGGTCCGGGGCTCGGAGTTCATCGGCCACGTCGATAGGGCCGACAGCGTCGACGAGGCGGAGGCGTTCATCGAGGCGGTGCGCGCGGAGTACGACGATGCCACGCACAACGTTCCCGCCTATCGCGTCCCCGCGGGCGAGGCCACACCCGAGCGCGCGAACGAGGTGCTGCTCCGGGAGTACCAGAGCGACGACGGCGAACCGACTGGCTCATCGGGAAAGCCGGCGCTGAACGTGCTCCAGCAGCGGGAGCTACGCAACGTCGTCGCCGTCGTCACGCGCTACTACGGCGGAACCAACCTCGGCGTCGGCGGCCTCGCGCGAGCCTACTCCCGTGCGGTCAAGGACGCCGTCGACGACGCCGGTATCGCCGAGCAACGGCCGCGGCATCGCTTCACCGTCACCGTGGACTACGACGACTCCGGGTCCGTCCGGGGGTTGTTGGAGAGCGCGGACTGTGAGTTCGACGCGGCCTACGAGGCCGACGTTGCGTTCGACGTGTCGGTTCCCGTGGACGAGAGCGCGGCGTTACGGGACCGGATTCAGTCCGCGACGAGCGGCCGGGCGCAGGTCGAGTGACCCCCGTCCCGCCGTGTCGCCGGAACCGAGCACAACGGTTTTTGTGCCACTCGTCGCAGGCCGCCTATGGCCGAACAGACGGACGTCGTGGTCGTCGGGGGCGGCATCGTCGGCACGGCAACGGCGTTCCACCTGGCGGCGAACGGCGTGGAGACGGTGCTCGTGGACGCCGAGAAGGAGGGCAGCGCGACCGACGCGGGCGCGGGAATCATCTCCCCTTCGACCAGCAGTCGGCGGGAGAACGAGGACTGGTACGCGTTCGCCGTCGAGGCGGCGGCCCACTACCCGACGCTCGTCCGGCGTATCGAGGCCCAGGGTATCGACGACCACGGCTACCGGGAGAGCGACCTGCTCTCGGTCGCCGTCGACGCCGACGAGGTTCCGGCGTTCGAGGCGGACCTGGAGCGCGTCCAGCGCCGTCAGGAGACGCCCGGGGGACCGAGCGACGACGCGTTCGGAGAAATCGACCCCGCGACGGCGGCCGAGGCGTTCCCGCCACTCGCGGATGTCGAGCGCGCGATGCGGTTCAGCAACGCCGCCCGCGTCGACGGCAAGCGGTTCACCGAGGGGCTCCGCCGGGCGGCCCGCCGCAGCGGACTCACGACGTTCACCGGCACCGTCGAGGAAATCTTGGTCAAGACTGGCGCCGTGTCGAGCGTAGTCGTGGATGCTCACGGCGGCACCTCTCGGCAGCAGCAACGCACCGCCGGCGAGAGCGAATGCATCGACGCCGACCGGGTCGTCGTCGCCGGTGGTGCGTGGTCAGCGGCGTTCGGCGAGGACCTCGGCCTCGCCCTGCCGGTCGAGCCGATTCGGGGGCAGATTGTCCATCTCGACGGCGCGGCCACGGAGGCGGCCGCCGAACGCGACACCGACGAGTGGCCAATCGTCGGCGGCTACCGGGACAACTACATCGTCCCTTGGGCCGACGGCCGGATGGTCGTCGGCGCCACCCGCGAGGAAGGTGTCGGGTTCGACCCGCGGATTACCGCCGGCGGCGTCGGTGAGGTACTGAGCGCGGGGCTTCGGCTGGCACCCGGCCTCGACGACGCCACGTTGGAGGAGATACGCGTCGGCCTGCGACCCGGAAGCCCGGACGGCCTCCCCGTCTTGGGCGCGGTGCCGGACATCGAGGGCGCTTACGTCGCGACGGGCCACGGCCCGACGGGGCTGATGCTCGGCCCGTACTCCGGAAAGGTCGTCGCGGACCTCGTGCGCGGCGAGGACCCGGGCGTGGACCTCTCGGCGTTCGCGCCGGACCGCTTCTGAATCGGTGCTCGCTTCGCTGAACCGCGAACTAACTCGGTTTTTCGCTTCGGTGAACCGCGAACCGACCGGTTCGCTCAGCCGGCTCTCTTGTGTTCGTCGTGAGATATCTTCCCACGGTCATGTCCGGCGAATTCGGCCGGGGCGAGGGGGCGGTGTTCCGCCGTTTTTGGCCGGCCTAATCCCCTGACGACGGCGGTTTGGCGTCTCGAACCGCAAAGCCCTATATGGTGGGTTGTGTACCACGAGGTGATGCCTACCGTCGAATACCTCAACTACGAAGTGCTTGACGACCACGGCTGGTCGATGGACGACGACGACCTCTTCGAGCAGGCCGCCGACGCCGGCCTCTCGGACGAGGATTACGGCACCCTCGACGTGAACCAGGGCGAGTATATCCTCGAGGCCGCGGAGGCCCAGGGCTACGACTGGCCCTTCTCCTGTCGCGCCG
>JBDGQC010000117.1:26312-28769 GCA_042219375.1 Halolamina sp. | reverse complement strand
GTGGTTCAAATCCGCCAGGGCCCATGATTCCTGCGAACGAAGTGATGGTGACGAATAACGCCAGGGCCTATCAGTTTCCTCTACGCTCGTGAACTACCCCTCAAGAACTGTATCGCTGCATCACACAAGCTGAAACCGATAACTTGCCGCGACCGCGTCGGAATCACGTCGAGACGCTCCGGGAGTTGGGGAATCGCGAGTCGGGGTCCGAAGTATGGGGAATTCGAGAAATGGGCGACAGCACAGGTACGGGGCGGGAAAGTGGATGATTGCAGCCGCTTAGTACGTTACGACCTCCAGCCCTTCCACGTCCTGAAGGTCGGCGTCGTTCGAGACTACTGGTTCGGCGAGAATCAGGCCGTGAGCGGCAACCGCGGAATCGGCACCGTCGAGGCTTTTCAGTCGATTCGATGCCTCGTGTTTCCCACGAAGCGTGCCAGCACGGCGAGCGCTCTTCTCGTCCAGTTCGATAATGGTAGACGCCTCGAATAACGATTCGTAGTTCCGCCGAATCCGTGTGGCATGGCCGTCCGTGAGCTTTCCGGGACCGTAGAAAATCTCCCAGACAACCGAGGACGGAATCCGCGTCGGTGTCTCGCTGGCGTCGATTTCCTCTGCCAGCGCTCGGGCGTCCGGGTCCTGTTTGGCCAGCGATCCGAGATACTGCGTATCGAGAATCACGAAAGCTGCTCCTCGATCTCTTCGCGGGCCCGCTCGTCGGATTCCTCAATCGACTGCTCCAGTTCCTCGACAGTCGGGTGCTCGTCGGCTACTTCGGCCATGTCGTCCGCGAAGTCTACCAACCCGTAGTTGCCCAGCAGGCGTTCCAGCGTCTCACCCAGAGTTTCACCTTCCTCTCGTTCGGCTTTGAGGCGAGCGTGTAGGTCCTCGCTCACGCGGATTTGCTTCGTTCCCATACCTCCGTGTCGACGCTGTCAACAGTTCAAGCTGACGCTGGTTCCCCGACCCCGGCCGCGCACCCTCCGGCGGCTTCATCAGCGAAACAGGGTTCCTCGCAGTTGAGCGAGAGCGCTCCGGCATGTGGCGTGCGTTTCGCAGGACCGGTTCGGGATTGGCCATCAGAATTAACTGCGAGAATTGATACCATAGTTATATGACGGGGGTGGGAAGGCCGTCACCGTGGTCTGTGGCCACGAATCCGGACTTGCAGGACCGCCAGCAGGCTCCGCCCTCCCGAATCGGGGGCGACGGATGAGCAGTCGTCGCCACCTGCCGAAGCCGGCCGTCCTCATCATCGGCGTGGGAACAGTTCTGATGGCTGTCGCCGCCGGCCACCACTGGGAAGAAGTAGCCACGCTGAACCAGCAGGTCGGCCCGCTGGCCGCGTTCGTTCTGGACGGAGTTCTGGCGGTCGGCATCGTCTGTGCCGGCTACTGGCTGTCGCGGACCGACCTCGAAACCGAGGGGCAATGGACGGTGTTGTGGTGGAGTCTCGTCGGGGGCTTCCTCTTCGCTACTGTTACGGGATTGACCGTCGCTATCCGGGCGCACGAAGGCCGGGCCATCACCGAACCGACGTTCTCCCTCCTGGTCGCGACCGAGTCCGGTGTGCTCGCGGGCCTCGTCGCCGGCTACAACACGGTCCGTGCCCGACGCGCCGCCGAGCAGGCACGGGCGGCGAACGCACGGCTGGAGCGCGCCAACAGGAACCTCGAGCGGTCGAACGAGCGCCTCGAACAGTTCGCGTCCATGCTCTCACACGACCTTCAGGAACCGCTACGGATGGTTTCGAGCTACCTGCAGTTACTCGAACGGCGATACGCCGACGACCTCGACGAGGAGGCCGGCGAGTTCATCGACTTCGCGGTCGATGGCGCCACCCGGATGCAGGAGATGGTCGACGGCCTCCTCGAATACGCGCGTGTCACATCCAGCGAGAAACCGCTGGAACCGACGGACGCGAACGACGTGCTCGACGCGGTGCTCGATGACCTCCAACTCCGCATCGAGGAGACGGACGCGACGGTCACCGCGGATGACCTCCCGACGGTCCAGGCCGACCGGACGCAACTCATGGAGGTGTTCCGGAACCTCCTGGAGAACGCGCTCCGCCATCGCGGGGAGGAGCCACCGCGCGTTCACGTCGGGGCCACGCCGGCGGACGAGATGTGGCAGTTCTCGGTTCGCGACGACGGCGTCGGTATCGACCCTGACCAGCAAGACCGCATCTTCGAGATGTTCGAGCAGGGGAACGCCAAGGACCGGGGTTCGGCCGGCATCGGCCTCGCGCTGTGTGAGCGCATCATCGAGCAGCACGGCGGCGACATCTGGGTCGAATCCGAACCTGGGGAGGGAACCACGTTCTCGTTCACGCTCCGGAGCGCCGACGACGGCCGCCGGTGACGACACCCGCGGTGCGGCAACGCCGGGCGTCTACGTCGGCGAGGATATCACACGGAAGCCGGCTCATACATCTTTTGTTGAATGTACAGAAAC
>JBDGQC010000117.1:24980-26212 GCA_042219375.1 Halolamina sp. | reverse complement strand
CGCACAATAGAGCGGTCCATACACCGCTGCCGGCCGGTATGAACCGATGGCGATTGACCGGTTTTTTTCAACCGGAACACTTCGGAATGTGACCCGAACCGTGAAATGCGTTCTTTTCGATACAAGAGAGGAATGGATATCGGAAGCGACGACTCGAAGGAAGCAGTTCCCAATCGACGCTCGGGGATAGTCATCGGGCTACTGGGAACGCTTTCGATTGTCGCTCACGGCGTCCCGTTCTTCCAGGTGCAGGAGCCTACTGCCAGCGTCCTCACGGTCGTTCTCCCGTCGCTACTCGGAGTCGTTCTGGTCGCGGTCGGGTACTGGACGGCCCGCGTGGAGTTGGTCGAACCGGAGGAGGCGTGGCGTCTCGCCGCCTGGGTCCTCGCCGGGATGGCCGTGTTCTTGCTCGTGGGGGTGTGGATAGTGGTTCTCGATGTCCTTCTGGGTCAGCCCGTGCCGTTCGGGTTCCTGCTGACCGTGAACGCGGTGACGCTTGGCGGCGTCGTGGGAGCGGTCATCGGGCTCTACGACGCGCAGGGCCGCGAGTACACCCGCAAGCTCGAACGCCGGGAGCAGAACCTCCGAGAGCAGAACGAGCGCCTCGACGATTTCGTCTCCATTGTCTCACACGACCTCCGGAACCCGTTAAACGTCGCCACGGGACGGCTTGACCTCGCCCGGGCCGAGTACACGAGCGAGCATCTGGAGTACGTCGCGCAGGCACTCGAACGGATGGAGGTGCTGATCGAGGACCTGTTGGAACTCGCGCGGCAGAACCAGTCCACGGCGGACATCGAGACCATCACGCTCGCAGACGTCGTCGAGAGCTGTTGGCGGAACGTCGATACCGCGGACGCTGAACTCGACGCCGAAACGACGGTCGCCATCAGAGCCGACCGGAGTCGGCTCCAACAGCTACTGGAGAACCTGTTCCGAAACGCGGTCGAACACGGGAACGAGAACGCGACGATTACTGTCGACGAAACCACCGACGGCACGGGCTTTTACGTCGAAGACGACGGGCCAGGCATCCCCGAGGACGAACGGGAGGAGGTGTTCGAACCGGCCTACTCGACCCGAACGGATGGGACGGGGTTCGGTCTCGCAATCGTCAAAGCGGTGGTGGACGCCCACGATTGGGAGATTCGTGTGACGAACGGGCAACACGGTGGGGCGCGGTTCGAGATTACTGGCGTCGAAACCGAGCGGTGAATGCGGGTCGGCTCCCG
>JBDGQC010000117.1:0-24880 GCA_042219375.1 Halolamina sp. | reverse complement strand
AAACGGGAGCGATGTTTTAATTATCGCTGGGAGAAACATGACAGGTTGGCTGGTCGTGGTCATCGACGGGTTCTGTCTGGTTGAAGCCCCGCGACGTCACACGAAACCGGCACTCTGCGGCCTCGGCCAGGATGTCGGTCGGATGCGGGCTCTCTCGGTCGATCGAGCGGGTTCTCGCTCAGAACCGATACCAGACCGCTCGCCACCCGACCATGTGGGGTGGTCCCTACATACAGCCCGAGACGTAGACCCGAAACGATGCCCGAGCCAACGTTCGACTTCTTCCCGCGGGGGACGCCGCTGCTGGTCACCGACCGTATCGAGCGCCGGATGCACGAAGAACTCGACGCTGGCGCCGACGCGAGCGCGGCCTACGACGCGATGGAGCAGGAGCAGGTCCGACAGCTACGGGAGGACCCCGCCTTCCGCGATGAACTCCGGGCCGCCTTCGAGGCGGCCGGCGTCAACCTCGTGAGCGCGACGATGATGGGGTTCGACCGGTCGGGCACCTACGCTGACGGGGTACGCGCCGACCTCGCGCGCTGGAACGGCCGATTCGACGCCGTTCCGTGGCTCCGCCGGGCCACCTCAGCCGCGGAAGCTCGGGACATCGTCGCCGACGGCGATGTCGGCGTCGTCCCGAACACGCAGAACCTCGGCGCCGCCATCGAGGGCGACACGGCGGCCGTCGAGGAGCTGTATAACGCCGGCATCCGCGTCGGTCAACTCACCTACAACAGTCAGAACCTCGTCGGCCACGGCTGCACGGACCGTGTCGACGCCGGCCTCTCGAACCACGGCGTCGCGGCCGTCGAGCGCATGAACGACCTCGGGATGGTCGTGGACCTCTCCCATTGCGGCCGGGAAACCACGCTCGATGCCGTCGCCGTCTCGGACGACCCGGTGGCCTACACCCACACGTTCAGCAGCGAACTCTCGGACCACGACCGGGGGAAATCCGACGAGGAGTTGGCCGCGCTCCGGCAGGCCGACGGCTACGTCGGTGTGCTCGCGGTGCCGTTTTTCCTCGAACCCGGGGAGGCCGAGGCGTCGTTCTCGCAAGTGTTCGACCATATCGACTACATGGTCGACCACGTCGGCATCGACCGGGTGGGTATCGGCACCGACTGGGGCTCGTGGACACCGGAAATCCCCGAGGTGCTCCACGACGGGTTCATGCGGACGTTCAAATCGCTGGGCTTCCGCGAGGAGCACGGGGTCACTATTGGCCGCGGGTTCGGCCCGATGCAAGCCTACCAGGACTGGCCGGCCATCTCTGCGGGCCTGAACGAACGGGGCTACGACGCCGAGGAGCGCCGGAAACTGCTCGGCGGCAACTTCCTTGACTTCTGGGAGCGAGCAGTAGCGTGACTACCTCTCTGCCGGGTACTGGCTGTTGATATACTGCAACGACCGGAACAATTAACTCTCGGAAATGGAGAATCCCAACCATGGCAAGCTCACACACACATAGCGGAAACGAACAGTTCCAGACCTCACAGATAACGCTGCGCGTGTGGCACCCCGACTGCTGGACGCTGCAGACCACCGAGCACACAGATGCCGGCCTCATCGCCCACGGGGTGTACGAACACGACGGCATCGTGAGCGGGCGGTTCACCGCCTACGCCGACACGACCGCCGCCATCGACGAACTCGCCGAGGCCATCGAGGGGTCACCGCTGACCGGCGAGGTCAAACGCATCAACGAGTACTTCAACCCGACGCTGCGCACCGACGCCGCGGGCAACGCGACGCAGGAACTGCTCGTGGAGTACGAGCCGAACAACAGCATCCACAACGCGTTCGTCTCGCGCGGGTTCGTCCCCGAGGAGGAGATTCGCATCCACGACGGCTACGAGTACTGGACGGTCATCGTCGCCGAGTCGCGGCCGACGATTCAGCAGCGCCTCGACGAGGTGCGCGAGGAGATGAACGCCGAAATCACCGTCGAGGGGATGAAGTCCGGTCAGACCGACAGCACCCACCGCAGCCAGTCCCGCCAGCTTTCGGAACGCCAGCGCGAGGTGTTCGAACTCGCCAAGCGCGAGGGCTACTACACATGGCCCCGGGAGACGTCCGCCAGCGCGCTGGCCGAGAAACTGGGCATCTCGAAGACGACGCTGCTTGAACACCTCCGTAAGGCCGAATCGAAGATACTCGGACAGCAGGAGTGAGCCCCCGTCCATGTGGGGCGGTAGCTTCTCTTTCCCGGTTCTCCTACGGGCTGTATGGACCACGTCGAGACCTTGGAGTGTACGCTGTGTGGCGAGACGTACG
Organism: Halolamina sp.; assembly: GCA_042219375.1. Classification (GTDB taxonomy): domain Archaea; phylum Halobacteriota; class Halobacteria; order Halobacteriales; family Haloferacaceae; genus Halolamina. The sequence continues at coordinate 22,600 of JBDGQC010000117.1, read as the reverse complement.
ACCCCGACCAACTCATCTACACCTGCCCGAACCACGACGGAGTCAAGGGAATCCTCGACGTTCTCTACGACTACGACCGGGTCGCCGAGCGCTTCGACCAGCCCCTCGACGGCAATATCGACTCCCAATGGAAGTACCGCGCCTTCCTCCCGGTCGCCGACGGTTCCACCCCGGTGACGCTCGGCGAGGGCGGCACCCCGCTCCTCGACGCCCCGACGCTCGGGGCCGAACTCGGCGTCGACCTCCGAGTGAAAGACGACGGCCGCAACCCGACCGGCGTGCTGAAGGACCGAGCGACGGCGGTTTCGCTGACCAAAGCACGGGAGTTCGGGCGCGATATCGTGACCTGCGCCTCGACGGGGAACGCCGCCGCCTCGTTGGCCGGTTTCGCGGCCCGTGGCGGCCTCGACTGCCGGCTGTTCGTCCCCGGCGACGCGCCGGAGGGGAAACTCGCGCAACCGCTGGTCTACGGCGCCGACGTGCTCGGCGTCGAAGGGAGCTACGACGAGGCCTACGACCTCAGCATGGCGGTGACCGAGCGCTTCGGCTGGTACAACCGGAACGCCGCCGTCAACCCTTTTCAGGTGGAGGGCAAGCGGACCGTCGGTCACGAACTCGCCGAGCAGACACGCGGCGACGTGCCCGACTGGTTGGTCTTCTCGATGGGTGATGGCTGCACGATAGCCGGCGGGTGGAAGGGGTTCCGGGAGTTCCGTGACCTCGGGTTCGTCGACGACGCGCCGAAGATGCTCGGCGTGCAGGCCACGGGCGCCAGCGCAATCCACGACGCGTTCGCGGAACACGACGACGCCGACGAGGTGGCCGACACCGTCGCCGACAGCATCGCCGTCGGCCGCCCCCGGAACACGGTGAAAGCCTGCACCGCGCTGGAGGAGAGCGGCGGCGACGCGGTGCTGGTGAGCGACGACGAGATACTCGCGGGCGAGGCGCTGCTCGGCCGGACCGAAGGAGTCTACGCCGAACCGGCGGGTGCGACGCCCGTTGCCGGCGTGAAGAAAGCCCGCGAGGAAGGCATCATCGAGGCCGGTGAATCGGTCGTCGTCGTCGTCACCGGCAACGGACTGAAGGACACCGAGAGCGCGATGCGCGCGGCCGGCGAGGTGGAACGCATCGCGCCCGATATCGACGACGTGGTCGACCGGTATCCCGACGAGGGCTGAACACCCCAACATACGAGGTGGGGGAGTGAAACCCTCCGGCCACTACGAGCATCCATGCACAGAGAGATTTCGAGCGAGCGGCTCCGGGACCGGTTCGACCGGTTCAACGACATCGGGGCGACCGACCGGGGCGGCGTGAACCGGCCGGCGCTCTCGGACGCGAACAGGCGCGCGCGGGACACGCTGGTGGAGTGGTTCGAAGCGGCCGGGCTTGACGTGACCATCGACGTGGTGGGCAACATCTTCGGCCGGCGTGAGGGGAAGAACGACGACCTCGCGCCCGTGCTGGTCGGCTCGCACGTCGACAGCCAGTACAACGGCGGGCGATACGACGGCGTCATCGGCGTGCTCGGCGCGCTCGAAGCCGTCGAGACGCTGAACGACGCCGACGTCGAGACCGAACGCCCCATCGAAGTGGTCTCGTGGAGCAACGAGGAGGGGGTGCGCTTTCAGCCGGATATGCTCGGCAGCGGCGTCTTCGCCGGCAAGTTCGACACGGAGTTCGCCTACACCCGCGAGGACAAGGATGGAAACACCTTCGGTGAGGAACTGGAGCGTATCGGCTACCGCGGCGACGCGTCCTGTGAGCCGCGGGACCTCCACAGTTACTTCGAACTCCACGTCGAGCAGGGCCCGACCCTGGAGGACGCCGGCCTGAGCGTCGGCGTCGTCGAGGGCGTCTACGGGTTCGTCTGGTTCGACGCGGCGTTTACGGGCAGCGCGGACCACGCCGGGCCGACCCCGATGCATCTCCGTCACGACGCGCTGGTGGCCACCAGCGACGTGGTCGAGGCCGTGCGGCGTATCGCCGCGACGGAGGGCGACGACCTGGTGGGAACGGTGGGCTCGCTCGACCTCTCGCCCAACGCCATCAACGTCATCCCGGAGCGCGTGGAGTTCACCGTCGACATGCGCTCCTCCGACGACGCGACCGTCGACCGGGCAGCCGAGCGCGTGCGCGAGGAAATCGACCACGCCGCGGCCCGCGAGGACGTGGACGGCGAGCACGAACAGATCATGCGCATCGACTCCCAGACGTTCGACGCGGACTGCGTCGAGACGGTCGCCGCCGCGGCCGACGCGCTGGACGCCGAGTACACCCGCCTCGTAAGCGGCGCGGGCCACGACGCCAGCTATCTCAACGGCGTCTGTCCGACCGCGATGGTGTTCGTCCCCAGCGTCGGCGGCGTCAGCCACACCGAAGACGAGTTCACCGAGTGGGCGGACGTGGTCACGGGAACGAACGTCCTGCTCAACGCCGTGCTGGAGAAGGCGAACGAACCGGTTGAGGGAGCGGGGGGGACGAACGCATGAGCCGATTCGACCCCGTCGACTCCCCCGACGCGACCACCATCTTCCCCTACCACGACCTCACGCCGCCCGAACCGGCGGACGTCTACGAGGCGCGTTCCGTGGTGCGCCAGTATCTCCCCGAGACGCCGCTGGTCCGTAGCGAGGCGTTGTCGGCGGAAACGGGCGCGGAAATCTATCTCAAACGGGAGGATACGCTTCCGACGGGCGCGTTCAAGGTCCGGGGCGGTGTCACGCTCGGCCATCGCCTCCCCGAGGAGTTCCGGGAGGCCGGCCTTATCGCCGCCTCGACAGGGAACCACGGCCAGTCAGTCGCCTACGCCGGTCGAACCTTCGACGTCCCCGTAACCATCGCCGTGCCCGCCGACCCGAATCCCGAGAAGGTGGCTGCGATGGAGCGGTTCGGCGCCGAGGTAGTGGCCCACGGCGCTGACTACGACGAGGCCCGCGAGTGGGCCGAGCGTCGGGCCGCCGAGGACGGCCGCCGGTACGTCCACTCGGCGAACGAACCCGACCTCATCGCCGGCGTGGGCACCGCGGGGCTGGAGGTGCTCGATACGCTCCCCGAGGTGGACCGCGTGGTCTGTCCGGTCGGCGGCGGGAGCGGCGCGGCGGGCTACTGTCTCACGGTCGGCGCGGTGGGTGGCGCTGATGTCGTCGGCGTCCAGTCGGCGGCTGCCGATGCCACCTACTATGCGTACCACGAGGACCACCTCGACCCACAGGAGTCCGTGGCGACCGAGGCCGAAGGCATCGCGTCCCGGGCGCCGTTCGCCCTCACGGTCGCGGTGTTGCGCGACCGCCTCGCCGACCTCGTGCGGGTTCCCGAAGCGGCCATCTGGCAGAGCGTCCGCGACGTGCTGGCGACCGACCGGCTCGTCATCGAGGGCGCGTCCGCGGCGGCCGTCGCGGCCGTCCGCGAGATGGACGACATCACCGGGGAGACGGTGGTCGTCCCCATCACCGGCCGCAACCTCTCGTCGGCGAAACTCCGGCGTGCGGTCGACAACGGCTGAGCGGTCCTCTGGTCGAACGTTTCGGTGCCCCCGTCTATTCTCGGGGGCGCACTTTTGCCGACCCGCGAACACGAGCAGGTATGACCGACCTGCTCATCGAGAATGCCCGCATCGTGGACGGGACGGGCGCGCCGTGGTTCCGCGGGAGCGTCGCCGTCGAGGGCGACCACGTCGCCGCCGTCTCGCGCGAATCGAGTCCGGATACCCACGCTGAGACCGTCATCGACGCCGCGGACCGCGTTGTCTGCCCGGGGTTCATCGACACCCACTCCCACTCGGATATGGAACTGTTCGCGGACTCGACGCTCGCGCCGAAGCTTCGCCAGGGGATTACGACCGAGGTTCTGGGCCAAGACGGGTTCTCGATGGCGCCGATGTACCGCGACGGCGGCGCCGAGCAGTGGGCGAAACAACTGGGCGCCCTCGCCGGCAGCGTGGACGTGGACTGGACGTGGGGGAGCGTCGGCGACTATTTCGACGCCGTCGAGGAAACCGGCGTCGCACCGAACGTGGCGCTGCTCGTGGGCCACGGGACGGTGCGGTTCAACGTGCTGGGGATGGCCGACCGTGCCCCCACCGAGGACGAACTTGCGGAGATGGGGGACCTTGTGACTGAGGCGCTTTCGGACGGGGCGCTCGGCTTCTCGACCGGCCTCATCTACACGCCCTGTACGTACGCCGACACCCACGAGGTCGGGAAGTTGGCCGCTCGGCTGGAACCCTACGGCCGACCGTTCATCGCGCACGTCCGGAGCGAAGGCCGGTGGCTCTGGGATGCGCTGGACGAGTTCGTGGACGTTGGCGCCGACGAGGGGATCCCGCTCCACCTCTCGCATTTCAAAGTCGCCGGGGGCGCCCAGCACGGCAAGGCCGGCCGGGCGAACCATCTGCTCGAAGCGGCCCGCGAGCGCGGCGTCGATATCGCCGCCGAGCAGTACCCCTACACCGCCGGGAGCACGATGTTGTCGGCCGTCCTGCCGCCGTGGGTCCACGCCGACGGCCCGGACGGCACGCTCGATACCCTGACCGACGACGAGGCTCGCGAGCGGATTCGCAAGGACATCGAGGAGTGGCGTATCGACGGCTGGGAGAACATCGGCGCGCTCGCTGGCTGGGAGAACGTCGTCATCGCCAACGTCGAAACCGAGGCGAACGCGGGCGCCGAGGGGATGAGCGTCGCCGAAATCGCGGCCGAGCGCGGGACCGCCCCGGTTGAGACGGTCTGTGACCTACTTGTCGAGGAAGAACTCGGCGTCAGCATGACGCTCCACCTGCTGGAGGAGGCCGACGTGCGGGAGATCATGGCCAACGAGCGGGTCTGTATCGCCACGGACGGCCTGTTCGGCGGCAAACCCCACCCCCGCGTCTACGGGACCTACCCGCGCGTGCTCGGCCACTACGTCCGCGAGGAGAACCTTCTGACCCTCGAAGAGGCGATCAGGAAGATGACCTCGCTCCCGGCTCGCGGGATGGGGCTGGACCGCAAGGGGGTGCTCCGGCCGGGCATGGACGCGGACCTCGTGGTCCTCGACCCGACGACGGTAGAGAGCCGCGCGACGTTCGAGAACCCCCGCCAGTTCCCCGTCGGTATCGACCACGTCGTCGTGAACGGCGATGTGGCGGTACGGGAAGGCGAACCCACCGGGACGCTGCCCGGCGAAGCAATCAGGAAGTGAGGACTGGGGACGTGTCGCTACTGGCGAATCGCTTCACCCGGCAACGCTCCGGTTAGCTCCCCATCACGGACGACGAACTGGCCGTTGACCAGCACATGTGGCATCCCCTTCGGCGACTGTCGTGGATTATCGAACGTCGCCGGACTCTGGACTGTTGCCGGGTCGAACACCACGAGGTCGGCGTCCATCCCCGGACGAACCACGCCTTTCCGGTCCAGCCCCATCGCTCGCGCGGGCAACGAGGTCATCTTGCGCACCGCCTCCTCCAGCGTGAGGTGGTTCTCCTCGCGGACGTACGTTCCCAGGACCCGCGGGTAGGTGCCGTACGTCCGGGGATGTGGGAACGCACCGAACAGGCCGTCGGTGGCGACGCCCACGCGTTCGTTGGCCATGATTTCCCGCACGTCCTCCTCGGCGATGGTGTGCAAAATCATCGCGGGCGATAGCTCCTCGTCCACGAGGATGTCACAGACAGTCAGCACCGGATGCTGGCCCCTGTCGGCGGCGATGGCCGCCACCGTCTCGCCCTCGTACTCCTGCCACGTCCCGGTGTCGAGGTTCCTGACGACGATGTTCTCCCACCCCGACCGGGCGCCCTGGTTCTCCCAGCCGTCGATGCGCCACTCCTCGATGTCCCGACGGATGCGTTCGCGCGCCGCCTCGTCCTGCAGGGTGTCCAGAGCCGCCTCCGGTCCGTCCGCGTGAACCCACGGCGGAAGCACGGCGGAGAGGAGCGTGTTCCCCGCGGTGTAGGGGTACTGCTCGGCCGTGATGTCGACACCGCGCTCCCTGGCTGCCTCGAGAATCTGGTTCGCCCGCGCTGCCTTGCCCTGCTGTTCGGTCCCGGACATCTTGTAGTGGGAAAGGTGGAGGGGCACCCCTTCTTCGTCCCCCACGTCGATGAACTCGTCCAGCGCCTCCCAGATCCACCGGCCCTCACTCCGGATGTGGGCGACGAAGGGGCGACCGTAGGGCCCGAGTCGGGCGGCGAGTCGCCGGACTTCCTCGGTCGAGGCGTTCACCTGCGGCGAGTAGACGAGCCCGGTCGAGAAGCCGATAGCGCCGGCGTCCAGCGCGTCATCCACGAGCGACGCCATCTCCGCAAGCTCGTCCTCGGTGGGTGCACGGTCGGCCATCCCCAGCACGTTGAACCGCACCGTCCCGTGACCAACGAGCGTTGCGACGTTCGGCGCGATGCCGTTGGCTTCGACGGCGTCGAGATAGTCAGTCGTATCGTCCCAGTCCCAGTCAACGTCCACGTCGCCGGCGAGCCCCGAGAGGTGACGCGCCCACTGCTCGGCGCCGCCCTCACGATACATCGGCGCCATCGAGAACCCATCTTGTCCCAGTATCTCCGTGGTGATGCCCTGCTGAACCTTCGGCGCCAGCGCGGGGTCCGCGAACAGTTCGAGGTCGGAATGGGAGTGCGTATCGACGAACCCCGGACAGACCACGCTCCCGTCGAGGTCCAGCGCCGTCTCCGCGTCCGCGTCGGCGTCGCCGCGGACGACGCGCTGGATGCGGCCGTCTTCGACGGCGACGCTGCCGCGGAACCACGGCGCGCCCGTCCCGTCAACGACGCGAGCGTTTTCGAGGAGCACGTCCGCGGTCATCGGTCCTGCCTCCGTTCTGTCATCGGTTCGGGCACGGTGCGCTCCGTGTGCCGTAAGTACATACCACCTATCGCTGGCGTGTCACAGTAAGGGTGCCCCCTTACATAGCGGGTAGCACACCGGATACCGGGGGTGATGTTCCGTCCTACCCCAGTTCATGTTAGGTTCCCCATTTAACAGAACCCGGGGGAAACGTCGGCCCATGACGGACGAGACTGTCCTACTCGGCGGGTTCTCCCACGAAACGAACACGTTCGCGAGCGGGACGACCGACCGGCCGCTGTTCCAGCAGCGCCGGGAGTACTTCGGCGACGAGATTCCCGAGAAGATGCGCGGCACCAACACCTGCGAGGGCGGCGCCATCGACGTGGCCGAGGACGAGGGTGTCGACCTCGTCTACACTGTTTCGGCTTCCGCGACGCCGAGCGGCGTCGTGGCGGCCGACGCCTACGAGTTCTACACCGAGCAGATCATGACCGGTATCGAGGAGCACGGCGACGAACTCGACGGGGTGATTCTCTGTCTCCACGGTGCGATGGTGCCCGAGGGGATGGACGACGGCGAGGGCCCGCTGGCGTCGATGGTGCGCGAGGCCGTCGGCCCGGACGTGCCCATCGCGGTGACGCTCGACCTCCACGGCAACATCACGGACGAACTGGTCGAGGCGGCCGACGTCCTCGTCGCCTACGAGGAGTACCCGCACACGGACACGGGGGACACGGGCCGCCGGGCGATGCGCTTTCTCACCCGGACCATGCGGGGGGAGCTCGACCCGGCGATGCACATCGAGCGCCCGCCGGTGCTCCCGATGGGGCCCAAGCAGAACACGCGCGACGGGCCGATGACCGAGGTGATGGCGACGGCCCGCGAGTACGAACAACGCGACGACATCGTGAAGGTAAACGTTTTCCCCGGCTTCCACCAGGCGGACGTGCCGTCGATGGGGTTCTCGGTGCCGGTCGTGGCTACGGACGAGGACACCGCACGGGAGGTATCCCGCGAGATGGCGGAACACGTCTGGGACCGCCGGCACGACTTCATCGATGACTACCCCGACCCCGAGGACGCGGTCGAGAGAGCCAAGCAGTTGGTGGCCGACGGTGCGACCGAAGACGGGCCGGTCGTGATGGCCGATGTGGGCGACAATCCCGGTGGCGGCGGGGCGGCCGACGGAACGACGGTGCTCCGGGAGATGCTCGACCAGGACCTGACCAACGCCGGCTTCGCCATCATGCGTGACCCGGAAGCGGTCGACCAATGCGTCGAGGCCGGCGTCGGCGAGCGCGTGACGGTGACGGTCGGCGGGAAAACAGACGACCTGCACGGCGACCCAATCGAGGACGTTGACGGCTACGTAACCGCCATTACCGACGGCGAGTTCGAGAACACCGGCCCGATGGGGACCGGCAGCGAGAACCACCTCGGGCGGACGGTCCACATGAAATGCGGCCACGAGGACGGCGTGAGCGTGCTGCTCACCGAGAACCGCTTGCAGCCCCTCGACGCCGAAATCTGGCGCCATGCGGGCATCCAGCCCGAGCGACTGGACACGCTGGTGGTCAAGAGCACGAACCATTTCCGGGCCGACTACGAGCCGATGAGCTGTGAGGTGATTCCGATAAACAGCATCGGCCTCGTCGCGATGGATCCGCGGAAGTTCGACTTCACGCGTATCCGCCGGCCCCAGTTCCCGCTCGACGAGATGAGCGACGACGACTACCCGGACTGGTAGCCGCAGTCGGGCCCGTGTGTCGTTCTAGCGCGTGAACTCCGCGTAGGTGTTCCGGGCGATGTAACTCACGAACGTTCCCATGAGCAGCAGCGTCGCCGCGAGTAAGGCGAAGATGAACCCCCGACGGAGCCCGGACAGATAGAGCGTTCGCTGAACCACGGGGTCGGTGTACCAGCCCACTACTGCCGGGAAGGCGTAGACCACGACGCCGGTCGCGTAGGCGACCACGCCAGCCCCCACGGTGGCGAGCAGGCGTTCCAGCATCGTGTCGGCTGCGATGTCCAGGTAGACGCCGAGGACGACCACACCGACGACGGTGTACTTCGGTAACGGAAGCGACGAGACGGGGTAGACGAGGACGTAGCCGACCCAGCAGCCGGCGGTGAAACCGACGAGGGCGGTGATAAGCGACATCCGCACCGTTTGGGTGGCGAGCGGTCGCGTCGGGAAGTCGGCCACGTGTTCAGTCCGCGACCGTGGACTCGTCCGCCTCTGTCTCCGCATCCGATGACGAGACGCGTTCGTGCGGGCGCTCTTTCACCGGCTCGGGCACGTCAGGCATCTCCCGGAGCTGTTTTTCGAATTCGGCGACATCCTCCTCGCGGTAGTAGGCGTGACACGCGGCACGCTTTTCGTCGGCGTCACCGTCGGGTGCGTCGACCGGGCGTAACGGCGGGTCGACGTAGTCACAAATGGCCTCCCGCTCGGGGCATCGGTCCTTGAATCGGCAGCCGGTGGGGAGGTTGATCGGATCCGGGATGGAGCCCCGGATTTCCACGTGCTCGCGTTCGCGGAAGGGGTCGGGCTCCGGGGCGGCTCCGAGCAACGCCTTCGCGTAGGGGTGGGTCGGGCTCTGGATGACGGACTCGGTCTCCCCGGACTCGATGATGCGACCGAGATACATGATGCCGATCCGGTCACACACCTGCCGGAGCAGGGAGAGGTCGTGGCTGATGAACAGGATCGTCAGATTCAGCTCCCTGTTGAGCCGCTGGAGCAGGTTCAGTACGCCTGCGCGGATGGAGACGTCGAGCATCGACACCGGTTCGTCGGCGAGCAGGAAGTCGGGTTCCAGCACGAGCGCGCGTGCGATGGCGACTCGCTGTTTCTCGCCGCCCGACAGCTGGTGGGGGTACGTTTCGAGATAGGTTTCCACCGGCGTCAGCTCCGCACGTTCGAGCGCCTCCACCACCCGCTCGTATCGTTCGTCGGCGTCGCCGATGCCGTGAATTTTCAGCGGTTCGACGACGGCGTCGAACACCTTCATCCGGGGGTTGAGGCTCTCGAATGGGTCCTGAAAGATGATCTGGACGTCCCGTCGGAACTTCTGGAGTTCCGTGCCGCTGATGTTGGTGACGTCCTCCCCGCGGAACCGAATCGTCCCGTCGGTGGGGTCGAGCAGGCGGATCAGCGTCTTCCCCGCCGTCGTCTTGCCACAGCCGGATTCGCCCGCGAGCCCGACGATTTCCCCCTTCTCGATCTGGAGGTCGATGCCGTCAACCGCGCGAACGTACTGTTTCTCGCCGAAGAGGCTATCGATGAACCCCTGATGGGCGTCGAAATACTGCTTCAGCCCCTCACACTCCATGATGTAGTCGTCAGTCATCGTCGACACCTCCGACGGCGGGCGCGTCAGACCGAACCTGCCGCCAGGTTTCGCGGTCCCCGGCCTCCTCACGCATGCGCTCGATTTCGCCGTGGCGGTAGCACGCCGACGCGTGGTCGTCGGCCACTTCGTCGAGCGGCGGGTGGGATTCCGCGCATTCGGCAGTCGCGAACGGGCAGCGCGCCATGAACCGACAGCCGTCGGGCAGGTCGGCGATGTTCGGCGGGCTGCCGGGAATGCTGATGAGGTCGGACTGGTCGCCTCGAAGCGTCGGGAAGGCGTTCTGCAGGCCGAGCGTGTAGGGGTTGTGCGGGTTGGCGAAGATGTCCTTCAGGTCGCCGTACTCCATCAGCTTCCCCGAGTACATCACCCCGAGCCGGTTGCACGTTTCCGCGATGACGCTGATGTCGTGTGAGATGATGATGACCGAGATGCCCAGTTTGTCCCGGAGCTCCTTCAGCCGCTTGAGAATCTGGTCCTGAACGATGACGTCGAGCGCAGTCGTCGGTTCGTCGGCGATGATGAGGTCCGGGTCCAGCGCCAGCGACATGGCGATGTAGGCTCGCTGTTTCATGCCGCCCGAGAACTGGTGAGGGTAATCGTCCATCCGGTCCGGGTCGAGCCCGACGATCTCGAACAGTTCGGCCACGCGCTCGCGCGCCTGGTCCGTCGGGACATCGCGGTGGGCCTGGATCGCCTCCACTATCTGGTTGGAGATCCGATGCACCGGGTTGAGTGCGTTCATCGCGCCCTGGCTGATGAGCGCCAGGTTCTCCCAGCGGAGCGAATCGAGCTCTCGTTTCTCCAGTTCGGTGAGTTCGACACCGCGGAAGCGGATCGACCCCGCGGCGACCTGCCCGTTGGTCGGCAGGAGCCCCAGGACGGCCTGTGCGACCGTGCTCTTGCCACACCCCGACTCGCCGACGAGCCCGAAGATCTCGTCCTCGCCGACAGTGAAGCTGATTCCGTCGACGGCGGTAAGCTCGCCGTCGCTGGTAGAGTAGGTCACGACCGCGTCCTCGACGGCCAGTAGCGGTGCGTCGTCGTCGAAATCTAGGTCTGCGTTTGCGCGTTTCATCTCATTTCTCCTGTAGCTGCGGGTTGACGACCTCTTCGTAGCCACGACCGACGAGGTAAGCGCCGGTCACGACCAGCGTGATCGACAGTCCGGGCGGGAAGACCCACCACCAGGCCGTTCCGAACGACTGCGTGACGAACGCCCGCTGGAGCATGACACCCCACGACGGGATGGTCGGGTCGCCGAACCCGAGGAAGGCGATGCTCGCCTGTGCGACGATGGAGTACCCGACCGCGATGGCGGCGTACAACGCCGACAGCGGGATGACGTTCGGCAGGATATGCACGGCCATGATACGGAAGTCGCTGGCGCCGGCCGCCTCGGCGGCTTCGACGTACGGGCGTTCGCGGACCGACAACACCTCCGAGCGGATGACGCGGGCCGTCGAGAGCCAGTAGAGCAGCGCGATACCGAGGATGATGTTCCAGACGCTCGCGCCCAGCACCGTCACGAGGACGATGACAAAGGGGATGAACGGCAGGCCGTAGAGGATGTCCACGACCCGCATGACGACCTCGTCGACCCAGCCGCCGTAGTAGCCGGCGACGAGCCCGACGGTGGTCCCGATGATTGCGACCATGAACGCGCCCAGAATCCCGACGAACATCGCGATTCGAGAGCCGAGCAGGAGCTGGGTGAACACGTCGTGGGCCGCTTTCGTCGTCCCGAGCGGATGGGCCAGCGACGGCGGCTGGAGGGACGCCCAGCTCCCGTCTGCGGCGTACATCCGTTCGTAGGGGCCGTACGGCACGATGTAGGGGGAGACGAGCGCCATCAGCGTGTAGAAGATGATGATTGCCAGGCCGCCGACGGCCATCCGAGAGCGGGCGAAGATGCGCGCCTGCTCCTTCGACGACCGCTTCAGGTTCTGGACGAACCGTCGCAATCCCTGGGTCGGTTCGTTGCCCTGTCGGGCTGTCCGGGAGACTGTTTCCTCGCTCATCTCAGGATCCCTCCAGCCGGACCCGTGGGTCCAGATACGTGTACGCCAGGTCGGCGATGAAGTTCATCGTGATGACGATGACCGATAGCAACACGAAGGCCCCCTGTGCCACGGGATAATCGCTCCGGAGGGACGCCTTCACCATCTCCCGGCCGAGACCGGGCCAGGAGAACACGGTTTCGATGAGCACCTGGCCGCCGACCGCGAACCCGATGGCGATGGCGAACGCGGTCACCACCGGGAGGATGGCGTTGCGTGCGGCGTGCCACAGGAGGATGCGCCGGTTCGTGAGCCCCTTTGCGCGCGCCGTGTCGATGTAATCCTCCGAAAGCACTTCGAGGAGGTTGTTCCGCATCAGCAACAGCGGGAGCCCGGTGTAGTAGGTACAGAGGGTAAACACCGGCAACACGAGGTGATAGAGGAAGTCGAGGCTGAGGAACTTGCCCGCCGGACCGGCGTAGCTGGCAGACACGCTCCGCATCCCGCCGAGCGGGAAGAGGTTCAGCTTGAACGAGAAGAGATAGAGGACGATCATCCCCGTCCAGAACACCGGCGTCGACCGGATGAGCAGGACGACGAACATCCCCGCTCGTTCTTTGCTCGTCCCACGGAGCCAGCCCAGTTGGGCCCCGAGATACGTCCCGACCGTGTACGAGATGACGAAGGCAGTAAGCATCAGGCTCATCGTGTTGTAGAAGCGGTCGGCGATGAGCGACGTGACGGACTGGCCGTAGTAGAACGACTGTCCGAAGTTCAGCTTGGCTACCTGGACCATGTAGAGCAGGTACTGCTTCCAGAGCGGTTCGTTGAGACCGAACTGTTCGATGACCCGTTGGCGCGCGGCCTCGGTCATGCGTGGACTCATGATTGCGGACATCGGTCCACCGGGCACCATCCGGAAGAGGAAAAACAGGATGGTGATCACCGTGAACAGGGAGACCAGCATCAACAGGAGGCGGCGCGCGACGTAACGTTTGTTTACCATTTATTTTACGAGAGGAGAGCCAGAGGAGCACACGCTTCGGGGCTGTCGCCGTTCTCGATGACTGCTGTGTCCTCGCTGGGATACCTGAACCGGTTCCCCGGAACATCGCGGCCGTCGCCACCGTGTCTCCTGTCTGTACGACTGGCGATGTTTGTGCCGCCACCGGGCCTTCCCGAGAGGCCCTTCGTCCGGCACGACACCGCGTTGCCTGGTAGACATACACTAACGGTATACTAACTGTTCCGCTTATAATCACCACCCAACTATGGAGGGTGAAGTGTTCGAATCGACAGCAGGCGTCAACGTCGAACGCGGAACACTCCCAGCTTGTGGGTGCTGCTCGACACTCCCGTCGTCGCCGCGCTGACGCAGGTAAAATAGAGACCAGGTCGGCTGTAGACGCGGGATTACTCCCCGGTCTTCCCTTCGGGGTAGTAGATGTTGTCGTTCTCGTCCCAGACGTAGCCGGCGTCGTTGAGGATTGTGATGGCCCCGTCGACGCCGTTCTCGAAGTACGGCGTGTCCGGGTTGTGCCAGAACTTCAGCGTGGAGTTGATCGGCGAGATGGCTTCGTTGCCGAAGCCGTCGTAGATCTCGTTGATGATGGTCTGTTGAGCGCCCATGATCATCGCGTTCGAGGCCTGGCGGAACGCGACGTCGTCGAACGGTGGCCGTTCGGTGTTGACCCAGCAGGCCTGTCGGCAGTCGTCGGAGTTCTGCACCATCGCGAGGTAGTCGGTTTGTTCGACGGTATCCTTGAGCTTCTGGGGGCTCCCGAACCAGTAGTCGAGCAGGTCGTAGTCGCCGTTCTGCATCGCTTCCAGTTCCGCGTCGCGCGTGGAGAGCGGCCGCTGGATGCGTTTGTCGATGTTCGGGGCCGCGAACGCGTGGTCCTTGAACGCGGGCATCTCGAACTTGGAGCCCTGGTCCCAGGTGCCGTATTCGAACGGGCCGCTCCCGACGATCGGCATGTCGTCGTTGACCTGGACTTTCCACGGCGTGTCCTCGTTCCCCGTCTCCGAGATGCGCTTCTCCCAGACGTGCTGGGGGAGGATCGGAACGAGTCCGAGGGTGATGGCGAGGTAGGGCGCGTAGGGTTCGGACAGGTTGAACTGCACCGAGAGGTCGCCGGTTTTCTCGACGCTCTCGGTCGTCTGGACGACGTTGTTGATGTACGCCGGCGGCTCCGTGTCCATGATGAGGTTGAACGTGTAGACGACGTCGCCGGCCGTCACCGGTTCCCCGTCGTGGAACGTCATCCCCGATTTGAGCGTGACATCGAGCGTCGTGTCGTCCGCCCACTCGTACTCCTTGGCGGCCCATGGCGTCGGTTTCTGGTCCGGGTCGGGCCGGATGAGGAAGTCGTGCATGAACCGGGTCGGCGTCCAGTTCCGGCTTGGGCCGACCGCGTTGATGTGAAGCGGGTTAAGCTGGTCCGACGGGTCCCAGTTGTTGGTGACGATCGTCCTCCCGTCCTCGTTTTTCGGCTCGATCTGGGTGTAGTTCCAGATGTTCGTCAAGCCGGAGACGTTCACCACGATGGAGTCTTTCTTGAACCGGTCGCTGTTGTACGCGTATGGGTAAACGTTGTACAGGTACTGGTTCTCCGGCCGCTTCTCGCCAAGGATTTTCTGAGCCTCGTAGACGAGTTCCTGGCGTTTCTCGTTGTCAGGTTCCTTGCGTTGTTTGTAGGCGATTTCGTTGTAACGTTCGTCGTTGAACCCGGTGTAGTTCATCGAGCCGTCCTTGGCGAACCGGTCGACCATGATGGAGTCCGGGTCGCCGTTGTTGGCACACCAGTTGTAGGTGACGAGGTGGTAGTCACCTTTCTCCTCGCGCGAGGAGAGCACGGTGATCTCGACCGGCTTCGTCTTCACCGGGACGCCGAGCTTATCACGGTACCACTTGTCCACCAAGCGGTTCGCCTGATACCGTGCTGCCCAGTACCGTTCCGTGTTGCTGACGTGGATCTTCTCCCCGATCTTCCGTTTCTCGGGAAGGTCGCTCTCGACGTTCTTTGTCGATTCCCCGCCACCGCCGCCCTGTCCCGAATCATCCGACCCGGTACAGCCAGCGATGCTGACACTTCCGATGGCCGCGCCCGCGGCGCCCATCTTCTGCATGAACTCTCTTCGCTTGCTAGACATACACACTCACCAATGCCAATTATCGGAATTAAACCCACAACCCAACTATGGAGGGGATAGCGCTGGGACGCTGCGAGGCCGCCGGCCGCATAGCGGGCCGACAGCACCGTTTTCGCGTCCGCTGCAACGGGGCGGTCAGACGAGATACGCGTTCAGAATGGTGAGATTCGTGTCCAGCCCCTCGACCGCCTCGTTGTGCGTTTCGAGCGCGTCGTACGCCCGCTCGAAATGGGGCTCGGGGTCGGCGTCGACCGCCTCTTTTCCCGCCGACTCGAGCGCGTCGAGGTTCGATTCGACGGCGTCGACCGCCGCCATCATGGCTTCGTGGAACGCCCGGAGCTGTTCGTTGTGTGCCCGAAGTTTTTCGATCGACTCGTCGCGGTGGCGAACCGCCTGGTCGACGGTGAGGAACTCCGCGTGGTCGACGAGCTCCTCGATGTTGCCTTCTTCGGCGTCGAGTTCAGCCGCTAACTCGTCCAGCGCCTCTCGTTCGGCTTCGAGCGCGTCCCAGGTGCGTGTGAACGTCGACAACTCCGAAGCCTCGTAGGCTTCGAACTCCTCTCTGAACGCCTCGCGGCGCTCCTGGTCACGGTCGCCGACAGCTTCGGCAGCTTCGATGATCTCTGTGAGTCCCATTGGGCAGTAGTGCCGACGGGCACGCTTGAATATATGCCCTGCGGCGAGCGAAGCACATTTACCAGCGCGTGTGTGTACTCCGGAATGTGCGTTTTCGTGACCCACGGTACACCGGGGCAAACAGATGCTGGCCGTGTACGGCCCTGAACTGTGCGCTCGTCCTCGGCTGCGCAGGCGCTCTCGCCATCGCCGCCGCGCCCGCCTTGGCTGTCGCCGCCGCAGGTGCCGGGTTCGCCATCGTCTGGAGCCGGGGGTATCTGGTTCCCGGGACGCCCCGCCTGACTCGACGTCTGCCGGCGTCCGCTCACGACCGAATCGGGAAGGGTGACGTCGCGGTTTCGTCGCCTGCGGACGCACTAATCCACGCCGGGGTTCTCACGGACGACCTCGCCCTTTCGGAATCAGCGGCGACGGAAATCACCGCGCAAGCACGGGAGTTTCACGACGATGCCGACGGGTTGAAACGGGCCGTCGGAACGATGTTCGCCGACGTGACCGAAATCTCCGTTCGGCGCGGGCTCGACGGGAGCGAGAACTGGTTCGCGCTCGACGCCGACGAAACGACGGTCCATCAGTGGGACGCCCGTCCCGTCGTCGCCCTCGACGCCGCTGGTGCGTCGTATCTCGCGGACACACTCCCGGGATGGGAGGCCGGGTCTGTCTCCCAGCGACGCGACCTGCTCGCGCTCGTCCGGTACGGCGCGCCGTCGTGTCCGGCTTGCGACGAGCCGTTCGTGACACCTGACGGTCCCAGCGTCGCCTGCTGTGGCGGCCGCTCGCTCGTCGGCGAACGGCGCTGTGAGTCGTGTGGCTATTCGCTCGTCGACTCGAACGACCTGCCGGCCGGCGAGAACGACGGGCACCGTTCGAGCGCTGCCACAGAGGTGCCGGCGTGAACCGGCGGTATTTCCTGTCGTCGCTGCTCGGCGTCGCGGCGTTTTCGGGCGCGGTCGTCGCCGAGGCTGAGCACAACTACGCGACGATTACCCGGCGCGACGAAGCCGCCGCCCGAGTCGACGACGTTTCGCCGGCCGACGGCGCGCTGCGTGTCACGCTCGCTGTCGAGAACCCGATGAACGAGGGGCTCCGAGTCCAGTACGTTCACATCGAAGTGAGCCGTCGGGAGAGCGTCGACGCGGCGAGCTTCCCGTACAACGGGTCCCGAACCCTCGCCCCCGGCCGGAGCACCCTGACCCCGACGGTTCCCGAACGGCAGCTGACGGGCGAGCTCACCGACGGGGAACCGATGACTGTCACCGGATATCTCGCCGTCGAGGTGTACAACGAGTACCGCTTCGAGATTCCGATCGAACCGGCGGAGGTGACGCTGTGAGTCGAGACGAAGTCTCCGATGAGCAGGAGAACGAATACGCCGACTGGGAGCCTCCGGGCCAGCCAGCGGATGACGAGGCTGCCGAGAGCGAGGCGGCCGCCGAGGCCGACGAGGACTGGGGGCCACCCCCGGAGATGCGCGAACCGCTCCTCCGTGACCGGGTCAGGGACCGCCTCGGCGTCACGCCCCGCCAGTGGTATCTCGTCGAGACGCTCCTGCTCGTTCTCCCGTACCCGTTTTTCGTTCTCGTCTACGTCACGTTCGACGTGGACGAGACGGTGTTTCTCACCATCACGCTGGCGTACTCGCTGGTCGCGACCTACGTCGGGTTCCTCTCCTGATCCCCGCAGTCGTGTTTGACGGTTCCGCCGGACGGCCGCCCCCCTTCTTTACGCGGTGGCACACTTTAGGCGCTGGTTCCCGAGGTAACCGTGATGCGCACCGACCTCGTCTTACGGGATGCACGCATCGTCGATGGAACCGGCTCGCCGTGGTATCGGGGCGATGTCGCGGTCGAAGGCGGACGAATCGCGTCGGTCGGCGCCGTCGACGCGGACGGCGAGACCGAACTCGACCTCGACGGCAGCGTCGTCGCGCCGGGGTTCATCGACATCCACACCCACTCCGATTTCACACTCCCGGCGAACCGCGACGCTCACAGCAAGGTCCGGCAGGGGGTGACCCTCGAAATCATCGGCAACTGCGGGACGAGCGCGGCGCCACGCTACGGCGAGGCTGCCCGCTCCGTGGACGACTGGTTCGAGGGCCGCGGCCTCGGCGACGAGGTGGACTCCGGCCGGTGGGAATCGATGGCCGGTTACCTCGACTACCTCGATAGCGACGGGCTCTCGCTCAACGCCGGGTCGCTCGTCGGACACGGCAACGTCCGCGCTGCGGTCATCGGCTACGACGACCGCGCGCCGACGGCCGACGAACTCGACGAGATGCAGGAACTGGTCGCCGAGGCGATGGCCGACGGCGCCGTTGGCCTCTCGACGGGGCTGTTCTACCCGCCGGGCTCCTACGCGGAGACGGACGAGGTCATCGCGCTCGCGGAGACGGCCGCCGAGCACGGCGGCTTCTACGCCACCCACATGCGCTCGGAAAGCGACCGGCTCGTCGAGAGCGTCGAGGAGACCATCGAGGTCGGTCGCCAGGCCGACATCCCGGTGCAGGTGTCCCACCACAAGGCCATCGGCCCCGACAACTGGGGGAAAATCCGGGCGACGCTACGCCGGATGGAACTCGTCCGCGAGCAGGAGGGTATCGAGGTGCAATGTGACCAGTACCCCTACGTCGCCTCCTCGACCAGCCTCGGGGCGCTACTGCCCAACTGGGCCCACGACGGCGGCGACGACGCGCTGCTGGAACGGCTCCGGGACGCAGACTCCCGGGCGCGCATCCGCGAGGAACTCAACACGGACCGGAACAGTAGCTGGGACGGCGTGCTCGTCACGGCGGTTCAGAACCCCGACCTGAAAGGCTACGAGGGGCAGACCATCGCCGAACTCGCCGCGGCCGACGACGAGGGGCGGGAGCCGGCCGAGCTTCTGCTCGATATCGTGCTGGAGGACGAGAACCGCACGATGCACGTCAACTTCGGCATGGACGAGGACGACGTGCGCACCGTCATGCGTCACGACCTGACGATGGTCGGCAGCGACGGCTCCTCGCTCTGCCAGCACGGCCCGCTCGGCGAGGGGGTGCCCCACCCGCGCAACTACGGGACGTTCCCCCGCGTGCTCGGCCACTACGTCCGCGAGGAGAGGGTGCTCTCGCTGGAAGACGCCGTCAACAAGATGACGGGGATGCCGGCGTCGCGGCTCGGACTGGACGACCGCGGGGTCCTGAAAGCCGACGCCCACGCCGACCTCGTGGTGTTCGACCCGGCGACCGTCGAGCAGACCGGCGACTTCCTCGACCCGGCACACTACCCGGCCGGTATCGAGCACGTGCTCGTCAACGGCGAGTTCGTCGTCGAGGACGGCGAGCACACCGGTGAGCGTCCCGGCGAGGTGCTCGGCGCATGAGCGCTCGCGTCACCGCTGTCGAGACGATTCCCGTGTCCGTGCCGGCCGAGGAGTCCTACGAGACGAGTCTCTCGGTCGAAACTGGCGGGCAGGGGGCGTACGACCACGTACTCGTCCGGGTGGAGACGGACGCCGGCGTGACAGGTTTCGGCGAGATCGCGCCGAGTTCCACGTGGCCACACGGGCTCACCCAGTCGGCGGTTCTGGACCTCATCGACGACCGCGTCGCGCCGATAGTGGAGGGGGAGCCGCTTCACCGCATCCCCCGACTCGTCGAGGCGGCCGAGCGGGCGCTGTCGGGTGAGCCGTTCCCGCTCTGTGGCGTCGATATGGCGCTCCACGACGCGCTGGGAAAGGTGCGCGACCAACCGGTCTATGAACTGCTCGGTGGGCCGCCGGGCGGGGAACCGACCGTCGACCTCCACTACTCCATCGGTATCCGCCCGCCCGAGGAGGTGCGCGAGCGGGCGGCCGAGGCGGCCACCGAGGGGTTCTCGGCGTTCAAACTCAAGGTCGGTGGCCCCGATTTCGCCGCCGAGCGGGAGGCGGTTGCCGCCGTCGCGGAGGCGGTCCCGGACGCCCGCATCCGCGTCGACGCGAACCAAGGCTGGTCGGCCGCCGAAGCAGTAACCGCGATACCGGAACTCGACGAGGCGGCCGACGGCTTGGTGCTGGTCGAGCAGCCGGTTCCGCACGATGACACGGCTGGCCTCCGGCGCGTCCGCGAGGCGACTGGCGTCCCCGTGCTGGCCGACGAGTCCTGCTTCTCGCCGCAGGACGTGGCATCGCTCGCGGAACGGGATGCCTGCGATGTGGTCAACATCAAACTCGCCAAGACCGGCGGACTGGCCCGTGCCCGCGACGTGGCCACCGTGGCGAGCGCACACGGCCTCCCCTGTTTCATGGGGAGCATGCTGGAACTCGGCATCGGAACCGCGGCCAACGCCCAGTTCGCGGCGGCGTCGCCGGCAGTCGAATACCCCTCCGGCGTGTTGAACGTCCACGCCGCGTCCACCCTCGTCGAGGAACAGGAGCGCTGGGCGCCCGACGGCGACAGCTTCACAGTACCTGACAGCCCCGGGCTGGGCGTGACCCTCGACGAGGCCGCCATCGACCGCTACCGGATTGAGTAGCCCCGTTCCGCCCGCCCCGAGCGGTCGTCCCTCCCATGAGAGGGAGTATGGTTTTGTAGACCAGTTCGCTACGGTTAGCTACGCCATGAACCTTCGAGAGTCGTTCGACACACCCGCCCCGGCAATCGTGCTCGCGGAGGGGGAGTTCGGCAAGACCGGGGGGAAGACCTCGAACGGCGTCGTCATGCACAGCGAGGTGTTCGACGCGCAGGCCGTCGTCGATTCAGAGACGGTCGGCCAGTCACCCGCCGAGGTGCTGGGACGGGCGGACGCCCCGAATGTTCCCGTCGTTCCTTCCGTCGCCGACGCGTTGGAGGCGGCGCCGGAGGCGGAGGCGCTGGTCATCGGCGTCGCCCCCGCCGGCGGCGAACTCCCCGAGGAGTGGGTGGCCGGCATCGAGGAGGCGGTCCGCGCCGGCTGTGACGTGGTTTCGGGCCTCCACACGTTCCTCGGCGACGACGAGCGGTGGGCCGAGTTGGCCGCCGAGCACGACGCCCGCATCTTCGACGTGCGCAAGCCGCCCGCCGATGACGAACTCCGGGTCGGGGACGGCTCCGTTGACGAGGTCGAGGCCGACGTGGTGCTGACGCTGGGCACGGACTGTGCAGTCGGGAAGCGCACGACGACGTTCGAACTCTACAAAGCCGCGCAGGCGGCCGGGCTGGACGCCGGCTGGGTGGCGACGGGCCAGACCGGCATCATGGTCGGCGCGCAGGCCGGCGTCGTCATCGACCGGGTACCCGCGGATTTCGCGGCAGGGGTCGTCGAGGACCTGGTGAAAGCGGTCGGCGCGGTCCACGACCTCGTCTTCGTCGAGGGGCAGGCGTCGCTGACCCACCGCGCCTACTCCAACGTCACGCTGGCGATACTCCACGGGTCGTGGCCCGACGCGGTCGTGCTGGCCGACGAACCGGCCCGCAGCCGCCGGACGCATTTCGAGCAGTTCCCCGTGGAGGGCGTCGAGAGCGAGGTGAGCCTCATCGAGGAACTCTCCGACACCGAGGTGGCCGCCATCTCGACGTGGGGTGACCCCGGGTTCGAACAGGAGCGGCACGACCTCCCGGTCACGAACGTCTACGAGGAGGGCGGCCCGGCGGAACTGCTCGCAGCGGTCCGGGAGACGCTCGACGCCGACGCGCCGAGCACGGCAGGTGTCGGCGAATGAGCCGGATTACGGACCTCACCGCGGAACCGCTCGACCTGCCGCTCTCGGAACCGTTCGAGATATCCCTCGGCGTCCAGCACGAGGCGGCGAACGTGCTCGTGACCGTCGAGACGGAATCCGGCGTCACCGGCTACGGCGAGGGCTCGCCAATCGCGCCCGTGACGGGGGAGACGCGGGACGCCGCACTCGCGACCGCGCGGGCGGCCGCCGACGTGGTCGAGGGTCGCTCCGTCGCGGCATACCGCCGTGTCGTGGCGGACCTGCGGAGCACGTTCCCCGGGATGGCCTCGGCGATGTTCGCCGTCGAGACGGCGGTCCTCGACGCGTTCTGCCGCGAGCGCGGCCTCCCCCTCTCGGAGCTGTTCGGCGGGCCGCCGGAACCGGTCGAGACGGACATGACCATCCCCATCGTCGGGCCCGAGGACGCGACCCGGCGGACGAGCGACGCCGTCGCGGACGGCTACGACCACCTGAAAATCAAGACCGGAAACGACGTGGCCGAGGACGTGCGCCGCGTCATCGCTGTCCGGGACGCGGCGCCCGACGCGGCGCTCAAGGTGGACGCGAACCAGGGCTGGACGCCGAAGGAGACCGCCGAGTTCGTCGACCGCGTGGCCGCGCAGGGAATCGCCCTCGAACTCATCGAACAGCCGGTTCCGGCCGACGACATCGCCGGCCTCGCGGATGCGCGGCGGCGCGTGGACGTGCCCATCGCCGCCGACGAAGCGGTGTTCACCCCCGATGACGCGATTCGAGTCGTGCGCGAGGAGGCCGCCGACGTCATCAACGCCAAACTCGGGAAGTCCGGGCCGCTTGCGGTGGCGGACATCGTCGCCATCGCGCAGGGGGCGAACCTCGACTGTATGATCGGTTGTATGCTGGAGAGCGCCGTCGGCATCCACACCAGCGCCCACGTCGTCGCCGGCACGGGAGCGTTCTCCTACGTCGACCTGGACGGGAACCGCCTGCTCGCGGAGGACGTTATCGACAGCGGGAGCGGTCCGATGCACGAGAT
>JBDGQC010000189.1:22790-29067 GCA_042219375.1 Halolamina sp. | reverse complement strand
TGTTGCGCTGGTGGTGGACGGCCTGGTTCACGTCGCCCGTGCCGGCCTCGCCCTTGGTGCGAATCATCGCCGCGCCCTCGTCGATGCGCCGGAGCGCCTCGCCGAGGTTGCGCGCGCCGCAGACGAATGGTGCGGTGAAGTCGCGCTTGTCGATGTGGTACGCCTCCTCGGCCGGCGTGAGCACCTCGCTCTCGTCGACCATGTCCGCGCCCGCGGCCTCCATGATCTCGGCCTCTTTGTGGTGGCCGATGCGGACCTTCCCCATCACCGGAATCGAGACCTCGTCGGTGATTTCGGCGATGTCGGCGGGGTTGGCCATCCGCGCGACGCCGCCGCGCTTGCGGATGTCCGCGGGGACGGCTTCGAGGTGCATCACGGCGACCGCGCCGGCGTCCTCGGCGATGCGGGCCTGCTGCCGGTTGACGACGTCCATGATGACCCCGCCCTTCTGCATCTGTGCGAAGCCGCGCTTCACGAGGTCCGTGCCCCGTTGTAGCTCCTCGATATCGTCGACTTTGTCCATACAACGCCTTAGGTGGGACCGTACTTAACAAGGGCGGCTTCGGTCGATTCGGCCGGCAGCGCCCGCCGAGCAGCCGGGCTTCGCCGACCGGCAGCCATATGGCGTAACCACCCCGTGAGCCAACCATGCTCCCCGGCCTACTCGACCGGTCGCGCCTGCCCGACCGGGCGGCGCTGCCCCGCTGGCTCGCTCCGCTGCCCCGTACCGTCGAGGATTTCGGCCTCCGCGCGGTGTGGCTCGTGGTCGCCATCAACGCCGTCGGCACCGCGTTCGGCTTCTGGTACTACGGTTTCCACCCGCTGCCGCTGTCGGACCCGCTGATCGCCGGGCAGTTCGCCATCGAACCCCCCGTGCTCTGGCCGCTCGTCCCCGACAGCCCCGGCGGCACGCTGTTCGTCGGCCTCGCGTTCGGTGCGTGGGCGCTCGGCCGGCGCAACGAGTACCTGAACGCGCTGGCCTTTTTCGGCTGCTGGAAACTCGGCTTCTGGACGCCGTTCGTGCTACTCGCGTTCGCGGACGGCTTCCTCGCGACGACCGCGGTCCCGATGTACCTGTTCCTGTTTTTCAGCCACCTCGGGATGGTCGTCGAGGCGTTCGTCCTCCATCGCATCTCGGATTTCCCGGTGAAAGCCGTCGCCGTCGCGCTGTTGTGGTACGGGGTGAACGATGTCGTAGACTACTTCATCCCGATTCTGGGGACGCCCCACCACACGCTGATGCCCGCCCAGGGCGTGGGCGCCGACGGCTTCGCCGCCCACCCGCCGGAGACTCACGCCATCGCTGCCGCTGGTGCCGTCGTACTGACGCTGACAGCGACGTTCCTGACGCTTGCGACGCGGGTCGAGAAGCTGGAACGCGACGAACTGGGGTTCTGAAACAGGCGCTGTGTCGGGTTTCTACTCGTCGGTGTCGCTTTCGCCGCCGCGCTCGTACACTTCGCTGGCGTCCGGTGCGCCACGGCGCGGCGTGTGGTCAACGTCCGCGACGGTCGCTGTCGTTCCGTCGACGTTCCCGGACTCGTCCGGGTGGCCGCCGTCGGTGACCGCCTCGCCGTCCGTGCCGCCACGACTGTAGACGGCCGTCTCGCCGAACGCCGTGTCGGTGTAGGGGTTGGTGTGGCTGGCGTCGCTCATCGTCGCACGGTTCGTCTCGGGCTGGTGTCGCTTGCTCATTGGATTGGTTGCTCGGGTGTCGCTGGTGAGAACGCGGTTCGACGGCCGTGGAAGGAGTGGATGGGAGGGGTCAGAAGACCCCAAGAATACCGAGCGACACGCTCACACCGAGCGAACCGACGGCACGGTGAAGCGTCATGACTCACCAGATGCGATGGACTGTGATAACTGTTTCCGTACCACGCCATATTTTCCCGTACGACCGGGAGAACGGACCGAGAGCCGTCCGACAACCAGCAGTCGAATCAGTCCACGTACGGGAGCGAGTCGGCCGTTTCGGCCACTTCCTCCGGATTCGCTCCCAGCATCGCCGTGGTGTCCCACTCGCCCGCGACGAGCGCGCGGCGCTGGGTGGGGTCCACGCTGGCGTCGACCTCGACGTCCGCGTACGCGACGGTACCCGCCTCTACGTCGACCGTTATCTCCGTGTTCGGCTCGGACTCGACGCGGTCCTGTAGCGCCTCGACAGCCGCCGTGTCGGCGGTGACTGTCGGAATCCCGAGCGCGAGGCAGTTGCCGGCGAAGATTTCGGCGAAGGATTCGCCGACGATGGCGTCGATACCCCAGCGCTGGAGCGCCTGCGGGGCGTGCTCCCGCGAGGAGCCACAGCCGAAGTTGGCGTTGACCACGAGCACGTTCGCGCCCTCGTAGCGCTCCTTGTTGAACGGGTGGTCCGTCGGGTTCTCGGCGGCCTCGGCGCCGTCCGCACCCGGGCCGGCCGTCTCGTAGCGCTGGTCGAAGAACGCGAACTCGCCCAGGCCGTCGAAGGTCAGCACCTTGAGGAACCGCGCGGGGATGATCTGGTCCGTGTCGATATCGTTGCCCCGGACCGGAATTCCGGTTCCGCGAACGGTTTCGATGCTGGGAACGTCGACGGGGTCGCTCATCAGCGCGCCACCTCCGTCTCGGCGTCCAGGTCACGCACGTCGGTCACCGCGCCGGTCACCGCCGCGGCGGCGACCATCTCGGGGCTCATCAGCACCGTCTTGCCCTCGGCGCTGCCCTGCCGCCCCACGAAGTTGCGGTTCGAGGAGGAGGCAGATACCTCGTCGCCGACCAACTGATCGTCGTTCATCCCGAGACACATCGAACAGCCCGCCTCCCGCCAACTGAAGCCGGCCGCGCGGAACACTTCGTCCAGTCCCTCCGCCTCGGCGGCGGTTTTCACCCGCTGGCTGCCGGGCACGACCATCGCGCGTACGTCGTCGGCCACCGTGCGGCCCTCGACGACTTCCGCGGCCGCCCGCAGGTCCGAGAGCCGCGCGTTCGTACAGGAGCCGAGGAACGCCACGTCGATGGGATAGCCGGCCATCGAATCGCCGGGGCGGACGCCCATGTGTTCCTGGGCGTCGCGGGCCGTCTCACGCTTGTCCTCGGGGAGTTCTTCGGGCGAGGGAACCGTCTCGGAAATGCCGATGCCTTGTCCCGGCGTCGTGCCCCACGTGACCATCGGCTCGATGCTGCTGCCGTCGATGGTGACGACGTCGTCGTACTCGGCGTCGGCGTCCGACCGGATGGACTCCCAGTACTCCTTCATCTCGGCGAACTTCTCGGGGTTCCCTTCAAACGCGTCCGTTTCGCGCAGCCACTCGTAGGTGGTTTCGTCGGGGTTGACGTAGCCGGCGCGGGCGCCGCCCTCGACGGACATGTTGCAGACGGTCATCCGCCCGGTCATCGAGAGCGACTCGATGGCCTCGCCGCCGTACTCGTAGACGTAGCCGACGCCGCCGTCGGTGCCCAGTTCGCGGATGATGGTGAGCACCACGTCCTTGGCGGTGACGCCCTCGCCCAGTTCGCCCGTTACCTCGACGCGGCGTACGGCCTGCTTCTCCATCGCCACCGTCCCGGTCGCCAGCACGTCCCGAATCTGGGAGGTGCCGATGCCGAACGCCAGCGCGCCGAACGCGCCGTGGGTCGCGGTATGGGAGTCGCCACAGACGACCGTCATCCCGGGTTGGGTGCGCCCCTGCTCCGGGCCGACGACGTGGACGATGCCCTGGTTGCCGGTGCCGGGGTGGTCGAACTCGATGCCGGCCTCGGCGACGTTCTGCTCAAGTTCCGACATCATGGACTCGGCGGCGCCGTCGTCGTACGGGCGCTCCTGGTCCGCCGTCGGGACGATGTGGTCAACCGTCGCGTGCGTCCGGTCGGGGTAGGCCACCTCCAGCCCGCGTTCTTCCAGCATGCCGAACGCCTGCGGGCTCGTCACCTCGTGAATGAGGTGGAGGCCGACGAATAGCTGGTCCTGCCCGCTGGGGAGCGCTCGGACCTTGTGCCGGTCCCAGACCTTGTCGTAGAGCGTGCCCGTGCTCATTCGTCGTCTCCCTCGGCGTCCGAGTCAGCCGGGGTGTCGTCGTCGGTCACGCCTTCGCCGCCCCGTTCGTACACTTCGCTGGCGTCCGGAGCGCCCTCGCGCGGCGTGTGGTCCACGTCGGCGACGCGAGCCACGTCCTCGGCGTCATCGTCCTCCGCAGCATCGGCGTCCCCGCCGTCGGCGACGACGGTTTTCCCGCGGTCGAACACCATCGATTCGCCGAACGTCTCCCCTGTCAGGGGGTTGGTGTGGCTCACGCCGCCCATCGTTCGGTTGGTTTCGCGCCGGTTCTGCTCGGTTCGGGTCGTCCGTCGGTCGGTGTTGCGTGCGTTCATCGTCGGATGGTCCGGTTGGGTTCGGTCGATTCCGTGTCGGTCGTTTCGGTGACGGTCGGTTTCGTGCCAGCCGCTTTGGCGACGGTCGGTTCCGCGTCCGCCGTCTCTGGGCTGTCTCCAGGCATCGCGGTCAGTCGTCGGCGCTCAGGTTCGCTCGCTCTTTCTCGTCCTCCTCTGCGCTCTCGTCCCACGCGAACAGGCCGCGGAGCTCTTCGCCGACGTCTTCGATGTCGTGGTCGGCCTCGGCGCGGCGGCGCTGGCCGTACTCGGGGCGGCCGGCCTGGTTCTCGACGACCCACTCGCGGGCGAAAGTCCCCTTCTGTACCTCTTCGAGCACCTCCTCCATGCGTTCGCGCGTGTGGTCGTCGACGACCACCTCGCCGCGGGTCAGGCCGCCGTACTCGGCGGTGTCGGAGACCGAATCCCACATCTCGCCGAAGCCGCCTTCGTAGAGCAGGTCGACGATGAGTTTCATCTCGTTCAGGCACTCGAAGTAAGCCATCTCGCGGGAGTAGCCCGCGTCCACGAGCGTCTCGTAGCCGGCGCGGATGAGTTCGGTCACGCCGCCACAGAGCACCGCCTGCTCGCCGAACAGGTCCGTCTCCGTCTCCTCGCGGAACGTGGTTTCGATGACGCCCGCGCGGGTACAGCCGATTGCGGCGGCGTAGGCCAGCGCCTCCTGCTTGGCCTCGCCGGTGGCGTCGCGGTAGACCGCCAACAGGCCGGGCGTTCCCTCGCCGCGCTCGAACTGCCGGCGGACGATGTGGCCCGGGCCTTTGGGGGCGACCATCGTCACGTCCACGCCCTCGGGTGGCTGAATCTGGTCGTAGTGGACGTTGAACCCGTGGGCGAACTGGAGCGTGTTGCCCGCTTCCAGTCCCGGTTTGATGTCCTCGTACACCGCGGGCTGGACGCTGTCGGGGACGAGCATCGACACCACGTCGGCCGCGGCGGCGGCCTCGGCGGGTGTGGCAACGGTGAGGCCGTCCGCGCGGGCGACCTCGCGGGAGTCGGAGCCCTCGCGGAGGCCGACAACCACGTCGACACCGCTGTCGTCGAGATTGCCGGCGTGGGCGTGACCCTGGCTGCCGTAGCCGAGCACAGCCACGGTCTTGTCGGTGATGTATCGCTGCTCCGCGTCGTCGTTCGTGTAGACAGTCGTATCAGTCATCGGAGTAGGTTCGCGTCTCGGTCGTCTCGCTGTGCGTGTGGCCGGGGTACTCGCCGGCGTCGGTCATGCGCTCGTAGCGCTCCTCCTCGGCGTCGGTCGTCCACTCGTCGCCCTGCGCGAGCGCGGTGCTTCCGGTGCGGCTGAGTTCGCGCACGCCGAACTGGCGGAACGCGTCGATGGCGTCCTCGACCGTGTCGGGGGTGCCGGTGAGTTCGACCGTGATGGTTTCGGGGCCGGCGTCGAGAGTGGTGCCGTCGAACATCTCGGTGACGGCCTGCACCGCCTCGGGCCGGTCGCCGTGGACCTTCACCAGCGCCAGTTCCCGCCGGGCGGCATCGCGGCCCAGTTCCCGGACGGAGATGACCGGCACCAGCTTCTCCAACTGGGTTTCGACCTGTCGGACGCCAGGTTCCGGTTCCTCGACGACCAGCGTGACCCGGGCGGTTTCGGGGTTGGTCGTGGGGCCGACGGTCAGGGACTCGATGTCGAACTGCCGGCGGCTGACGAGGCCCGCAACCTCGGCCAGCACGCCGGGTTCGTGTTTCACCAGCGCCGAGATGGTGGTCCGGCGCGGTTCGTGGCTCGCCTCGGCGTCCGGGTCGACCCGGACCCCCTCCTTCGAGCGACGGCCACGCGGCCGTTCGCGTTCCTCCGGTGTCGGGCCGGGCAACCCCTCCCGTGTGGCCGTGTCGCGGTCGTGGGTGGGTTCGAAACTCATAGCTGGTCCTCCGTCAGCGCGAAGCCGCTGTTGTCGCCGCCGCT
>JBDGQC010000189.1:2065-22690 GCA_042219375.1 Halolamina sp. | reverse complement strand
ATATCCAGGTTCTCCCGGACCGCGACCGAAAGTTCCTGCAGCGTCATCATGAACGAGCCGTCGCCCTCGAAGCAGACCACTTCGCGCTCGGGCTTTGCCACCTTGGCGCCGATGGCGGCAGGCAGCCCGTAGCCCATGGTGCCCAGCCCGTGGCTGGAGACCCAGCAGCGCGGGTGGCGGAACGTCCAGTACTGGGCCGCCCACATCTGGTGCTGGCCGACGCCGGTGGTGACGATGGCGTCGTCGGCCGTCGCCTCGTCCATCGCTTCCACGACGAACTGCGGTTTCAGCGGTTCGTCGTCCGGGGCGGAGTAGGTCATCGGGTACTCCTCAGTCCAGGTCAGGCATTGCTCGCACCAGTCTTCGTAGCGCGAATCGTCGGTTCCCTCGGCGGCGAAGGCCTCCGCCATCGCCTCCTGAACCTGGGAGAGCACCGTACCGGCGTCGCCGACCAGCGGGTAGTCGGCGTGGACGTTCTTCGATATCTCGGCCGGGTCGATATCCACGTGGACGACCTCCGCCTCGGGGGCGAACGTCTCGACGCCGCCAGTCAGCCGGTCGTCGAAGCGCGTGCCGACCGCGAACAGGCAGTCGGTGTGGGAGATGGCCATGTTGGCCGCCCCCGTGCCGTGCATGCCCGCCCACGACAGACAGCGCTCGTGGTCCTCGGGGAACGTCCCGATACCGGGCATCGTGGTGACGACGGGCAGGCCGAACGCGTTCGCGAACGCGCGGAGTTCGTCGCTGGCCTCGCCTTTCCGAACGCCGCCGCCGGCGAGCACCAGCGGCCGTTCGGCACGGGCCATCGCTCGGGCGGCCGCTTCGACCGCCTCGGCATCGGCCTCGTCGGGCACGTCGTAGTACTCTGGGCGCGTGCCAGGCTCCGGGCCTTCCTCGGTTTCGGCGTTGGTCACGTCCTTCGGCAGGTCGACCAGCGTCGGGCCGGGGCGGCCGGAGCCGGCGAGTTCGACGGCCTCGCTGACCGTCGAGCCCACGTTGTCGGCCTCGCCCGCGAAGTAGTTCTGCTTCGTGAGGGGCCGGGTGGCGCCGACGGTATCGACCTCCTGGAACGCGTCGTTGCCGACGAACTCCGTCGGGGCCTGGCCGGTCAGGGCGACGAAGGGGTCCGAATCCATGTCGGCGTCGGCGATGCCGGTGATGAGGTTCGTCGCGCCCGGGCCGGACGTGGCCATGCAGACGCCCGGGGTTCCGGTCGCCTGCCCGTAGGCGTCGGCGGCGTGGGCCGCGCTCTGCTCGTGGGCCATCGTCACGTGGGACGGCCCGGCGTCGTAGAGCGCGTCGTAGACGGGCATGATGGCCCCGCCTTGGACGCCGAAAACGTGTTCGACGCCCGCGGCGTCGAGGGCGGCGATGGCCGCCTCGGCGCCGGTCGTCGTGTCGTCCGTCTCGGTGTCCGGGTCGGTGGCCGGTGGCTCCTCGGTGGCCGGCTCAGCCTCGGTCGCCGGTTGGTCGTCGCTCGGTTCGCCTCGGGTTCGGTCGCCAGTCCCGGCCTCGCCGCCGGGACGGGGTGTGCTCGCTCGTTCACTCATGTGGGGACGCGATGGACTGCTGTCTGTCGGAAATTATGCGACGGCCGTGTGGAAAACGAGTGAAGTGTAGGGGTTAGGCAGCCCCTACAATAATCACGAGCGAGACGCTGGCGCCGAACGAACCGGATGCGCCAGTTTGCGTCATTACCGACTTCTCGGGCCCGCTCGTCATAACTGTTTCCACATACCGTCGCGTTGCTGGGGCGAGCGAGCGGTCGGGACGGCCGGCGCTGGGCGGCCGGGCGTTCCGTGTGAGACGCCATCAGGCTGGCCCCTCCGTCACCCGCTCGTCTGCGCGCTCGACACCGTGGTCGTCGGCGAACGCGGCGAGGCGTTCGTCGGTGACCCGGCGGTCGGTCGCCCCGAACTCCTTCACGTCCCGGGTGACCGCGCGGACCTCGGCGTCGGTCGGGTCGTAGCCCACCTCGCGCAGGCGCTTCTCCACGGAGTGGGTGCCCGTGTGCTTGCCCAGCACGAACTCGCGCTCGGCCCCGACCATCTCCGGCGTCATCACGCCGGGTTCGAAGGTGGCGCTGTTCTCCATCACGCCCGCGGCGTGGATGCCGGACTCGTGGGAGAACGCGTTGTCGCCGACGACCGGCGCGTTCGGCGGCGTCGCGATGCCGCTGCGCTCCTCGACGGTCGTCGCCAACTCCGAGATGTGCGTCGTGTCGATGCCGGTGTCGGCGCCGTAGACGCTCTCGGCGGCCATGACGACCTGTTCGAGCGCGGCGTTGCCCGCGCGCTCGCCGATGCCGTTGACCGAGACCTGTGCCTGGTCCGCACCGGCCTCGAACCCAGCGAGCGCGTTCGCGCTCGCCAGGCCGAAGTCGTCGTGGGTGTGCACGTCGATGCGCGCGTCCGTGTGCTCGCCGACGAGTTCGACCAGGTCAGCGAAGCGGCCGGGCGTCGCGACCCCGCAGGTGTCCGGGATGTTGATCCAATCGACGCCGGCTTCCGACACCGCCTCGACGACCTCCGTCAGGTAGTCGTGGTCGGTCCGGGTGGCGTCCATCGGCGAGAACATCACGTCGACGCCCGCCTCCGCGACGCGGTGGACGCTCTCGACGGAGCGCTCGATGACCTCCTCGCGGGTGGCGTGCATCGAGTCAGCCAACTGGACCTCGCTGGTCGAGGCGAACACGTGGACCATGTCCACGCCGGAGTCCAGGGCGGCTTCCACGTCGCCGTCAACGACGCGGGCCAGCCCACAGACAGTCGTGTCCGTGTGACTGGCGATGTCGCTGACGGCCCGGAACTCGGCGTCGGAGTTGACGGGGAACCCGGCCTCGATGACGTGGACGCCCATCGCGTCCAGGGCCGTTGCTATTGCTCGCTTATCGTCGTAGGAAAACGAAGTACGCGGTGACTGTTCACCGTCACGCAGAGTGGTGTCGAAGACCCGAGCGGTGGCGAACTCGGAATCAGTTCTCAGCGTGCCGTGGGAGAACCCGATCCGCCGTCTGGGACGACGTATCCTCCATGTCGTGAGACATTGTACCTCACCGTATCGGAGGGAATTATATAAACACGTCGGTGCCGCCGTATCCGTGTTGTCACACCACACGGCCGCGGAGTTAAGGCTCCCCAGCGAATTGCAGAGTTATGAGCCGACAGGAGCCACCGGACGAGAAACCGGAGCACCTCCGAAGCCGCGAAGTCACCGAGGGCGCCGAGCGCGCCCCCCACCGGTCGATGTTCCGCGCGATGGGGTTCGACGACCAGGACCTCTCCTCGCCGATGGTCGGCGTCGCCAACCCCGCGGCCGACATCACGCCGTGTAACGTCCACCTCGACGACGTTGCCGAGGGTGCCGTCGACGGCGTCGACGACGCGGGCGGGATGCCCATCGAGTTCGGCACCGTCACGATTTCCGACGCCATCTCGATGGGGACCGAGGGGATGAAGGCCTCGCTCATCTCGCGGGAACTCATCGCCGACTCCGTCGAACTGGTCGCGTTCGGCGAGCGCCTCGACGCCCTCGTGACTGTCGCGGGCTGTGACAAGAACCTCCCGGGGATGATGATGGCCGCCATCCGCACGGACCTCCCAAGCGTCTTTCTCTACGGAGGGTCCATCCTCCCGGGCGAGCACGAGGGCCGGGAGGTGACCGTCCAGAACGTGTTCGAGGGCGTCGGCACGTATGCGCAGGGCGAGATGAGCCGCGAGGAACTGGACGAACTGGAGCGCAACGCCTGCCCGGGGGCCGGCTCCTGCGGCGGGATGTTCACCGCGAACACGATGGCCTCCATCAGCGAGGGACTTGGCCTCGCACCGCTTGGCAGCGCCTCCCCGCCCGCCGAAAGCGAGGGACGGACCGATGTCGCGCGACGCGCGGGGGAACTCGTCCTCGACGCCGTCGAGCACGACCGCAGGCCCTCCGACATCCTCTCGCGGGAGTCCTTCGAGAACGCCATCGCGCTCCAGGTGGCGATGGGCGGCTCCACGAACGCGGTACTCCACCTGCTGGCGCTGGCCGCCGAGGCCGGCATCGACCTCTCCATCGACGATTTCGACGAAATCGCCCGCCGGACGCCGAAAATCGCCAACCTCCAGCCCGGCGGCACGAGCGTGATGAAGGACCTGCACGACGTGGGCGGGGTTCCGGTCGTGGTTCGCCGTCTCGTCGAGGCCGACCTGTTCCACGGCGACGCGATGACCGTCACCGGTCGCACGGTGGCCGAGGAACTGGAGGAACTCGACCTGCCCGACCCGGCCGCGGAACTCGGCGACGCCGACTTCCTCCGGCCCGTCGAGGACCCGTTCCACGAGGAGGGCGCCATCAAGATTTTGAAAGGGAACCTCGCGCCCGACGGCGCGGTGCTAAAGGTGACCGGTGAGGACCAGTTCCACCACGAGGGCCCCGCTCGCGTCTTCGAGAACGAGGAAGACGCGATGGCATATGTTCAGGAAGGCCACATCGAGTCGGGTGACTGCATCGTCATCCGCAACGAGGGGCCCAGCGGCGGGCCGGGGATGCGGGAAATGCTTGGAGTCACCGCCGCCGTCGTCGGCCAGGGCCACGAAGACGACGTCGCGATGGTGACCGACGGGCGCTTCTCCGGCGCGACCCGGGGACCGATGATTGGTCACGTCGCGCCGGAGGCGTTCGACGGCGGCCCCCTCGCAGCGTTGGAGGACGGCGACCACATCACCATCGACATCCCGGAGCGGCGGCTGGACGTGGACCTGAGCGACGACGAACTCGCGGAACGGCTGGACGACTGGGAACAGCGGGACCCGGCCTACTCCGGCGGCGTGCTCGCGAAGTACGGCGGCGCGTTCGGCTCTGCCGCCAACGGCGCGGTCACGAACCCCGGGCTGACACGGGACTGACGGGCCGGACTCCCGGAACGGGCGACCGTCGCCGCGGGAGTTTTCACGGCGTCGCCGTATGCTCCCGACATGACCGATGCCTCCCGTGAGTCGTCCGCTTCCGAATCCGCTCCCCCGCCGGAGTATAAACTCGTCGCCGAACTCCCGTTGACCGTCGACGGTTACGACTACGAACAGTTCTCACAGGAGACCTCCTCGGGATTCACCCGCGTCACCACGGTTTTCGAACTCCGTGGCGATAATGCAACAGGGTGCGGCGAGGACGTGACCTACGACACGGCGGACCACGAACGCCTCGCCGAGGCCATCGACGCCGGAACGTTCAGCCTCCCGACTGGGAAAGTCACGTTCGGGGAGTTCTCCGCGGCGCTGGACGAAACCGAGTTGTTCCCCGGCGAGGGGCCGGAGCGCGACGTGTCACACGACTACCGTCGCTGGGGCGTCGAGGCTGCCGCGCTGGACTTGGCGCTCCGACAGAACGATACTGCGCTCTCGGACCTTCTCGACCGGTCCTACCAACCGGTTCGGTTCGTCGCCAGCACGCGCCTCGGCGACCCGCCGACTACCGCCCGCGTCGACGCCATCCGCAGCCGGAACCCCGATGTCGGCTTCAAGCTCGACCCGACGCCGGCGTGGGACGCCGAACTCGTCGCCGACTTGCGCGCCCGCGACGCCGTCCGGGTCGTGGACCTGAAAGGTCACTACGAGGGAACTGACGTGGACGCCGAGGCCGGCCCGGAGTTCTACCGCCGTATTGTGGAGGGGTTTCCCGATGCGGTCCTCGAGGACCCGCTGCTGACCGAGGAAACGCGGCCGATATTCGACGGCGAGGAGGGACGAGTCTCGTGGGACAGCCCGATTCACAGTCTCGACGACGTGCTGGCGCTGCCGTGGGAGCCGTCGTGGCTCAACACCAAGCCCTCGCGGTTCGGCACCGTCGAGTCCCTGTTCCGAGTGCTGCGATGGGCGCTGGAGCGCGGGGTGAACCTCTACGGCGGCGGCCAGTTCGAACTGTCCGTCGGCCGCGCGCAGGCTCACGAACTCGCATCGCTGTACTATCCTGACGGCCCGAACGACCTGGCTCCGAGCGTCTACAACGAGGAGTCGCTCCCGCCGGAACTCCCGCGCAGCCCTATCGGCGTCCCGGCCGACCACGAGGGGTTCGGCTTCTGAGAGCGGCGGCCCGAGTTAAAGCGAAAGGTGGGATGTGGAATCCGGCCCCTCGTCGTCGTCGATGCCGCCGTCGTGGCGGAACTCGTAGTTCTCGTCGGTGAGGAACACGTCGCCGTCCGAGACCGTTATTTCGATGCCCGGGAGCGTCGTCCCCGCGGCCTCCCCGTTGTCGCACTCGCCAGAGCAGGCGTCGAACATCGAGCCGTGTTTCGGGCAGATGATTTCGCCGTCCCGCATCGCCGCGCCGTTCCCCCTGTCGAGGCGCTGAGCCTCGTGGGTGCAGTTGTTTAGCCACGCCCGGACACCGGGGTTCTCCTCGCACGTGACGAGGATAGCCTCGCGGTCGTTGGTGAACGCGTCCTGCACGGTGAACAGGTGCGAGCCGATTTCGGGAACCTCCTCGACAGCGGCGATGCGTGCGCCTTCGGGCATGGCGCGCTTTGGCCAGCGACTGGTAAACCCTTGACGCTCGGGGTAATCGCAATTTACTATCGCGGTATTCGGTTTATCAAGTCGACAAACCCTCCGTTCCCCCGCACCTCAAGTACCAGAGGGCAGCCAGCGTTCGACATGCCTAAACTCGCCGCGCCGAACGGGGAGGTAGTGAGTTGGCGCGACATCTTCGGCCACCACGAGCCCTACCCGGAGCAACGCGACGGCATCGAGGCGGCCATCGACGCAGCCGACGATAACGGGTTCGTCGCGCTGGAGGGGGCCTGTGGAACAGGGAAAACGATGCTCGCCCTCTCGGCAGGGCTCGACCGCGTGCGCGACCCGGACTCGGAGTTCGAGCGCGTGGTGGTCCTGACCAGCGTCAAGCAGCAACTCCGCCAGTTCGAGGCCGACCTCCGCACCGTCAACGAGAACCTTCCTTCTGACCACAGCCCCGTCTCGGGGGTGACTCTCGTGGGCAAGGCCGACGTCTGTCCGTACGCGCGTGAGAACCGCGGTGGCGTCGAAGACGAGACGGTCTACGACCGGTGTGAGGGGCTGCGTGAGCGCACGCGGAACCTGGTGGGCGACGGCGGGCCGACGACGGCCGCCGCACTCGCGGATGACGCCCGCAGCCAGCAGGTGGGCCTCGCCGATTCGGGGAGTAGCGGCGGCGAGTACCTCGAAACCGCGGGCGAGCCGACCCCGTACCGTCCCGACACGGAGGAGTACGGCAGCGGCACCGGGGCGACTGAGTACTGCCCGTTCTACGCCCAGTATCTCGCGGACCTGCCGGAGGACGGCGACCCGGCCGAGGCGGTCCCGTTCGATTTCACCGACAGGGGCCTCATCGACACCGAGGAACTGGTTCGGCTCTCGGCCGGCCACGGCACCTGTCCACACTCGGTGATGGGCGCAGTACTGGGTCACGTCGAAGTCGTCATCGGGAACTACTACCACGCGTTTGACCCGACCACGGCGGGCCAGTTTACCGGCGCGCTCGTGGACGACACGACGTTTCTGGTCTGCGATGAGGCTCACATGCTCGAACCGCGTGTGCGCGAACTCGTGAGCGACAGCGTGGGCGACCGGACGTTACGGGATGCGGCGTCGGAGGTGACGCGAGTGGTGCAGGCGGTCGAGTTCGACGATTCGCCAGATACCGCGGGTCAGCAATCGCCCGGGGGCTCACAGTCGGATGCCGACCTCGCCCGCGGCGAACTGCAGGAGGCGGACGTGAGTCTGGACGAACTGCGGACCCTGCGGAACTTCTGTGAGTCGTTGCGCGATGAACTCGACCGACGGGTGAAAGCCCATCTCGACACGGAGCGCACGGGCTGGCGGGCGGAGTTGAACGAGTTGGAGGACGCCGAACTCCCGTTGCGGGACCCCGAGGAGCCAGCGCCGGACGAACTCACGGAGTGGGCCGCCGACGCGGGGTTCGGCGAGGGGGTCTGGGCCCGCGCGGAAGCGGTCGGGGCTGTCGTCGCCCGTGTCCTCGACAGCGTGGACGACGAGGACGCTCAGCGCGCCGTCGAACCGGTCGGTCGGCTGCTGAACGCGTGGTATCGCCACGACCACGAGTCCTACTTCCGGGAAATCGAACTGACCCGAACGTGGGACGAGAGCGAGCGCCCGGACTCGTGGCGCCGGGCCTACAACGCCCGCCTGTCGCTGCACAACTGCGTCCCGAGCGAGGCAATCGGCGACAGACTCGCGGAGTTCGGCGGCGGCGTCCTGATGTCGGCGACGCTGGAGCCGCTGGACGTGTTCCGGGAAGTGACCGGGCTGAACCACCTGGAGACGGAGGGCCGTCCCGTCACCACCCGGAGCTACGGCCTGGGATTCCCCGAGCAGAACCGCGCGTCCTTCGCCGTCGATGCCCCCAAGTTCACCTACGGGAACCGCGGCGCGCCCGGGGAGGACAACGAGTGCCGCAGAACGCATGCGGAAGCCGCGGCGACCGTCGCACGCTCGCCCGGGAACGTGCTCGTGGGGATGCCGAGTTACGGCGAGGCCGAGTGGATGGCGACAGAGTTGGAAGAGCGCCTCGACAAGCCCGTGTTACTGGATACTTCCTCGGCCGACGACGTGACCGAGGAACTGAAAGCCGAGTTCTTCCGGGGCGAACCGAAGGCGCTGGTGACGAGCATCCGCGGCACGCTGACGGAGGGCGTCGATTACCAGGGTGATAAACTCGCGGCGGCGGTGGTCTGTGGCGTCCCCATCATCAACACCGCGTCGCCACGCACCAAGGCGGTTCAGACGGCCTACGACCGCGAGTTCGGGGCCGGGTTCGAAACGGCGCTGACCGTGCCGGCGGTTCGGAAGGCCCGACAGGCCATCGGGCGGGTGATTCGCGGGCCCGAAGAGGTGGGCGTCCGTGCACTCGTGGACGCCCGGTACGCGCGCGAATCGTGGAACTCCGTGCGGGAGTACCTCCCTGAGTCCGAACGCGAGGAGTTCCAGCCGGTTTCGCCGGATATGCTCCAGTTCGGTGTCGAGCGGTTCTGGGAGCGCCACGGGTGACTCCAGCGCGGAGCGATGGACCGTCATTGTGCGAACGGAACTGCGGAGCGAGGCGACAGTCGGGGCAGGACAAGTTCGGTGGATAGCCCGCTCGTGAGGTAACCGGGCGAGCGTAGTCCGATAGTGTTCGTGAACTCGAAAGATTAGTTCGGCCAACGGGAACACTTGGTTACCGAAGTAGATAACCTTAACAGACGAAAGGCCGAACCGGCGGACGATGGCCAAGACCAACCAAGAGTGGTGGCCGAACCTGTTGAACGTCGATATCCTCGACGACAACGTCGGCGATGTCGGGCCGTACGACGAGGATTTCGACTACGCCGAGGAGTTCCAGCAACTCGACCTCGCGGAGGTGAAGGCGGATATCGAGGACGTGATGACCACGTCCCAGGACTGGTGGCCGGCCGACTACGGGCACTACGGACCGCTGTTCATCCGGATGGCGTGGCACAGCGCCGGGACGTACCGCACCGTCGACGGCCGCGCGGGCGCGTCCGGCGGCCTCCAGCGCCTCCCGCCGGAGAGCAGCTGGCCGGACAACGTGAACCTCGACAAGGCCCGCCGCCTGCTCCAGCCGGTCAAGCAGAAGTACGGCCGCAAGCTCTCGTGGGCCGACCTGATCGTCCTCGCCGGGAACGTCGCCCTGGAGTCGATGGGCTTCGAGACGTTCGGCTACGCCGGCGGCCGCGTGGACGAATACAAGTCCAACGAGGCCGTCGAGTGGGGTCCCGAGGACGAGTGGGAGGAGACCTCGCCCGAACGCTTCGAGGAAGGAGAGGTGGGCGATCTCAAGGACCCGCTGGCGAACACCGTGATGGGGCTCATCTACGTGAACCCCGAGGGGCCGTACGGCGAACCGGACCTGGAAGGCTCCGCGGCGAACATCCGCGAGGAGTTCGACCGCATGGCGATGAACGACGAGGAGACGGTCGCGCTCATTGCCGGCGGTCACACCTTCGGGAAGGTCCACGGCGCCGATTCCGGCGACAATCTCGGGGCCCCGCCCGAGGACGCACCCATCGACCTGCAAGGGATGGGCTGGGAGAACGAGTTCGGCGAGGGCAAGGGCCCGGACACGATCACCAGCGGCATCGAGGGGCCCTGGACCGAGGCACCGACCCGGTGGGACATGGGCTACATCGACAACCTACTGGGCCACGAGTGGGAGCCTCACAAGGGCCCCGGCGATGCGTGGCAATGGCGGCCGGTCGACGAGGAGGATATCGACCCCGCGCCGGCGCCACACGACCCATCGGAGACGGAGACGCCGATGATGCTGACGACGGACGTCGCCCTCAAGGAGGACCCGGACTACCGGGAGGTACTGGAGCGTTTCCAGGAGAACCCCGACGAGTTCCAGGAGGCCTTTGCGAAGGCGTGGTACAAGCTCATCCACCGCGACATGGGTCCGCCCGAGCGGTTCCTCGGCCCGGAGGTCCCCGACGAGACGATGGTCTGGCAGGACCCGCTTCCCGAGGCGGACTACGACCTCGTCGACGAGGCGGATGTCGCGGAACTCAAAGCGGACATCCTCGACTCGGAACTCTCCCGGTCCCAACTGGTCAAGACCGCGTGGGCGTCGGCGTCGACGTACCGCGACAGCGACAAGCGCGGCGGCGCGAACGGCGCCCGCATCCGGCTCGAACCCCAGCGTAGCTGGGAGGTGAACGAGCCGGCGGAGCTTTCGACCGTACTGGACACCTACGAGGAGATTCAGGCGGCGTTCAACGGCTCGCGCGACGACGACACGCGGGTTTCGCTGGCTGACCTGATTGTGCTGGGCGGCAACGCGGCCGTCGAGCAGGCCGCGGCCGACGCCGGCTACGACGTGGACGTGCCGTTCGAACCGGGCCGCACGGACGCCACGCAGGAACAGACCGATGTGGAGTCCTTCGAAGTGCTCGAACCGAAGGTCGACGGCTTCCGGAACTACCTCGGTGACGGCGAGTTCGACGACCTGTACGAATCGCCCGAGGAGCGGCTGGTTGATAAGTCGGAACTGCTGAACCTGACGGCGTCCGAGATGACGGTGCTGGTCGGCGGCCTGCGCGCGCTCGGTGCGACCTACGGGGACACGGAATTCGGCGTCTTCACGGACGACCCCGGAACACTCACCAACGACTTCTTCCTGAACCTGCTCGACAACGACACCGAGTGGGAGGAAGTCTCGGACGGGCAGGACGTGTACGAGGGTATCGACCGGGAGACGGACGAAGTCAGTTGGGAGGCCACCCGATTCGATCTCATCTTCGGTCACAACGCCCGGCTCCGCGCCATCGCCGACGTCTACGCCGCCGAGGACGAGGAGGAGACGTTCGTGCGGGACTTCGTTGACGCGTGGAGCAAAGTGATGACGCTCGACCGCTTCGACCTCAAGTAATCCGGCTGAGGGTCGGGGGCCGCCGTCTCGACGGCGCGTCGGCACGCCGCCGACCCAGTTTTGCGGATACATCGCCGACCCAGTTTTGCGGATACACCGTGACGTATCGAAAGGAGGGGCGTACGACGGTTCTGCGCGGCGGGGTACCCTCACGGACCGGATTTCCGGTCCCGACACGCACGTGAATTCGTTGAGTGACACGCTCCCGACACATGGTCTTCGTCCGCCGCCGTCGTCGTGACCGGCAACAATGGCTGTCGGACACCGTTTCGGGTCAGTCTTGCCCTATCTCGGAGTTTTTACGTCGTTTCGACACGGTATCGATAACTATCACCCGTAGATGATTCCTCCCATCGGAGAGGAAGATATAACCGGGAAGAATCCGCTATAAGCAGCCAATGAGTGACGGACCATCGGGGGCGGCCGACCCGAAACCGGTCGCCTACGAGCGCATCACGGACGCGGTGTTCGCGCTCGATACCGACTGGCGGGTCACCTTTCTCGACGAACGGGCCGAGCGCGAACTCGGCGTGAGCGAGGAGGCGGCGCTCGGAACCCCCGTCTGGGAGGCGCTTCCCGACTTCGCCGACGCGGGGTTCAAAAACCGGTGTCTGGACGCACTGGAGAGCGGCGACCCCGTCCGGTTCGAACGACCGTCCCCGACCGCGGACGGTCGGCTCTCGGTATGGGTCTACCCCTCCGAGACGGGGGTTTCCGTCTGCCTTCGGGAGGCAGTCGAGTCGGGGAAGCGCGTCGACGAGCAGCAACAGTACCGAGCGGTGATGGACGGCATCACGGACGCGGCGGTGACCATCAACGAGGAGGGGGTCATCCGGCACGCGAATAGTGCGACCGAGGACCTGTTCGGCTACAAGCCGGCCGAACTGGTCGGCGAACCGCTCACGGTCCTCATCCCCGAGGGCCTCTGTGAGCGACGGAAGGCCGGGCTCCAGCGCTATCTCGAAACCGGCGAGCGCCGGATGGACTGGCGGGATATCGAGATGCTGGGTCTCCGGAAGGACGGCTCGGAGGTCGAGTTGAGCATCTCCTACACCGCCTCCGACAAGAACGATGAGACGCGCATCACCTGCGTCATCCGGGACATCACCGAACGGAAGCGCCGCGAGCGGGCGCTCCGACGGGCCTACGAGGCGATCTCCGACAACAGTCTCGATTTCGACCGGAAGGTCGAGGCGCTGCTGGAAATCGGTCGTGACGTGACGGGGATGGAGTACGGTACGCTCTCCCAGGTACAGGGCGACAGGTATCTGTTCGATACGGTCGTTGCGCCGCCGAACGCGGACCTCGAATCCGGGGACGTAGTCTCCCTCGAAGCCACCAACTGTGAGGAAGTGGTCACGACCGAGGAGACGGTCGTGATTCCCGACATCGAGCGGGACGCCCCCGAAATGGCGAGCCGGGCCGGCAACGCCGAGTGGGGGATAGCCTGTTACCTCGGCGCGCCGGTCGACGTCGACGACGAGGTGTACGGAACGTTCTGCTTCTACGATATGACCCCGCGGGCTGAGGAGCTTTCCGAGTGGCAGGTGGCGTTCGTGGAGTATCTCAGCCAGTGGGTCGGCCACGAACTCGAACGCCGGCGCTACGTGGACCGCCTCGCGGCGCTCAACGAACTCAACCAGGTCACGCGGGAGATAACCGGCGCCGCCATCGACCAGTCCACCCGGGAGGAGATCGAGCGCCGGGTCTGTGAGGCGCTCGCGGCCACCGACTCCTACGAGTTCGCGTGGGTGGGTGAGGCGAACCCCCATACCCAGGAAGTCGAACTCCGAGCCGAGGCCGGCGTCGAGGATTATCTGGAGGACGTGACGATATCCGTCGACCCGGAGGTCGCGGAGAGCGGCGGCCCGACCGGCCAGGCGCTGCGCACGGGGGAGCTACAGACGATTCAGCGAGTGGGACAGGAGCGGACCTACGAGCCGTGGCAGGACACCGCCGAAGAGTACGGCTACCGGTCTTCCGCGGCGGTTCCGGTCGTCCACGAAGGAACCGAGTACGGCGTGTTGAACCTCTACACCGACCGGCTCGACGCGTTCGAGGGCGAGGAGCGCAGCGTCGTCAAACTCTTGGGGAACATCGTCGGCCACGCCATCGCCGCGGCCGACCGGAAGAAGGCACTACTCGCGGATTCCGTGGTCGAACTGGAGCTCCGGGTCGACGGCGCAGTCGAACAGTCGGACGTTTCGGAAGCGCCCCAGAACACCGTCGTCATGGACGCGGCCATCCCCCGCGGGGACGGGGAGTACGTTCTGTTCGGTACCGCCGACCCGGTCGACCGGTCGTTCATCGAGGCGCTGGTGGACTCCGCGAACGACTGGGAGGAGCTGCTGGATTTCACCGAAACCGCGGAGGAGTTCTCCTTCGAGGTGTTGCTGGACAGCCCGCCGCTCCTGTCCAAGCTCGGGTCCGTGGGCGGACGGCTGCTGGAGGCGGTCATCGAGGACAACGACCTCCGTGTCCGGGCGGAACTCCCGCACAGCGCCGACGTTCGCCGAACCCTGGACACCCTCAGGGAGTCGTACCCGACGACGACGCTGGTCACGAGACAGAAGACCGTCGCCAGTCGGTCGACCGACCATGGGGGTGAGCCCGCTGTCTTCGACGAACTCACGGACCGACAGTTGGAATCGCTCCGCACGGCCTATCGCGCGGGCTACTTCGACTGGCCGCGGAACGCATCGGGCGAGGACGTGGCCGAGGTGCTCGACATCTCCCCGGCGACGTTCTCCCAGCACCTCCGGGCGGCGGAGCAGACGGTGTTCAGCAGTCTCCTCGATGAAGCGGAATAGCCCACTTCTGGGTGACGATGGGGACAGAAGTATACACGAGGGCGCCCACAGTACACATAGCATGGATTCGACGGGGCCGGAGCCTGTCGGCGATGGGGGTCGCCGGCAGCGGACTGTGGCTGATTTCGGCGACCGGGTGCTCGTGACCGGCGGCGTGCTGCGTGACGCGGCAGACGCCGTTTCCGACCGACCCGTCGCGCGTACGGGCGACGATAGCTCGTTGCTCAGACAACGTGAGGCTGCTGTTGGTTCCTGGGTCGGTGATTCCCCGGAGCCGGCGTGTACGCGACGTTCGGCCGAGAACCCGAGGACGGCCAAAGCCGTTAAGGATGCGGCGGCGGGTGTCGAGGCATACATCATCAACGAGAGCGCCAGAGGGGTGGACGCGCGTGAAACCGCCTGGAGCAGGGGGTGGTGACG
Source organism: Halolamina sp. (assembly GCA_042219375.1). Lineage (GTDB taxonomy): Archaea > Halobacteriota > Halobacteria > Halobacteriales > Haloferacaceae > Halolamina. The sequence continues at coordinate 8,060 of JBDGQC010000189.1, read as the reverse complement.
ATGAACGAACAATCCGAAATCAAGCCGGCGGATACGGGCGATGAGAAGCGACCGGTGGACATCCTGTTAGTCGAGGACAACCCCGGCGACGTGCGCCTCACGCAGGAGGCGTTCGCGTCCGGCGACGTCGAGACGACGATTCACGTCGTTCAGGATGGGGTCGAGGCGCTGGATTTCCTCTACCAGCGCGGCGAGTATGCCGACGCCGTCACCCCCGACATCGTTCTCCTTGACCTCAATCTTCCACGGAAGGACGGCGAGGCGGTCCTGGAGACGATTCGCAGCGACCCCGAGTTGCCGCGGCTGCCGGTGGTGGTGCTCACGAGTTCCGACGCCAAGGAGGACATCGTCCGGTCGTATGAGCTGTCGGCCAACGCCTACCTCACCAAGCCGGTGAGTCCGGAGAAATTCACGGAGACCATCCACACCTTCGAGTCGTTCTGGCTCTCATCGGCGTGCCTACCGTCGACCGGGTGGTGACCATGGGGGGGGACGCACTCGATGTCCTGTTAGTCGAGGACAACCCCGGTGACGCCCGGCTCATCGAGGAGATGCTCGGTGACGCCGAGACGCTGCTCGAACGGGTCGAACTCGGCACGTCGGTCGAGAACCTGCGGCTACACACCGAACAGTCCCTCGAAGCGGGCATCGAACAGCTGGCCGAGACGGGCGTCGATGTGGTGCTGCTGGACCTCAACCTCCCGGACAGCAGCGGCATGGACACGCTCTCGACGATGACCGAGGCGGCGGGTTCGGTCGCGGTTATCGTGCTCACGGGGTTGCGCGACGAACGGATGGGAATCCAGGCGATACAGCACGGCGCACAGGATTACCTCGTGAAAGACGAGGTGACGAGCGACCTACTGGTCCGGTCGATTCACCACGCCATCGAGCGGAACCGGCAGGAACGCAGGCGCCAGCGCCGGCGCGAGCAGTTGGAGGCGCTCAACACGCTGACCCGAGAACTGATGGAGGCGACGACGCCGACGGCGGTGAGCGAGCACGTCGTCGATGCCGCCGAGAAGCGGTTCGACCTGTCGGTCGTCGCAATCGCGCTGTACGACGACGTCGAGGGCGGCCTCCAACCGGTGACGGCGACCAACGAAGCCACGGAGCACGTCGATTTCGACACGCTCCTGTCGACCGGCGACGGTGCGGGGTGGCGGGCGTTCGCCGAAGACGAACCACCGAACGTCATCGGTGACGACGCCCCGATTTCGGCCCCGCTGACCGAACTGGGGCTGTTCCCGCTCGGGAGCCACGGGCTGTTCATCGCCGGGGCGACCGAGGTCGAGGGGCTGAGCGCCGCGGACTTCGATTTCCTCGGCACCGTCGCGGGCAACGTCGAAGCCGCGCTGGACCGTGTGGAGCGGGAACAGGAGCGAGAGGAGCGCGAGCGCCTGCTGGAGGAGCAGAACCGCACGCTCGAACGCTTGAACGAGGTCAACGACATCATCCGGAGCATCGGCCGGGCGCTCGTGCAGGCCTCCACGCGCGAGGAGGTGGAGTCGGTGGTCTGCGAGCAGTTGGCCGAGGGCGGCCCCTACGAACTCGCGTGGGTCGGCGAACAGGCCCACACCGCCGAGTCGGTGGTCCCGCGTGAGATGGCCGGGAACGACCCCCCGTCTGGCGTCGAGGCGCTCTCGACACCGGACGCTCCCGCCGAGCGGGCGATAGCGACCCGCGAACCTCAGGTGGTGAACGACGTGCTCGAAAACCGGGCGCGGGAAGGGTGGCGCCAGGTCGCCCTCGACCGCGGGTATCACGCGACGATGTCGCTCCCGCTGGTGTACGAGGACGCGATGTACGGCAGCCTCAACGTCTATTCGTCCCAGCCGAACGTGTTCGGAGAGCTGGAACAGACGGTGCTCTCGGAACTGGCCGACACCATCGCCTACGCCATCAACGGCGCCGAGAGCCGGAAGGCGCTGCTCGGGCAGGAGTTGACGGCGCTGGAGTTCACGGTGACCGACACGGAGACGGGGTTCGTCGAACTGGCCCGCGAGCACGACTGCACCCTCGTTGCGGAGAACTTCGTCCCCCGGTCTGACGGCGGCGTGCGGCGGTTCATGACCACTCGCGGCGTCGTCCCGGAGGACGTACTGGCTTCCGCGTCCCGGTTTCCGGTGGAGGACATCACGCTCGTCTCCGAGTACGAGGAGGAGGGTGTGCCGGTCTGTCTGTTCCGCATGGACATGACCGGCGAGAGCATCGAGGAGACTGTCCTCGAACACGGCGGCCGGCCGCGGGCGCTGCGGGTGGCCGACGGCGAGGCGACCGTCGTCGTCGAACTCGCCGCCGACGCCGCGGTTCGGGAGTTCGTCGAACTGTTCCGAAACCGGTTCCCCGGTGCCGAGTTGGTCGCCCAGCGCTCCCAGCAGCGCCCGCGCCAGTCGCCGGCCGAACAGCGCGCGTCGCTGACGGATGCGCTGACCGACCGCCAACTGGAGGCGCTCCAGACCGCCTACTTCAGCGGCTTCTTCGACCGGCCGCGGCGCCATACCGGCACCGAAGTCGCCGAGTCGATGGGCATCTCCCAACCGACGTTCAGCCACCACCTCCGGGAGGCCCACCGTCGCCTCTGTGAGAGCCTGTTCGGCGGCGAGTCCCGGCTCGAACCCTCGCCACAGACCGACGACTGAACCGCTCTCCCGTGCGTTCTCCCCTGGGCTATCAATATAGCCGGGGTCTGCGTATCGATACAATCAATATAGGGGATAACGAAATACTCCCCTCCCTCGTTAACACAGATGCAGCAGTATCGGAGGAAGCCACATCCGCTACGCCGACGCATTCCGGCACCCCACCCCCCCACACCCAAGCGGATTACGGCACCCCACTCAGGTGTTCCGTGTGCCCGTCCCACATCGGGCACACCCTCCGTACTGGTTTTCTACACCCTGAGAGCCGTCAGTAGCCGTTCACGGAGTCCCAATCATTCGTCCATTGATAATTTCGGCTATCGAACTATCCGAAATATTTAGGCCGAGCTTTCAGGGTGGAACGGCTCCTACGTATTGACGCGAACGTCGGTTCCATCGGACCGGGGTTCGCCGCAAACGTGACAGCGTTCGGCCCGGGCGGATGTGGGCCCGGCCGGCGTCGGACGAGGTAGCGGCCTCCACCGCTTGGGTGTACTGAGTCGCAGACAGCGTTCGGCCGGTACTGTGGGTGCCGGCCGCAGGGGGGATTCGCCGGGCGAGCGTCGTTACTGTTCGACGAACTCGACGACGGCGTCAGTCCCGCGGAAGCCGTCGGCCATCCTATCTATTTCCGTCCCGTCCTCGAACAGCACGAGCGTCGGAACACTCCGGATGTCATACTCCTCAACCAGCCCCAACGCTTCGCGGGGGTTGAGCATCCCGACCGTTACGTCCGCCGCCCTGGCGACGTTGCCCAACACCGGTTCGATACTCTGACACAGCGTACAGCCCTTGGTGTAGAAATCGACCACCACGCGGTCGTGGTCGGCAAGTAGTGCCTCCAGGTCGTCGCGGCCGTCGAGACGTACTGGCTTCTCCGTCGTGCTCATTACCCGAAAAGAGGCGCCACGCGGGGTTAGGGGTTACGTGGGAACCGGCCACACGCGGAGCGGCAGCCTCAGTCGTCGACGCGGAACTCGAAGCGTGCGCCGCCGGCCTCGGATTCGGTCACCGACACCGTCCAGCCGTGGGCCCGTGCGATGTTGGCGACGATGGAGAGGCCGAACCCGGTCCCCTCGTCGCTGAACGTGACGCCGTGGTCGAGGACGATATCCCGTCGCTCCGGCGGGATGCCGCTGCCGTCGTCCTCGACGTAGAACCCTTCGTCGTCGGCGAGAGCGCCGACCGTGACCGTCACGTCGTCGACGCCGCCGTGTTCCACGCTGTTCCGAAAGAGGTTCTCGAACAGTTGTCGGAGTCGGCTCGGGTCGCCCGAAACCGTCGGCGGCTCGTGAACTGACAGCGATGCCCTCCCGGTATCGACCAGTTCCCACGCCCGCTCGGCGGCGTCGCCGAGCGCGATGCGCTCGCGGGATTCGACGGTCACCTCCCCCTGAGCCAGGGTCAACAGGTCGTCGATGAGTTGGCCGATGCGGTCGAGCGCCGACTCCACCTTCGCGAACTGCTCGGGGTCGCCGGTCTTCTCGGCGAGTTCGAGAAACCCTTCCGCCACCGAGAGCGGGTTCCGCAGGTCGTGGGCCACCACGTCGGCGAACTTGTCGAGGCGTTCGTTCTGGAGCCTGAGTTCCTCCTCGCGGTTCGCCCGGACCAGCGCCGCCTCGACGGTGGCGCCGAGGATGCGAAACAGGTCGATGTCGCTCTCGGAGAACTGCTGGGTCTCGGTCGAACCGGTGACGAGGACGCCGTACTCCCCGAGCGGCACGAGTATCTCGCTTCGTATCGCCGTCTCCGGGTTGTACCGGTTCTCGATGCTCCGCAGGTCGTCGTAAACCCGGACCTCGCCCGTCTCGAACACTTCCCACGCGAGGCTGTTGCCGGGGGTGAACTTCGGTATCTCCGGGATGAGGTCCCCGCTCTCGACGGTCACCGAGACGGGGAGGAGTGCGTCCTCCAAGTCGTCGTAGCGCCAGAGCCCGGTTATCTCCAGGCCGAGGACGTCCGCGGCAGCGTCGGTGGCGATTTCGCCGATTTCCGCAATCGATGGGGAGACGTTCAACTGCTGGGCGGTCTGCTGGAGCCGGCGGAGCCGCCGCTCCATCCGCTTCTGCCGGGTGATGTCGTTGAAAACCGCGGCGGCGCTTCTCAGTTCCCCGTCCGGCCCCGCCATCGGCGTCGCCGAGAGCAGCAGGTCCACCCGGTCGCCGTTTTTCGTCTCACCGACGACTTCGACCCCGCGAATCTCGTCGCCGTCATCGAGCAACCGCTCCATCCGATTTTCGAACGCCGGCAGTCGCTCGTCAGGGATAATGGGGTTGAACTCGCCGACGACTTCCTCGCTCGACCAGCCGAACGTCTCCTCGGCGCCGCGGTTCCACCGAATCACGTTGCCGTCGGCGTCGAGTCCGACGATGGCCAGGGGCGCCGACTCGACCAGCGATTCGAGGGGATGGCTCTCCTGCTCCGACCGCAAATGTTCCCGCTTGGTGGCCTGCTGCTCGCGCTCCCGTTGGACGAGGACCCGGACGCGCTCGGCAAGCAGGTCGGCGTCGTCGGTCGGGACGTACTCGGTCGCGCCGGCCTTGGTCACTTCCGACGCGAGGCGTTCGCTTCCGCTGGCGGCGACACACAGTATCGGGACGGTCTCGCCACGCTCGCGGAGTGCGGTAGCGACGGCGACGGCGTCGTTCTCCGGTGGCGCGTGTTCGACCAGCACGCAGTCGATAGGCTCGGCGGCGACGGTGTCCAGGACGGCGTCACGGTCCGCGACGACGGACCGCTTGATTTCCCCGCCGAACGCGGCGCTAACCCGGTCCGGTAGCTCTTGGGTCTCCGTCACGAAGAGCACGTGGACCGGCGCGGCAACTTGTTCGGCCGAACTCTCCATGCACCGACTGTAGACCGGTGGGCTGGTAAGCGTTTATGCCCCTTCCAACGAGCGCGGGGGCGGAACCGTTCGCCCGATAGAGCGCGGCTCGGCTCCGGTTTGTCAAGAACTCAGTCCTCGGCTTTGGCCAATGCGTTTTTCAGTCCCTGGACGATGGCTTCCAGGTCATCGGCGTCGATGTCCACGTCGAGCGAAATCGTGTGTGGACCCGTCGCAGGCGCCTGGTCCGCGCCGTCTTCGCCCGGCGCGCCTGTTCGGTCCGCGCCGTCTTCGCCCGACGCGCCTGTTCGGTCCGCGCCGACTTCGCCCTGCTGGACTGCCGTCTGTGCCTGCTCGGCGGCCGCTTTGGCTTCGTCGGCGGCTTCCCTGGCCGCAGTGGCGGTATCGGCGATAGTGGTGAGGAGTTCCTCCGGAGATTCGATGTCTCCGGGGATCGAGGCCGCTTCCACGGCTTGCTCGGTGTCCGCTCCGGCTTCCTCTTCAGCTTCTTCATCCACGTCTGCAGCCT
>JBDGQC010000189.1:0-1965 GCA_042219375.1 Halolamina sp. | reverse complement strand
GCTTCCTCTTCAGCTTCTTCATCCACGTCTGCAGCCTGCTCGGTTTCTTCATCCGGTTTCTCGGACTGTTCAGCTTCTTCGGCCGCCTCCGATTCAGCTTCCTCGCCGGATTCCTCCGGCTCTGCACCCTCTTCCGGCGCTTCTTCGGGCTCCTCTTGGGAGGGCTCGGTCTCGCCACCCTCCCCGACCTCGTCCTCGTCGATGGCGATGCTGATTCCCGGGCCTGCGTCGATGTCGATGCGGACGCCGTCGTCGGCTTCGGCCAGTTCGATGGTGCTTCCCTCATCGTCCGCGGCTTCCTCGACCCCGCCGTCAGGTTGGAGATTCGTGTCGTCCGTCGAGTCGTTCTGACCGGCCTCACTCGAATCGATTCGAACCCCCTCCGGAAGCTCCGTGCCGTCGAGGTCGACGTCGCCGTCGAGGCTAATCTCGACCCCGGAGTCTTCCCCGACGGCGATTTCGACGCCGGGCTCCTCGCCGACCGTGAGTTGGATGTCGCCCACATCCTCCAGCAGTTCGCGTGTCACCTGCTCGGTCGCCTCCTCGACGTTTCCGGCGCCTTCCGCCGCGTCGGATATCGCTTCCACGGCTTCCTCGGGGGTCGTCTCTGTCGATTGGTCAGCAGCGCCCTCGGCGGTAGCGCTCGCGGGTTCTTCAGTCGAATCGGCTGTCTCTCCGCTATCGACGGCTCCCGTCGCAGACTCCGCGACGGGTTTGACCTCCTCGACGATGTTCCGGGCCGTTTCTGCGGCTTCTGCGGCCGTCGTCGCGGCCCGTTCCGCCTCGGTCGCCGTTTCCTCGATGACTTCGCGCGCCGTCGCTTCGGCCGTCTCCTCCGCTACCGTCTCCGCCGTTTCGGTGGCGATGTCACGGGCCGTCTGTTCGGCCACGTCTTCCGCGACGGTTCCGGCGGTCTGCTCGGCGGTTCGCTCGACCGATTCGGCTTCCGTTTCGGCGATTTCGCGCGACCGTTCGGCGGCCATCTCGGCGGTTTCGGCGGCTTCTTCGAGTTCCTGGGCTGTCTCCTCGACGACCCGCTCGGCGACATCTTCGGTCACCTCCGTCGCCGTCGCCTCGGCAGTCTCCGCTGCCGTCTCCGCAGCCACCTCCTCGGCCACATCCCGCGCGGTCCGCTCGGCGGTTTCCGCGACCGCCTGCTCGGCGAACTCCTCGATGGCCTCTTCGACGGTTTCCCGGGCGTCGGTCGGGTGGCCGTTCGTCTCGGTCGTCTCCGTTGCGGTCCGGTGGGCTTCCGTCGCCGCGGACTCGGCTGCCTCCGCAGCCTCCTCGACCGTCTCTCTGGCCGTCGCCACTTCCGTACTCACCGCTTCAGCTGGCGGTTTTTCACCGCCTGACGGCTGTTCCTCAGTTTCGTCCGACCCGGTTTCGGTAGTCTCCTCCGCAGCCGTCGTGTCCTCGGAATCGGGCAATCGATAGCGCTCTCGGTCGTCGCGGTCCAGCAGGTCGGCCCAGTCATAGAGGTCCAGGAGCGTCGTGATTCCCGTCTCGACACGGCTGGTTTCGAGGTCCTGGCCGGCGAGTTCGGCGACTATCGGCACGAGGTCTTGTTCCGCCATCGGGTTGCCGTCGACGAGGCCACGCACGTCCTCGGTGAGTTCCCAGTCCGAGAGAACTTCACGAGCCTTGGCCCTCGCTCGCTCCTCGTCGCCCGCGGCGAGCGCCGACGCGAGTTCCTCGCCGAGGTCGGTTAGCTCGTGTTTCTGCTTGTGTGGCTCCAACACGCCGATTTCCTCCAGGAACCGGGTCTGGCGACCGACCACATCGGAGACGCTGGTGATTTCCTCGACGTCGGCGGTGTATTTCGGCTCCGATGCAGCCCCCACTTCACTCCAGCCGCTGAGCACCTCCTGTAACGTATCGAGGCTTACGCCCTTGGGAATGTGGTGTTCGGTCATCGTCATGATGTTCGTCAGAACCGCCGAAAAGCGCTGTGGCCGGTAGAAA
>JBDGQC010000051.1:0-29705 GCA_042219375.1 Halolamina sp. | reverse complement strand
CGAAGACTTCCGAGCCGGAGTTGTTTCCGATGAGGAGCGTCAGGTCGTAGCCGCCGGTCTCGAGGAGGTTGCCGCTGAGACCCGTATCGTCGCTACGGAGCTCGGCGGTGTCCCCGTCGGCCTTCGGGGAAACAGGGCTGGTGCTGGAACCAGCATTGTAGGTGTTGAACTGGACAACGACCTTACCGTCGCCGTTGTCGTCCTTCACCGTGATGTTGGCCTGGTAACCGGACTGCTCCTGGTTCCCGACCACCAGCGTCGCCGTGTCGGCGCCGCCGGAGAAGGTCACGGTAATCTCAGCGATGTCACCGTTGTCAACTTCGTAGTTGGACTGCGCACCGAAGCTGACACTACCCTGCGCGACCGCGCTAACGGTCAGGGAGTCGGAGGCCGTGACGCCGGTCGCCACGTCCTCAGCCTCGACCGTGTAGTCGCCCGCGCTCTGGTTGCCGAACGTAACATCGACTTCACCATCGTTGTCGACGGTGACCGTCTTCGTTGCGACGGTGTCTCCGTCGCTGTTCATCAGCATCACGTCGACTTCACGGTTGATGTCATCAGCCGTGACCGTTGCGGTGATGCTCTCCTCAGTCGTCGCGTTGCCGGCCGAGACACTCAGACCGAGCTGACTCAGGTCGAGGTAGCCCGTGCTACCGGAGTCACCGAAGCTGGCCGAGTAGTTGCCCGTATCGAAGCCGTCCGTATCGACCACGAACACCTGACTACCCGGGCCAGTCCCACGAGTGGGGCTGAAGCTCGGGCCGTCAAAGTTGATGGCCGTGTCGGTGCTCTCAGCCTCGAAGGCAACTTTCGAACCAACGTAACCATCGGTGACGTTAGCTTCGTCAGTCACCGTAACCGGGGCGAAGGTGACGCTTGCCTCGGTTACGTCGATGGAGTTACCGTCAACGTCCGTCGCGGTGACGTTAACGTAGTCGATGTCCGAGTAGACGTTGCCGCTCGTGTCGAGGATTACTCGCCCGTTCGAGGCGGTAGCATCCGAGGTCACCGAGACCGTCGAACCGTCCTCGAGCACGACCTCAACGTTGCTGACGCTACTGATGTCCTCGCTGAACGCGAGTTCAACTATAGCGCCATCCTCGTTGTCAACGTAGTGGGTAGCCTTCTGGAACTCAGGCAGGCCACCGGTGGAGTCGACCGTGTAGGAGTCGCCGGAGTTCGTGTTCGAAGCGACGTTAGTCCCGTCGTTGAACACTTCCGAGTTGGCGCTACTCGTGAGTCGAGTTGTCACACCAGCAACTTGAACGTTGTCGCTGTTGTAACTGCTGCTCGCCAGCGTAACGACAACGTAGTACCGCTGGGTCGAGTTCGCTTCAGTCTGGTTGTAGAACTTGCTGCCTCCGGCGGACGCATTAAGGTCCACGGTCAAGGAACCCGGACTGGATGTCTCAGCGATTTTGTGCTCGCCGGAACTCCATGCCGTGTTCCCGTCCGTATCCGCATAGAGGGATACGGAACTGATCTGGGAGGCAGAAACACTACTGTCGGAAAGATCAACCGTAGTGTTGTTCAGTTTGATTACGTGACTGTTCCCCGTCGAGGTATCACTCAGTGTGAAACCGTACACAGCCTTCTGCGTTCCTGGCTGAATGAAGTCACCGTTGTTCAGAGAGACCTGCGTCGGGCCCTCTGCGTTCGTCTGGGCAGCCGAAGCAGCGGCCAGCGTCGCGGTCCCCGCGAACACGGAGACGACCATCAGCGCAGCCAGGATGAGGCTGCGTGCCTTCTTGTTTGTGTCTGTCATTGTTGTATTGGATTACGCACTACAATCGGCGGCGCCAACGTCCTCGCCGGCATCCGCAAGCAGATTCCCGACCGTTCGGGACTGACCGGCGGTACTTGTTCTTGCCACCATGGGTAGGGGTATTGAAACAATTAGTAGCCGGGTATAAATACCTTGTGTGACCCCCGACCGGCGTGTTACACCCTCTCATGCCTCCAGACGGCGGATAGAGCGGTTTTCGAGAAATTATGAGTATAAATACTTTGTGTGACGGTTTGTGGCCGAATAACGGCCCCTACCGCGTCACCACCTCCACCTCGTGTCCGTCCTCGGTTTTCGTGAACGCGTAGTTGTAGTCACACGACTCGGGGTCGCGGTAATCGACCGCCTCGCGGGTCATCAGCGTCTCCCAGAACCCTTCCAGGTCCGCACACTCGACCGCCAGATGGCCCCACGCGTCGCCGAGGTCGTAGGTCCGGCCGTCGTAGTTGTACGTGAGTTCGACGGCCATCGCCTCGGCGGCGGCGTCTTCGGGTTTCAGGAAGTAGTTCGCGAACGTGTCAGCCTCCCAACGCCCGGTGTGTTCGTACTCCATCTTCCTGGTCCACCAGCCCAGCGCCTCGTCGGCGTCCTCGACGCGAATCATCGTGTGGTCGAGGCTCCAGCGGGCGCCGTGGTCCCGTTGGACGATTTCGATTTCGTGGCCATCGGGGTCTTTGACGAACGCGTAGCCGGGGTTCTCCTCGGGCGGGCGGTAGTCCTCGACGCCGCCGTCCATCAGTTCGGCGTACGCCTCCTCAACATCCTCCACACGGACGGCGATGTGGCCCCACGCGTCGCCCATGTCGTAGGAACGCCCGTCGTGGTTGTAGGTGAGTTCGAGCAGCGCGCCCTCGTCGTGGACGCCCTCGGGGCCGAGGAAGACGTTCGTGAACGTGTCGGCTTCCCAGCGCCCCTTCTCCTCGTAGTCGAGATGGGTCGTGTACCAGTCGAGCGACTCGTCGAGGTCTTCGACCCGCATCATCACGTGGTCGAGCGTGTGGCTCATACGTCGGGAACTGGGCGCGAGGACTCGAAAAGGCTACCGAAGCCGGAACCGGGCGACGTCGCCGACGGCCCGCACGCTACCGAGTGCGCCGCGACCGGAGCCAGTATCGAGCCCCAGCGACCCACGCGAGGACCGTCCCGACCGGAAGCCCGGTCCGTCCTGGCTGGGCTGAAAAACCCCAGGAGACGGAGAACACAGCGACGCCGACGAGTGCGAGTAGTGCGGCGGTGGGAGCATCACCATCGCGTCCACGCGCACGGCCGACCGCGGTGCTCGCGAACGCAGCGGCGAGGCAGAGAACCCCGACAGGCCACGCGAGTATCCAGTTCGGCAGCCCACGCGTGTGCGCGAGAAAGCCGTAAATCCACGTGACCTCCCCCGTCGCGGGGTCGACCAACCCCCAGGCGAACAGTAGTGTCGTGAAACCCTCTCCAACGTTCCCGTAGGTCAGAACCGACCACGGGAGCAGAACGAGCGAGAGGACGAGCAGGAGGTCGACCCGGCCGCGTCGCGAGTCCGGGAACATCTACTTCCGCACGATGATGCGGAGTTCGTCTTCGTCAGCGAGTTCGTGGTCCAGCCCCACCTGCTGGTCGTCGTGTTTGGCCGACTCACCGCGAACCCGGGCGAACCGGAAGCGGTCGAGGAACTCGTCGCCGCCGATATCCAGACAGGCGTCCTCGACGGTGGACCCGGGTGGCAGGACCAGCGGCTCCTCGTAATCGACGCCGCGGCCGGGTTTGTCCATGTAGACCCGGATGAGTCCCAGTTCCTCCCAGAGCCGTTCTTTCAGCCCATCAAGCCCTCGGCCCTCCTTCGCGGAGATGAAGACCGCGTCGTCGGGGTCGATATCGTGCTCCCGGAGGTTGTCCTCGACAGTCGGCAGGTAGTCCGGGTCGATGAGGTCGGCTTTGTTGACCGTGACGATAGAGGGCAGATAGACGCGATTGTCCATGATGGCGTCGATGAGTTCGTCGATGGAGACATCGCCCCGCACCGTCACCTCCGCGTTGACGTAGCCGTGCTCCCGGAGCACATCCTTGATCGTCTCCTCGTCCATCGTCACGTCGTCGCTGGTGGTGACCCGGAGCCCGCCCGTGTGGTCCTTCGTAATCGAGACGCTGGCGGGTTCGGTATCGAGCCGAATCTTGTTCTCGTAGAGTTCGTGGGCCAGCCGCTCGTACTGGTCGATTTCGAACACCGAGAGCATGAACACGACGAGGTCGGCAGTCCGGACGACCGAGAGCACCTCCTGACCGCCGCCGCGGCCGCTGGCGGCGCCCTCGATCAGCCCCGGGACGTCGAGAATCTGGATGTTCGCACCGCGGTGTTTCAGCATGCCCGGGTTCACGTCCAGCGTGGTGAACTCGTACTCGCCGGTCTCGGACTCGGCGTTGGTCAGCGCGTTGATGAGCGTCGACTTGCCGACGCTCGGGAAGCCGACGAGCGCCACGGTGGCGTCGCCGGTCTTCTCGACCGCGTAGCCGTGGCCGCCGCCCGAAGAGGACTGGTTCTCGAGTTTCTCCTTCTTCTCCGCGAGTTTGGCCTTCAGACGACCGATGTGACTCTCGGTCGATTTGTTGTAGGGCGTCTCCGCAATCTCCTCGCGGAGTTCTTCAATCTCCTCCTCCAGTCCCATCGGTAAGAAATCGGCCGTGGTCGTCGTTAAAGGTGTTCTTTCACAACCAGCCGCGGCACACGACCTGGCGCAGCTTTATGCTGCGCCCAAGGAGACCACGCCGCGACTGTGTCAAACCCAACGCGGCACACGACCTGGCGCAGCTTTATGCTGCGCCCAAGGAGACTCCGCCGTGGCTGTGTCAAACCCAACCCGGCCTCCGACCTGCCACCACTCACGCGCCGCGGCCACGAGGAACCACCATACCCCACCCAACCGTCGCCGCGGCGGTTAGTTGACGACCTCCCCTGAACTGGGAGCGTGGTTTCAATACCGCCGAGCACTAGACCAACCATATGGAGCTACGCACCGCCGACCCGACGGATCTCGACGCGATTCAGGCGGTCGCCGCCCGCTCGCTCGCTGCCTCGTACGACCACGTGTTCGACGAATCGCTCCGCGAGCAGGCCATCAAGACGTGGTACGGCAAGAGCCAGGACGACAATACAGGACTGGCCGGCACCATCGACGACGAGGACACCGTCATCGTCGTCGCCGAGGCGAACGCTACTGCGGACCGGGACATCGCCGGCTTCGCGCAGGCGGTCCTCGTCGGCGGTGAGGAGACCGTCGGCCGCATCGAGTGGATCCACGTCGACCCGGACCACCGTGGCTCCGGTCTCGGCAGCAACTTGCTCGACCGGACCGAAGCGGAACTGGTCGACGAGGGCGCCGACCGCGTGGAGGGCCGCGTCCTCGAGGCAAATCAGGAGGGCCTGGAGTTCTACGAGCGACGGGGCTACGAGACGGGACAGACCCGGCGCCTCAGTCTCGGCGACGAGACGCTGGTCGAACGGACGCTGGTCCGTGACCGCGACGAGCCAACCGACGCCGCGACGGACCAGCGACGCGTAACCGAAGACGACCAGGAGGTCTTCCTCGCCTACGACGACAGCGCCCAGGGGTCCGACGGGCCATTCTACGGTGCCTACCTCGACGCGGACCGCGAGCAGCGCTACGGCTGGTACTGCGGGGTCTGTGACAGCCTCGACGTGAACATGGACGCGATGGGACGGTTGGAGTGTAGCGACTGCGGCAACCAGCGGCAAGCGACCCGGTGGGACGCCACCTACGGTGGGTGAGAAACCGCGAAGCGGACTGTGGACCGACCCTCAGTCCGTCACTTTCTCCTGAATCGACTCGACCACGTCCGGGTTGCGCAACGTCGAGGTGTTGCCCAGTTCCGCGTCGTTGGCGATGTCCTCGAGCAGGCGACGCATTATCTTCCCTGAGCGGGTCTTGGGGAGTTCCGGCGTGAACACGACCTCCTCCGGGCGCGCGATGGGGCCGATGGCTTCCTCGACGCCTTCGATGATGCGCTGGCGAAGGTTCTCGTTCTCCGCGGTGCCGTCCTCGGTGATGACGTACGCGTAGACCGCCTCGCCTTTCACGTCGTGTTCGCCGCCGACGACCGCCGCCTCGGCGACGCCCTCGACGCCGACGATGGCGCTCTCGATTTCCATCGTTCCCAGCCGGTGACCTGCGACGTTGATAACGTCGTCCACGCGGCCGAGCACCGTGATGTAGCCGTCGTCGTCGACTTTCGCGCCGTCCTCCGGGAAGTAGACCCAGTCCTCGGGGTCGTCGCTGTCGGTGTCTGAGTACTCCGCCCAGTACTCGTCGATGAACCGCTCGTCGTTCTTGTAGAGCGTGCGCAGCATTCCCGGCCACGGGTTCTGAACGGTGAGGTAACCGGCGCGGCCCGGTTCGACGGGGACGCCCTTCGTGTCCACGACCTGGGCGTCGACGCCCGGGAGCGGCGGGCCGGCAGAGCCCGGCTTCATCGTCCCCACGCCCGGGAGCGTGGTAATCATCTGGCCGCCGGTTTCGGTCTGCCACCAGGTGTCCACGATGGGGCAGTTCTCGTCGCCGATGTGTTTGTAGTACCACTTCCACGCCCGCGGGTTGATCGGTTCGCCGACCGTCCCCAGCAGGCGCAGGCTGGACAGGTCGTGCCGCTCGGGGTACTCCGTCCCCCACTTCATGAACGCCCGGATGGCGGTTGGCGCGGTGTATAGCTGGTCGGCCTCGTACTCCTCGACGATTTCCCAGAGGCGGTCACGCTCGGGGTAGTCGGGCGTCCCCTCGTACATCATCGTCGTCGTCCCCAGCGCGAGCGGACCGTAGACGATGTAGGAGTGACCGGTAATCCACCCGATGTCGGCCGAGCAGAAGTAGGTGTCCTCGGGCTTGATGTCCAGCACGGCGTGTGAGGTCCAGGTCGCCCAGGAGAGATACCCTCCGGTGGTGTGTTTCACCCCCTTCGGTTTTCCGGTCGTCCCGGACGTGTACATGAGGAACAGCATGTCCTCGGCGTCACGGTCGACCGGTTCGACCGTCGCGCCCTCGTGTTCCAGCACCGCCTCGGTCCAGTAGCGCTGGTCGTCGGGAAGCTCGTGGCCGAAGCCGTCCTCTGCGGGCAGGCGGTTGACGACGAGCGTCTGGGTGTCGTGTTCGACGTTGGCGAGGCCGTCGTTCACCTTGTCGAGGTGGTCGAGCGGGTCGCCCCGGCGGTAGTAGCCGTCGCAGGTGACGAGATACTCCGAGTCGGCGGCGTTCATCCGCGTCGCCAGCGCCTCCGCCGAGAACCCCGCGAAGACGACGGAGTGGGGCGCGCCGATGCGGGCACAGGCCAGCATGGCGATGGGGAGTTCCGGCACCATCGGCATGTACATCGTCACGACGTCGTCCTCGCCGACGCCCATGTCGCGGAACGCCGCCGCGGCTTCGTTCACCTCGCGGTGGAGCTGTTCGTACGTGTAGGTGCGGTTGGCCTCGTCGGTCGGCTCACCCACCCACTCGATGGCCGCCTCGTCGCCGCGCTCGTCGAGATGCCGGTCGAGACACTGCGTCGAGGCGTTCAGCGTTCCGCCGGTGAACCACTCGTAGAACGGCGGGTTGGAGTCGTCGAGCACCGTGTCGTACTCCTCCTCCCAGTCGAGCATCTGGGCCGCGCGCTCCCAGCACTCCGGCCAGTTCTCCTCGAACTCGTCGTAGATGCCGGGGTCGGAGACGTTCGCCTGCTCCACGAACGACGCCGGTGGCTCGAAGGTGTCCTGTGCTTCGAGGCGGGCTTCCAGTTCCACGTCCTGTTGATCACTCATACTCGTGTGTACTGTTGGCACGAAGCTAATAAAGCCTCGGCAACCCTCGGCGAGAAATCCCCCGAAGGCGGCGTCGCTACTGGATAGCGTTCCCGGAGAGACCCCGGCGGCTGTTCTCGAACGCCTCCGCGGCCGGGCTCAGGCCAGCCCGATCTTCTCGCGGTACTCGCCGTACTCGGCCTCGAACACGTCCATTATCTCGCCCATCGTCGCGTAGGCCTTCACCGCGGTGATGATGGCGGGCATCACGTTCTCGTCGGCGTCGATGGCGTCCTGTAGGTCATCGAGCGCGGCCTCGACGGTCTCGTCGTCGCGTTCCTCCTTCACCGAGGCGAGCCGTTCGCGCTGGTGCTCGGCCACCTCCTCGTCCACGTGGAGCACCTCGGGTGAGGTGTCCTCTTCGGAGACGTACTTGTTGACGCCGACGACGATTTCCTCCTCCTCGTCGACGCGCTCCTGGTACTCGTAGGAGGCCTCCTGAATCTCGCGGTGGAAGAAGCCCTCCTCGATACCGGTGAGCACGCCGTCGCGGACCGAGCCGTCGCCCATCTGCTTGATCGTCTCGATGTACTCCATGGCCTCTTCCTCGACCTCCTCAGTAAGGCTCTCGACCATGAACGACCCGGCCAGCGGGTCGACGCTGTCGGCGGCACCGGACTCCTCGGCGATTATCTGCTGGGTTCGGAGCGCAATCCGGACCGCCTCCTCGCTGGGCAGCGCCAGCGCCTCGTCGTAGGAGTTGGTGTGGAGGCTCTGGGTGCCGCCGAAAACGCCCGCAAGCGCCTGAATCGTCACCCGGACGATGTTGTTCAGTGGCTGCTGGGCGGTGAGGGACTGGCCGGCGGTCTGGGTGTGGAACTTCAACTGCTTGGACTGGTCGGCCTCGGCGTCGTACCACTCGTCCATCACCCGCGCGTAGATGCGCCGGGCCGCGCGGAACTTCGCCACCTCCTCGAAGATGGAGTTGTGGGAGTTGAAGAAGAAGCTGAGCTGGGGGGCGAACTCGTCGACGTCGAGGCCGCGGTCCAAGCAGTCCTCGACGTAGGCGAAGCCGTCCGCGAGGGTAAACGCGAGTTCCTGTACCGCCGTCGAGCCAGCCTCGCGGATGTGGTAGCCCGAGATGGAGACGGGGCTGAACTTCGGCGTCTCCGCGGCGGCGAACTCGATGGTGTCGGTAACGATGTCCAGCGAGGGCTCGGGCGGGATGACCCACTCCTTCTGCGCGATGAACTCCTTCAGCATGTCGTTCTGCAGGGTGCCCCGGACCTCCTCACGGGGCACGCCCTGCTGGTCGGCCAGCGCGAGATACATCGCGTAGATGACCGACGCGGAGGGGTTGATGGTGAACGACGTCGACACCTCGCCGATGTCGATGCCGTCGAAGAGAATCTCCATGTCCCGCAGCGTGTCGACCGCGACGCCCTCCTTCCCGACCTCGCCCAGCGCCATCGGGTCGTCGGAGTCGATGCCCATCAGCGACGGCATGTCGAACGCCGTCGAGAGCCCGGTCTGGCCTTCGTCGATGAGGTAGTGGAACCGCTCGTTGGTGTCCTCGGCGGAGCCGAACCCGGCGAACTGCCGCATCGTCCACGTTCGCCCGCGGTACATCGTCGGATAGGGGCCGCGGGTGTACGGGAACTCACCGGGGTTGCCCAGGTCCTCCTCGTAGTCGAGGTCGGCGACGTCGTCAGGGCCGTAGAGGCGGTCGACTTCGAGGTTCGAAACCGTCGCGAAGCGGTCCTTCCGCTCGCCGTAGGCGTCGAGCACCGGGCCGAGCGTTTCCTCTTCCCACTCCTCGCGGGACTCGCGGATCTCCGCGAGGTCCTCCTCGTCGTACATGAACCACCCTTTCGGTGGAACCGTAATCAAGGGTTCGGGTGCGAGGCTCGGGACCGCGTTGCCTAATCCGCCGGCTGGGCCGAGCCAGAGTCGGTGCGTTCGACCTGGAGTTCAGTACCGGCGTCGTCGATGGAGAGCGCGACGCGCTCGACACACCGGCTGTACTCGCTCGTGTGCTTGCCCGACGCGCGGATGCGGACTCCCTCTTGCAACAGCCCCGCATCGACGAGTCGTTCCACCTTTCGGTAGACCGTCGATGAAGGGATGTCGCAGACGTCGGCGAGCTCCCCCGCCGAGAGCGGTTCGTCGCCGGTCGCCTTCAGCACCGCTCGGCAGTCCTCGTCGTCGAGAACCGCGAGCAGTTCGGTTATCTCCCCTTCCGCGCGGACCGTCTCCTCGGCTGGGCTGTCCGACCGTCGCTGGACCGGAGCCGGTGTGGTGGGGTTCATGGCTGTACGTGGGGGCCGTTCCCCCACAAGCGTGAACCACCCATACCGTGGGGGGTTTAAATACCGCCGCGGTGGACGCGCTCGGCCGGCCCCAACGTGGGCGCTCGCCGCTGGAACCACCGCACTAAAGACCGGCCGAACCTGACGGCGTGGTGGTGATGCGCTCCGGAATCCGCGCGACCGTCTCGTTCGGAAGCCCCGCCGGCTGTCCGGTTGCGCGGTTCTCGGCGGCGACCGGGGCGTCCATCGACGGCGTCTCGACCAGCGTCGCCCCAGCCGGCGATGTCGTGACGGAGTTCCTCGCCGACGCGTCGGGGACAGTCGAAGACGTGAACGCCGAGCCGGTGTTCTCCTACGGAACCGCCACCGTCTATCGAGTCGCGCACGGGGGCGCGTGTCCGTGCGCCTGTCTCGGCGAGTTCGGCTGTCCCGTCCACCGCTGTGCCGCCGAGGACGGCGAACTCACGGTGGTCTTCCACGCCGAGGGGTTCGACCAGCTACAGGACGTGATGGCTGAGCTACGGGAGCGCTACACGGTCGATGTGCAACGGCTGCTCCAGCCGCCGCTTTCGGGGAACCCCGAGGAACGGCTGTTCGTCAACCGGGGAAAGCTGACCGACCGGCAACTGGAGGTGCTGCGGACCGCCTACGAACGCGGCTACTTCGACCAGCCGAGGGACGCCAACGCGACCGAACTCGCCGAGGAACTGGGCATCTCCCGCTCCACGTTCACGGAGCATCTCGTCGCCGCGCAGCGAAAACTGTTCGAGGACGTGCTCGACGGGAGATAGCACGGCCGCCCGGGCGGTCCGACGTCGGCCCTCAACGCGACAGCGAGAGCACGCGGTCGCCACAGGCCGCACAGACCGGACAGCCGTGCCTGGCGATGGCCTCGCGCATCGGCCCGTTGACGGCTATCCGTTGCCCGCAATCCGTACAGACGAGCTCGTACTCCTCCATCGGTCAGTCACCGGGCTATCGGGTCTGTCGGGGAGACGGGCGCTACCCCCCTCGGCCTATCGGCGGTTCCCAACTGGTAGGAATCGGCGGCCCCGCTATTTCCGCTCTCCCCGTAGGCCCGACTGCCTATGGAGGAACCTCTTGGCGCACCCGGGACGGGCATATCGCGGCGCGAGTTCCTGGCGGCGACCGGCAGCGTCGGCGCGGCATCGCTCGCCGGCTGTCAGGCGCCTGTACGGACCGACACGCCGGCTTCGACGGCCGCAGGCGCCGCGGAACTCCCGACGACCAGCCCCCCGGAGGTTGTGAACGTCGACGAACAGGGCGGGGAGCTGACACTCAAGACCCAGCCCGCGGTCCACCAGGCCCACCCCCTTGAGACCATGGGTGGCCCGGTGAAACTCCCGCGGGTCTGGGCGTTCCAGGCCGACAACCGGAACCCGAGCGTGCCCGGCCCGGTCATCCGTGCAACCGAGGGGACGGAGATGAAGATCACCCTGGACAACACGGACGGGCGGCGGCCGCACACGGTCCATTTCCACGGCGTCCAGAAAGCCTGGAAGGACGACGGCGTCCCGACCACCTCGGGAATCACCGTCAACGCCGGGGAGAAACACACCTACACGATTCCCGCGAACACGGTCGGGACGCACTATTACCACTGTCACTTCCAGACCCACAGGCACATCGACATGGGGATGTTCGGCATCCTGCGCGTCGACCCGAAAGGGTACGAGCCGGCGGACAGGGAGTACTTCATGACGGTGAAGGAGTGGGACTCCCGGCTCAACCGCATGATGGCGGGCGAGAACGTCTCCTACAGCCCACGTAACCGCCAGCCCGACGTGTTCACCATCAACGGGAAGGTCGGTCCACGGACGTTCCACCCCGAGGACGGGTCGCCCATCATCGTCGAGCAGGGCGACACCGTGCGGGTGCATTGGGTCAATGCGGGCTACATGAGCCACCCGATGCACATCCACAACCACCGGTTCACCCAGGTCGGGAAGGACGGCGGCACCATTCCGGAGGTCGCCCGACACGAGATGGACATCTGCAACGTGGCACCCGCCGAGCGCCACACCGTCGAGTTCACCGCCGACGCCCAGCCGGGCATCTACCTGATGCACTGCCACAAGGTGAACCACGTGATGAACGGCACCACCTACCCCGGGGGCATGGTCGCGCCCGTCGTCTACAAGGGCGCGATGGACACGGACATCTTCGCACAGCTGATGGAGTACGCCGGCTACGAGGGCTAACGCCATGGAACGCACAGGAACCACGTTCGACCGACGGGACGTGCTGCGCGGTGCGGCCAGCATCGCTGTCGCCGGCACGGCTGTCAGCCCGCCCGCGGCCGCACAGGAGGACCAGCCGTTCGGCGGCTGGCTCGAAAACACCAGCAACTTCGACGGCGTCGTCGACGAGCGCGGCAGCGATTCCGTCAGCATCGCCGTCGGCGCCGATGGCAACAACGGGAGCTACGCGTTTGACCCGCCAGCGGTCCAGGTCGATGCGGGGACGGAGGTGGTCTGGGAATGGACTGGTGAGGGCGGGAGCCACAACGTCGTCGCCGAGGACGGCAGCTTCGAGAGCGACCTAACCGACGAAGCCGGCTTCACGTTCAGCCGGACCGTCGAATCCGCGGGTGTTCACAAGTACGCCTGCACCCCGCACAAACCGATGGGGATGAAGGGCGTCATCGTCGTGGGACCGCTTCCCGCGAGCGTCGGCGAGAGTGGCACGTCGGTCGAGGGTACGGGTCAGCCGTCGGGCGAGGACGCGAATCAGCCGACGGAACCCGACTACGGCGGCTGGTTCGACGACGTGAGCAACTACGAAACGACCGTCGACAGAACCGGCCAGCAGGAGGTGACAGTCGCCGTCGGTGCTGAGGGCAACGACGGCAACCTCGCGTTCGACCCGCCGGCAGTCCGGGTCGACCCGGGGACGACGGTGGTCTGGAAGTGGACCGGCAAGGGCGGCACGCACAACGTCGCCGCCGAGGCCGGGAGCTTCGAGAGCGAGATGACGAACGAAAAAGGATTCACCTATGAACGAACGTTCCAGGCGGCAGGAGTTCACAAGTACGTCTGCGTGCCCCACCAGGCGATGGGGATGAAAGGCGCCATCGTCGTCAGCGGCGACGAGGCTGGGGCAAGCGGGGCCGCGGAGATGGCGACCGTCGGCGGCGGCATTGGCCTGTTCGGCCTGCTGGTCGCGCTGTTCTTCGCAGCCCTGCCCGACCGGGGGACTGACACGCAACAGCGGTCCAGCCAGCCGTAGCGCCGCGTTACTCCTGCTCTTGGGCCGTCCCACCGAGCAGCACGAACGGGCCGATAGCGCTGCCAGGGCGACAGCGTACATCCCGAGCAGGACGATGATGATTCCGAACGGCCGCTCTGTGGGGGGAACCATCAGCAGTTCGACGATGAAGAGCGCTCCGAGTGCGGGCATCCAGCGTCAGGGGGTCCGTGAGGCTCCCGGTCGGGGTTGGAGGCTGGCGACCGCCGGGAGGGCGATACTACCGAGTAGGAGGGCGAACAGGGACCGGCGCATAGTCGACGGTTTCACCGACTCCGATAAGTGTCTTGTGTGCCGACAGGAGCCAGCTTCCGGCAACGGAGGGTTCTGCTGGGGATTTATACGCGGAAAAGCGCATTACTCGGCCATGAAGCGACGAGCCGCCTCCGTAGTCGGCTTTCTCTGTAGCGGAGCGGTAGGTGGGGCGGCGATGGCGGCAATCGGAAGTGCGGCACTTCTCTCAGAGGCGAGCGGAGTTCCCGGGCTCCTCCTCTCGGTCGTGAGCTTCCTCGGCTTTTTCGGAAGCTTCCTCGCCCCCTACGCGCTGGCTGTGTTCATCGGCAAGGGGCGGGGCGGTCAGTCGGGAACGCTGGCAGTAAAGCTGTCCGCTCATGTCCTCACCGTCATCTTTCTCGGTGGGTTGGGGGTGTTCGGATTGTTCGTCCTCGGGCCCCTCGGGGTGGACAGTTGGGTAGAAGTAATGGTCTTCCTCGACGGGGTGTTCGGGTTCGTTTGGGGCGGGATTATCGGTACGAAAATCACCCGCAAAGAGTTCGATAGACGGTGGGGGCAGGCCGCCGCGTAGCGACACGCCCCATCGGTGACTGGACAGTTTACAGCGAGTAGTCGTGCTCGCCCGTCTCGCTTTCGAGGAACGCCGTCAGCAGGTCGATGGACGCTCGGATGTCGTCGCCGTTGGCCGTCTCGGTCACCGTGTGGAGATACCGGGTCGGAATGGAGATGGCGCCGACAGGTTTGGCGCCGTGGGTGTTCTGGAACCCGGCCGTGTCAGTTCCGCCCGCAGGGAGGACCTCCAGTTGGTGGTCGATATCCTCGTCCTCGGCGACGCGCCGCAGACGTTTGTGGACCTTCGGTGTCGTAATGACGGAACTGTCCTTGAGTTTGATGGCGGCGCCGTCGCCGAGCGCGGTGACGTGTTTGTCCTCGCTGACCCCGGGGATGTCGCTGGCGATAGTCACGTCCAACGCGATAGCGAGGTCCGGGTCCACGTCGACACCGAGCGCCGTCGCGCCACGCAGACCGACTTCCTCCTGGACGGTCGCACAGAAGTGGACGGTCACGTCGGGGTTCTCGACCGCGCGGGCGGCTTCGAGCATCGCGAACAAGCAGACCCGGTCGTCGAGGGCTTTCCCGGTGACGGTGTCGCCCATCTGGATGGTGTCCTGCTGCATCGTGACGATGTCGCCGACGCTGACCAGGTCCTCCACATCCTCGGCGTCGCGGCCGAGGTCGACCACGCGGTCGCCCACCTCCTCATCGCCGTCCTCTGGTGTCTCGTCCAGCGTGTGGGGCGGGACGGAGCCGAAGACGCCCGTGATGTCCTCCTCGCCGTGGACGGTCACGCGCTGGGCACGCAGCACGCGGGCGTCCCAGCCCCCGAGCGCGTCGAGTTTGAGGAAGCCGTCGTCGGTGATGTGTTTCACCATGAACCCGATTTCGTCCATGTGGGCGGCGACGGCGACGGAGTAGTCCGCGTCTCCCTCCACGGTGCCGACGACGTTGCCCATCGCGTCCGTTCGTACGTGGTCGGTGTGTGCGGCCAGTTCCTCCCGGACGATGTCGCGCACCCGGTCCTCGTAGCCCGGGACTCCGCTTGTCTCCGTCACGTCACACAGCAGGTCGAAATCGAAATCGAACGCCATGGCGGGTGATTTCAGCGGGGAGGCCTAAAGCGGGCGGTTTGCGGCGACCGTGGCGGGGTTCGGGGAGCGTCGGCACCGTCGGCGTGGAACTGACACCGCGTTCTCCCCGGTTTCGGAACGCTTTTGCGGAACTCCCTGGCATGGTTGGCCATGGACGACGAGGAAACCCGACGGGAACTCCGCGAACAGTTCACGGCCGCCTTCGAGGGGGCGGACTATCCGGTCGACAGCCAGATGGACCTCGTGCCGGCGCTCCCAGAGGGGCCGAGCACGCGCTTCGAGGCCGGCGACGTGTCGCTCACCGCGATGGAGATGGCGGCCAAACTCGGCGGCGAGCAGGAGTTCCCGTACCAGGACGTGGAGTCACTCGTCGACGACGTCATGGACGGGCTTGAGAAGCAGGGGATGCTGTAGTCAAGGCTATCCCTTCCCCGACAGGTCCGGTCGCCGAAACGAGTCCTTGCTGTTTTTACCCCCGGGGAGGAATCACCGTCCGTGCGCGTCGCGTTCGTCTCCATGGAGACCGCCCATCACCGCGAGCAGCGGGGTCTGGAACGGCTGCGACGCACCGCGGGGCTCCTCGCCGAGCGCGGCCACGAGGTGGAGTATCTCTGTGCCCAATGGTGGGGCGGCGACGAAACGCCCGTTTTCGAACACCAGGGAATCACCTACCGGCGGGTCACCACGGAGCCGGCATCGGGCCGGTTCGCCGCCAAACTGCCGCTGGCGCTGCGACGCGCGGATGCCGACGTGATTCACGTCGGGAACACCCCGCCACGCCACGCCGTCGTCGCGGAGAAGGCCGGGTCGCTGCTGCGGACGCCGGTGCTCGTGGACTGGTTCCAGGACCACCCCGAGGACCCCATCAGCGGCTACAACCGCGCCGCCGGCGGCGCCGATATCGTGACTACGCCCTCCCAGACTGTCCGCACGCGGGTGCGCGAACACGGCGCCGACGACGGCGCCGTCCGAGTGGTGCCTGAGAGCATCGACATGGACCGCATCCGCGAGACGCCGGCCGACGACCGGTTCGACGTGGTGTACGCCCGCCACCTCGACGAGCACGCCAACGTCCAGACGCTGCTGCTCGCGCTGGCCGAGCGGCGACAGCGCAGTTGGTCGGCGGCGGTGGTCGGCGACGGCCCCGAGCGCGAGGCCATCGAGGCCACCGCGCGGGACCTCCGCATCGACGACCGAGTGACGTTCACGGGCGCGCTCCCCGAGCGCGAGCGCGTGAGCATCTACAAGGGTGCTCACGTGTTCGCCCAGACGGCGACGGTGGAGCCGTTCGCGACAGAACTCCTGCGCGGGCTGGCCTGTGGCTGTCTCGGCGTGGTCGAGTACCAGGCCCACTCCAGCGCCCACGAACTCGTCGAGGGACAGGAGCGCGGGCAGTTGGTGACGAGCCCGCAGGAACTCGCCAACGCCATCACCGACGCCGGGC
This sequence comes from Halolamina sp., assembly GCA_042219375.1. Classification (GTDB taxonomy): domain Archaea; phylum Halobacteriota; class Halobacteria; order Halobacteriales; family Haloferacaceae; genus Halolamina. The sequence continues at coordinate 13,249 of JBDGQC010000051.1, read as the reverse complement.
AGGTGGAACACCGAACGACGGACGAGAACTACCGGGAGTACGACCACGACGAGGTGCTGGAGCAGTATCTGGACTGTTACGGGGAGCTACAAGCCCGGCAAGGGCTGTTCTGACCGCGCTAACGGGACGTATCGCGACGGAGAGCGCCGTGTTACTCCGCCTCGGCGTCGGGGCTCGTGCCGCCGAACTTCAGGAAGAAGAACGCGAGCACCAGCGTCGCTATCATCGCGAACGTCGTGGCGACGATGAGCGATTTGGCGCTGTCCGGCACCGCGGGGCCCGTCGGCTCGGGCGTCTCGATATTCTCGACGACCTCCACGCTGCCGACCATCCCCGCGGACCGGTGGGGCTCGCAGGCGTACTCGTAGGTGCCGAGCGTCTCGAAGGTGTGGCTGTACTCGTAGCCCGTGTCGTAGGTCGTGCTGGCGTCGCCCGGCGTGCCCTCCCAGTTCGCGCCCTCGGGCTGGCTGTCGACGACGATGTTGTGGTTGTTCGACTCCCAGACCCAGTTCACCGTCGTCCCGGCTTCGATAGTCAGGTCCTCGGGTTCGAAGACGAGGCTGCCGCCAGGTCCGACGGCGACAGTCTCGGTCGGGCCGCCACCCGACTCGGTTCCGGTCTCCGTACCTTCCTGTGCGGCCGCCGTCCCGGCTGTCCCGGCAGCAGCGGCACTAGCCGTCCCGGCCCGAAGGAACGCGCGGCGAGAAAGGGCGTCGTTCTCCATGTACCGGCGTTGAAGACGCCCGGTAGTGAATACTTTGGTTCGGCTCCGTCGAGAAGCCGGGGTAACGCGGGTCACCCCCAGCACGAGCGGCTACCCGAAGTTCTCGACTTTCGCCCCGGCCGGATCGCCGCCGGCGACCGCAATCGCCTCTCGCGCCGTCTCGACGAACGATGCGAAACCGTAGACGAACACCTGTTCGTCAGCGGCACCGGTCACCGCCTCATCGACGGCCGCCTCGAACGCTGCCGCGTCGGTCCCGGAAATCATCTCCACGCTCGCGCCCGCGTCCGCGAGGTCGTTCAGCCGCGCCTGGTGGGCGGGCATCCCCTCGTGGCGGTAGACCACCGCGGCCTCGTTCCCGTCCGCGAGCGCCGCCTCGCCGATGGCGACGGCGGGGCCGACGCCCGGGCCACCCGCGAGGACGACCACCCGACTTTCCCCCTCGTAGTGCTCGTCGCCGTACGGGCCCTCGACAGCTACTTCGTCCCCCTCCGAGAGCCCGGCGAGATAGGCGCTGAACGGGCCGCCCGCCTCGTCAACCTCGATAGTCGTCTCGAACGTTTCCTCGGCGTCCGGCGAGGAGAGCGTGTAGAAGCGGGCGTGGTCCTCGCCCTCAACCTCGGCGGAAAGTTTGACGAACTGACCCGGTAGCCCATCGAACCCCTCGGGCGATTCGAAGGTGACGGCGTAGGTGTCCGGCCCGACCGACTCGTTGCAGACGACGGCGACAGTCGCATCCATGTTTGGCCGTTCAGCCTCGCCGCCAAAGCCACTTCCCTTCTCGGCGGCGGGAGAACCTTCACGAACGTTCAGTTTCGACCGGTCTGGGGCCGCTGAACCGAACACACGGTACGCTTCAGGAAGCCTTTTGCATCGCCCCCGGATAACTCCAGAACAGCATGCCTGCGGACTTCAACTGGGCCATCGGCGGCGAAGCCGGCGATGGCATCAGCTCCACCGGGAAGATATTCGCCAGAGCGCTCTCTCGGGCCGGTCGTCACGTGTTTACCTCCAAGGACTTCGCCTCGCGCATCCGCGGAGGCTACACCGCGTACAAGGTGCGGACGGCCATCGACCCCGTCGAGAGCGTCGTCGACCGACTCGACGTGCTCATCGCGCTGACCCAGCGCACCGTCGACGAGAACATCGACGAACTCCACGAGGGGTCGGTCATCGTCTACGACGGCGAGCGCACTTCGATGCAGGACCTCGAAATCCCCGAGGGGATGGTCGGGATGGACGTCCCCCTCAAGTCGCTGGCCGAGGACGCCGGCGGCGCCATCATGCGCAACATCGTGGCGCTCGGGGCCGCCTGTGAGATTACGGATTTCCCCATCGAACACCTCGCCTCCTCCCTGGAGAAGCGCTTCCAAGACAAGGGCCAGTCCATCGTCGAGAACAACAAGAAGGCCGCGGAACTCGGCGAGGAGTACGTTCGGGAGAACTACGCCGAGGAGAGCGCGAACTTCGACTACGAACTCGAAACCACCGACGAGGACTACGTGCTCCTGAACGGCGACGAGGCCATCGGCATGGGCGCCATCGCCGCCGGCTGTCGGTTCTACGCCGGCTACCCCATCACCCCGGCGACGGACGTGATGGAGTATCTGACCGGCAGGCTGGAGCACTTCGGCGGCCACGTCGTGCAGGCCGAGGACGAACTCTCGGCCATCAACATGGCGCTCGGCGCGGCCCGTGCCGGCGCGCGGTCGATGACTGCCACCTCCGGCCCGGGTATCGACCTGATGGCCGAGACGTTCGGCCTCGTCGCCACCAGCGAGACGCCGCTGGTCATCTGTGACGTGATGCGCTCGGGCCCCTCGACGGGGATGCCGACCAAGCAGGAGCAGGGCGACCTCGACATGACCCTCTACGGCGGTCACGGCGAGATTCCGCGGTTCGTCATCGCCCCCACCACCATCGCGGAGTGTTTCTGGAAGACCGTCGAGGCGTTCAACTACGCCGAGAAGTACCAGACGCCGGTGTATCTGGTCTCTGACCTCGCGATGGCGGTTACCGAACAGACGTTCCGCCCCGAGGAGTTCGACATGGACCAGGTCGAGGTGGACCGCGGCAAACTCGTCGACGAGGACGAGGTCGAGGAGTGGCTCGACGACGAAGGGCGCTTCCGCGCCCACGCCGCCACCGAGGACGGCATCAGCCCGCGGGCCAAACCGGGGACCACCGATGGGGCCCACATGTCCACGGGGCTGGAGCACAACGAACTCGGCCGGCGGACCGAGGACACGGAGGTTCGCGTGGAGCAGGTCCAGAAGCGCCAGCGGAAGGTCGAAACCGCTCGGGAGGCGGAAGACTGGAGCGCCCGCGAGTTCGGTGACGAGGACGCGGACAATCTCGTCGTCTCGTGGGGGTCGAACGAGGGCACCATCGTCGAGGCGATGGACCTCATGGGCGAGAACGCCCCCGACGTGCGCTTCCTCTCAGTACCGTACATCTTCCCGCGACCGGACCTGACCGAGGCGTTCGAGGCCGCAGACCAGGTCGTCGTCGTGGAGTGCAACGCGACCGGCCAGTTCGCGGACGTGCTGGAGCACGACACGCTCCAGCGCGTGGATCGGGTGAACAAGTACAACGGCGTGGAGTTCAAGGCCGACGAACTCGCAGACGACATCACGGAGGCTCTCTCATGAGTAGCGACGTACGATTCATCGACTTCAAATCAGACAAGCAGCCGACCTGGTGTCCCGGGTGCGGTGACTTCGGGACGATGAACGGCATGATGAAGGCGCTGGCGAACACGGGCAACGACCCCGACAACACGTTCGTCGTCGCCGGCATCGGCTGTTCCGGGAAGATCGGCACCTACATGCACAGCTACGCGCTCCACGGCGTCCACGGGCGCGCACTCCCAGTCGGCACCGGCGTCAAGCTCGCCAACCCCGACCTCGAAGTGATGGTCGCGGGCGGCGACGGCGACGGCTACTCCATCGGCGCGGGCCACTTCGTCCACGCGGTCCGGCGGAACGTGGACATGTCCTACGTCGTGATGGACAACCGCATCTACGGCCTCACCAAGGGCCAGGCGTCGCCGACCTCGCGCGAGGACTTCGAGACCTCAACCACACCCGAGGGGCCGAAACAGCCACCGGTCAACCCGCTGGCGCTCGCGCTCTCGGCTGGCGGCACGTTCATCGCCCAGTCGTTTGCCTCGGACGCCCAGCGCCACGCCGAACTGGTCCAGCAGGCCATCGAACACGACGGGTTCGGCTTCGTCAACGTGTTCTCGCCGTGTGTCACGTTCAACGACACGGACACGTACGACTACTTCCGGGACAACCTGGAGGACCTGGGCGACAGCGACCACGACCCGACGGATTTCGACCAGGCCAAGGACCGCATCATGGACGCCGACAGCGAGTATCAGGGCATCCTCTATCAGGACGAGGACTCCGTGCCCTACCACGAATCCCACGGTGTCACCGAAGACATGACCGAGATTCCCGACGGCGCACCCGAGAACGCGACGGACCTCGTCCGCGAGTTCTACTGAACGCGCCCTGTTTTGCCGACCGACGGGTGTTGGTTTCACACTCTTCGAAAGTTGCAGATAGTTCCCGAACACTTTAGCCAGTTATCCTGCTTGTTGAAGTAACTCACCCAGCGTGTGAGTATCTTCCCTATGACAGACAACAGCGACTCATCGGTCAGTCGGCGAACGTTCACGAAACTGGGCGGCGCGACGCTGGGCATCTCCGGCCTCGGTGGCGTTGTCGCCGCGGAATCGAGCGAGCAGTACATCGTCAAACAACACGAGACCGGCACAATCGACGGCGAGGTCGTCCACGACCTCTCAGAGGTCGGCTACGCGGTGGTGCGCTCTACTGAAGACCGCCTCGACGCGTCGAGGGGGGTGGAATCGTTCGCCCCCGACACGGAGATCTCGTTCACCAACACGCCCGAGAAAACCCGGGAGTACGAGGGCGAAGCAGCCGATGACGACTACTACGCCCTCCAGTGGGACAAACAGGACCTCGATATCTCGACCGCCCACGAGACGACGAAAGGCGAGGGGACTCGCGTCGCGGTCATCGACTCGGGTATCGACGCGGGGCACCCCGACCTCGAAGTGAACACAGACCTCTCGATTGATTTCACCGGCGACGGTCTCGGCGTGGGCGTTCCCGGCGGCGGGAGCCACGGAACCCACGTCGCGGGCATCGTCGGCGCCGGGACGGCGGGAACGACCGGCGTCGCCGGGACGGCACCCGCGACCGAACTCGTGGATTTCCGGGTGTTTTCGGCGTTCGACGGGGGCGCTACCTTCGGCGACGTGGTGGCGGCGATGGTCTACGCGGCGCGCGCTGACTGCGACGTTGCGAACCTCTCGCTCGGCGCCTACCCCATCCCCCGACAGGGGCTTGGGAGCTTCTACGGCGGCTTCCTCAACAAGGCCACCACTTGGGTCACCAAGGAGGGGACGCTAATCGTGGTCGCGGCCGGCAACGACGCCGCGGACCTCCAGCACGACGGCGACGTCATCAGTCTCCCCAACGAGGCCGCGGAAGCGGTGTCGGTTTCCGCGACCGGCCCAATCGGCTTCGGCTGGGACGCTGAGGACCCCGAGCCAGCCGAGAGCCCAGCGTTCTACACCAACTACGGCACGAACGCGCTGAACCTGGGCGCGCCCGGCGGTGACGCGGACCTCGACGCCATCGGTACCGGCGTCGAGTGGTACTTCGACCTCGTGTTCAACACCGTCTCCTATCCGACTATCGACGGCGACGGCAACTACGCCGGTGCCAGCCGAGGGTACGGCTGGAAGGCTGGCACGTCGATGGCCGCCCCGAACGTCGCGGGCGCCGCGGCGCTGGTCAAAAGCGCCAACCCCGACTACAACGCGAACCAGGTGCGCACAGCGCTCGAAGACGCCGCTGAAGTGCCCGACGGCTACGGGAAGGAGTTCTACGGCGCGGGGTACCTGAACGTCGTCGACGCGCTCTGAACGCCGCGCAGTCGCCTTTTTCTCGATCGGTTTCACCCGCGAGCGCCGCCTCATCCATTCTCGTTCTGCCTTACTGGCTCTCGGCCGCCTCGCGTTCCGCAATCATCGATGCCGCGGTTTCGGCCCATCCGCCCCAGATGAACCCGGCGCCGACGATGGCGGCCCAGCAGAGGTACGAGAGCACCATCCCCGCGTAAACGCCGACGAGCCCGTAGCCGAGCGTGACCGCGAGCAGGTACGACGCGCCGAGCATGAACACGAACGCGCCGACCAGGCGGGCGTAGAACGGCGTCCGGGTGTCGCCCGCGCCGCGCAGCGTCCCCGCGAGGGGGAAGAACACCCCGAAGAAGGGCATCGAGACGGCGAACACTCGGGTGAAGGCGACGGCGTGGCGCCGTGTCGGCGGGTCGCTCGTGAACAGGCGGACGATCTGTTCGGCGCCGAGGAACATCACGACCCCCGCGCCACTCAGGAGCAGCAGGCTGAGCGTGAGCATCGCCACGGCGTTCGAGCGCGCTTCCGCGGTCTTCCCCTCCCCCAGGGTCTGCCCGACGAGGATGCTCGTGACGGTGCTGGCAGACCGGTAGAGCGGCCCCGTGAGTTGCTGGTAGACCCGGCGACTGATGTGGTAGGCCGCGTTGGCCTCCGTGCCGAACAGCAACAGCAGGGCGTTGAACGGGAAGTTCGCGAGCGACGTGCTCATCCCCTCGGCGAAGGTGGGGAGGCTGACCGAAATCACCTGCTTCGCGATGGTCACGTCCCACGACGGCGCCAGCGAGAGCACCGTCCGCTGGCTGGCGATGGCGGCCAGCACCACTACCGCCTCGGCGGTTCGGCTGATGGCTGTGGCGAGACCGACGCCGACGATGCCCAACTCCGGGGCAATCCAGAGCCCGAGGCCGAGGGTGACCGTCAGCAACGCGTTCAGGAGGTTCACGCTGCCGTTGAGCACCATCGGCGTCCGCGTGTCACCCGCGCCCTGGAGCGCCCGCGCGCCGACGAGGCCGACGATGCGCATCGGCGCGACGCCGAAAACGAGCGTCAGGTAGAGGCCGCCGAGGCGCGCGACTTCGGGTTCCGCACCCAGGAGCGCGATGAGCGGGCGGCCGAACACGAGGCCGACGGCCACGAGCGGGAGCCCACAGAGCGCACCGAGCACGAGCGCCTGCGTGATGGCGCGGTCCCGCGTGACCCTCGCCCCACGGCCCGTGTCCTGGCTGGAGAGGGCAATCGACCCCGCGCCGAGCCCCAGGCCGACCCGAAGCGGGAGTTGTGCATAGAGGTCGGCGAGACCGACCGCGGCGACGGCTGCCGGCGAGAACAGGCCGGTCACGATGATGTCCACGGTCCGCATCAGCGTCGTGAACGTGTGCTGGACGGAGATGGGCCAGCCGAGGCTGACCGCGCGGCGCCAGACCGCCCGCGTTCGCTCACCGACAGGGACCATCCGATGGGGCAGACGGGGGTCGCCCCTAACAAAACACGGGTGGGAGCAAAGGAGACGCCGCCGGAGCAGGTCTCCGGTTCCGCCACATCCCGTCTGTCGCTCCCGCTGGTCGGCCGCGGGGTTCCGACCCTTCGGAACGGTCGAAATCCCGGCGCTGTGGCATGCTTTGTCGTGTTTTGTTCACGCCCGAGTTAGCAACACTCATAACCACCACGGGGTATATCTCGTCCATGTCCGACCGTTTTGACGTGGTAATCGCCGGGGCGGGACCCGCGGGTGCCCAGTGTGCCCGCGACCTCGCCCAGCGAGGCTACGACGTCGTCGTCCTGGAGACGGAGGGCGAGGACGAGTTCCCGCGTCAGAGCAACAAATCGACCGCAGGGACGTTCCCCTCGATGATGGCCGCGTTCGGCATCCCCGACGACGTGGTCATGAACTACACCGACGACGTGGTGCTGGAGTCGCCGAACCACCACTTCGTCCAGAAACAGCCCGGCGCGGTACTCGAGTTCGCGGAGTTCAAGCAGTTCCTCGTCGCCGACGGCCGCGAGGAGGGCGCCGAGTACTGGTTCGACTCCCGGGTTTCCCGCCCCATCACCGAGGACGGCAAGCCCGTGGGCGTCCGCTACAACGGCGACGAGGAGGTGTACGGCGACATCATCATCGACGCCACGGGACCGGCGGCACCGCTCGCAAAGGACCTCGGGGTGAGCGACCTCGAACGAACCAGACAGGCCATCGGCGTCGAGTACGAGATGGAGGGCATCGAGATCAACCACGACGACTACGCCGACCTCACCAACTCGATGATGCTCCGCCTCGACCACGACCTCGCGCCGGGCGGGTACTCCTGGATCTTCCACACCGGCGAGGACACCGCGAAGGTCGGCCTCTGTTACATCCAGAACCAGGCCCACCGCGACTACGGCGAGGAGGGGATGGCCATCGACGACTACCTGCAGTACTGGCTCGACACCGACCCGCGGTTCGAGAACGCTACGCGCCTCGAAGGGAAGGTCCACCGCGGGTCGGCCCACATTCAGATGCCGGGCGACATCAGCACTAACAGCTTCATGGCCGTCGGCGACGCCGTCCCCACCATCGACCCGCTCTGGGGCGAAGGCATCCACAAGGGGATGCAGTCCGGCCGCGCCGCGGCGACGACGGCCGACCGCTGTCTCACGCCGGAGGACCCCGACACCTCCGCGGAGGCGATGGCGGTCTACAACAAACTCTGGCACAGCGAAGTGGCCCCGCGGATGCGCGAGCGCCTGCTGATGACCGAACTGCTGTATCTCGCACCCAACAGCCGCTACGACACGCTGATGCAGGACCTCCAGGGCGCCGACGAGAACACGCTGGCGAAGGCAAACGCCGGCAACCTCAGCGCGATGCGGAAACTCGTCAGGCTCCAGGACGTTCCGCTCCTGGTGAAGTTCGCGCGCGAACGGCTCAGCGAGTAGTCCCGAGAGCGAAACCACGATGCCGCGCGGGCAGTCGCCGCGACCGAGGATTCCTCCACTACCGCCCGAGGGTCCGGCCACAACCCCTTTTCACATCCCGGACGACCGTGCCCACATGAGCGCAGAGAAGCCAACGGGCGACGACGTTCCGACTCCGAACAACTGTCCGCGGGCCGAGGGGATGCCGATGCTGGGTCTCGGGACGTGGCAGATGACCGACCGGGAAGAGACACCTCCGGCCATCGCCGAGGCGCTGGAGATGGGCTACCGCCACATCGATACGGCACGGCGCTACAACAACGAGCATCTCGTCGGTCGCGGCATCGAACAGAGCACCGTCGACCGCGAGGACGTCTTTCTCGCCACCAAAATCTGGAAGTCCGACCTCAGCTACGGGGACGCAATCGAGGCCGCCAACGACGCCATCGACGCCCTGGGCGTGGACAGCGTGGACCTGCTCTACGTCCACTGGCCGGCCGAGGCTTACGACCCCCAGGAGACGTTCCAGGCGTTCGACGAACTGGTCGACGAGGGGCTGACCGACCGCATCGGCGTCGCCAACTTCGAACCCGACCAGTTGGCCGAGGCCCTCGACTACGCCGACCACGGCATCTTCGCCAACCAGTTCGAGTGCCACCCGATGCTCCAGCAGGAGGCCATCCGCGAGGCCTGCGAGGAGTACGGCGTCGAGCCGGTGGCCTACTCCCCGCTCGCGCGGGGCGAGGTGTTCGGCCACGAGGTCATCAGCGACGTCGCGGGCGCCCACACCGTCAGCGAAGCGCAGGTCAGCCTGGCGTGGCTCCGCGAGCGCGGGCTGACAGCGATTCCGAAAGCCGCCACCACGGCGCACCTCCACGACAACTGGCAGTCGCTCTCGCTCCAACTCAACGAAGGCGAACTCGAAAAACTGGACGACCTGGAGGACGGCGCCCGGCAGGTTGACCCGAGTTTCGGCCCGTGGCGTAGCTAAGGCCGGGAGCGCTCTCTCTGCCCGCGGTTCCGGATGTGTCGGTCGCGGACACGGTCGTCGTCGGTGCTCGGACTGCCGTCCCGAACACCGGAACTTTCACCTCACCCCGCGTGTTTCTCCCCGGTAATGCACGGGCAACGGACCGGACTCATCGATGGCATCCGCATCGACGTCGCGCGCCTCCACGCGACGTGGATGGAGCTGCTGTTCCCGCGACAGCTGAACCCCAGCAACGTGCTCGGGCGCTGGCAGCCGGAAACCGGCGGACAGAAGGTCACATACTACGGGTGGGCAGCAGTCGGACTGCCGGTAGTGCTGCTCGGCTATCCGCTGCTCCTGCTCGGCTTTGCCACCCGGTTCTACGCCCGACGGCTCGACTCGGCCACCACCCGCATCGGCATCGTCGGCGTGGTCCTGCTGGCCGCGATTACGTGGGGGCTGTTGACCGTCGCCGCGTGGCTCAGACAGTTCTCCTTCGACGGCCTCGTCGCCGTCGCGGCCGCGGGCGGTGTCGCAACCATCTCGGCCGGGCTCGCGATGGTGTTCTCATCGCGCGGCGGTCGGGGAGTCAGCGTGCTACTCGCCTACCCGTCCGCGATGACCGCGCTGTTTCTCCCGCCGGTGGTCGCGGCGCTCTACTCGCCCGCGCTCGCCGGGGTGCTGACCGGCAGCACGAGCCTCGCCATCTGGATACTCGATAACGTGCTTACTGTCGGCGGTATCAACACGTTTCTGCGCGAGCAGTTCAGGCTCCAGGGGCCGGCCTACGTGCTGATGTGGCTCGCCATCGCCGTCCCGCTGGGCTGGCTGCTCGGCGGTGTCGTCGCCCTCGCGAACGTCGTGCGCCCCACCGAGTAGCTGCCGGGGCGCCACTCGACTACTGTTTTTCCACGGCTTCCTCCGGCGCCTCGTCGGTGACGCGCGCCGCGACCCGAACGCCGACGAGCGAAACCACGATGCCGGCGACGATGAACGCGAGCAGCCGGTGGCCGGGCTGGATTTCGACCGCGGCCTCTCCGAGCGTGACGGTGAAGTGACCGAGCACGTCCTGCCGTTCGAGAAAGTAGCCGGTGAACCCGCGGACGACCAGCCCGACCGCGAGCACGCCGAACGGGAGGTTCAGCACCGGTGACGGAATCTGGTCGTCGCGGATGTACTCGTCGACCAGCCGACCCGCCGAGGCAGTCAGCGCCGCAAGCGCGAGCCACGGCACCGAGCCGTAGGCAAACAGTACCAACTGAATCAGCGCCGCCTGGTCGTCGGCGACGTTCGTCGCCGAGAGCGCGCCGAGGAACACGCCCACGAGCGCGAGGCCGCCCGCGACGGCGTACGTGACGACCGACACCTGGCCGGAGTAGAGCGCCTCGCGCACCTGCTCGGGTGTGTCCTCCAGCCGGTCGTCGATGGAGAGCCCCTTAAACAGCAACACCGCGCCCAGCAGCGAGGCGAGGCCGGCCATCGCCACCTGGGTCGAGAATTGGATTGCCAACGCGGGCAGCGCGATGAGCGCGACGCCCAGCGGCACCATCACCGTTGACCGGAGCTCCTCGTCACCGAGGAACTGCTTGATGAGGTAGTACGTGGACTCGATGTCGCGGGCCTGCCTGACCACGACCCGGTCGACGCTGTCCACGCCGACACGGGATTCGATGATGGGGACGGCCCGCTCGTCCTCGGCGCTGTCGACGACGACGATGGCCGACTCGGGCTCGTAGCGTTCGAGTAGCTCGTCTATCTGTGCGGCGATGGCGCGGTCCGCGCCCACCCGCGAGTCCGTCCCGCCGGAGACGACGGCAACCGTCGCCTCGTCGCCGCTGTCCTGTAGGTCGCGGGCGACACGGAGCGCTTCCAAGAGGGAGTTGACACTCGCGTCCTCGGGGTCGGCCAACCCCACGTCGGTGACCAGCGAGCGCACCGCCTCCCACCCGGCGACGGGCATGGCGACGCCCGTCTTCGCGCCGATGTCGTTCGAGCGGTCCACACAGAGGACCAGCGTGCTCACGGCCGTGGAGAGGGCCCGCCGTAAGAAAAGCTATGGGTCCAACCTCTTTTCCCGGGGTCCTCCCTCGCTTCGCTCGGTCGAACCCCGGTAAAACCCGTTGATGTCGTCAGAACGCATCGCGTGCTGACTGCTAATCAGGATCGCCCTGCGATCCTGATGATGTCGACGAGAGCATAGCTCTCGTCTACCGACCAGAACGCTTTGCGTTCTGGTGATGCCAAAAGCCGGACCCTCCCGATGGTCGGGTCCGGAGAACCGCTCGCTTCGCTCGCGGATGCTACATTCAGACAAGCCCTCCACCGCGAGCGAACGAAGTGAGCGAGCGGGCCAAGGAGGCCCCGAAGGGGCCGACGCAGGCTTTTGGTCGAGCTTTTGCCAGCGAGGAGCCGCAGGCTCCGAGCGCAGCAAAAGGTCGGTGGGCACACCTAGGTAAAGGCCGCCACGGACGGTCTTCCTGATAACGAAAACCCCGCTTCAATCTACTAACACCGGCGTCGACTACCGGAACTCGAACCCGAGCCCCTCGGTATCGATGCGGCTCGTCAGCCCCGCGCCGAACGCGTAGGCGACCGCACGCGCGCCCATCCCGACGCGCGAGAGCGGGCCGCGCTGGGGCTCGAACTCCTCGACGGTGGGTTCCTCGTCGAGTTCCTCCGCCAGGCGGTCCTCTACGTCCTCCCGGGTGCCGAGGTCATCGATCAGCCCGAGTTCCGCGGCGTCGTCGCCGAGGTAGATGCGCGCCTCGGTGTCCCGGATCTCCGCAGGCGTGAGGTCCCGTCCCTCCGCGACCCGGCCGACGAACTTGCCGTAGAGGTCGTCGATGACGCCCTGGAGGTACTCCCGCTCGTCCTCCTCGATTTCCTTCAGCGGCGTGCCGGCGTCCTTGTACTCGCCGGCCGTGAACTGCTCGTAGCTGATTCCGAGACGGTCGGCAAGGTCCGCAACGTTGGGTCGGGAACCGAGCACGCCGATGGAGCCGACAATAGAGAGGTCCCGCGCCCATATCTCGTCGCACCCGGACGCGATCCAGTAGCCGCCGCTCGCACACACGTCCGTCGCATAGGCCATCGTCGGCCCCTCGAACTCCTCGACGGCGTTGCGGATGTCGTCGCTGGGGACGACCTCACCGCCGGGCGTGTTGAGCCGGACGATGAGGCCGTCGACGGCGGGGTCCTCGTCGGCCGCCTCTATCTGGTCGACGACCTCGTCGGCCGTTGCCCCGATCGGCCCGGTCGGAACCGGGGTCGGCCCCCCGCCGTCGCGGGTTATCGGTCCCTTGACGGTTACCTCGGCGACGTTGTAGGTGGGGAACTTGCTGCCGGCCAGGCCACCCGCCAGCCGGAGGACGAGCGCTGCGAGCAGGAGCACCAGCAGGATGCCGAGCAGGTCCGCGAGGCTGTTGGCGTAATCGAGAAAAAGCCCCCACCCGACGACGACGGCGAGCAAGCCGCCGACGCCGACGATGGCTATCCGTCCCAACCGTTCGGTGGTTTCGGACATGTCGGTGTTTGGGGCCGGGCGCTACAAAAGGGTGGTTCAGATCCGCCCGGGGAGGGCGCGGCCGCTGGAGCGCGGTGAAAAACGGGAGCGAAATCCGGCGGGCGTTAGAGAAGCCCCGTCTTCTGGAGCTTCATCAGGTCCTCGGTGTCGAGGGTTTCGCCTTCCTTGAACTTCTGGTAG
>JBDGQC010000141.1:0-31806 GCA_042219375.1 Halolamina sp. | reverse complement strand
ATGCGCACATGCCGTTCGTGCCCTACGACGACCGTCCCGTCTCCATCGACGAGGGGAGCCGCGAAGTCCGACTGCCCCACGAGACGGGGGTGTCACTCACCACGCGCGACCACGAGAGCGAGTTCAAGCGGGTGACGATGGCCGACCTGATGACTGAATCCAACTATTTGAACCCGGATGTGGAGGTCATCGCGGAAATCAACACGCCCGAGAGCTTCGAGACGTTCGCTGAAATCGTCAATACTGGCCATGGCGTCGTCGGCACTACCCACGCCGAGGACGTTCGCACCCTCGTCAACCGGGTCATCGAGCAGGGCCTTCCGGCGTACCTCCTAGAGGAAATCGACCTCGTCGTCTTCCCCCACCGCTCGGAGGGCGAGCGCTACGTCGCCCGGGCGGTCGAGTTCCTCACGGCCGAGGAGGCGGACGAACTCCCGGCCGACGGCGACCGCGGCGTCATCGAGAAAGCCGGGACGCGCATCTACTGGAACGAGGTGTTCCGCCGCGACGTTGACGGCTCGTTCTCGCTCGCGGGACCATCGGACCCCGCAGACGCAGATGCGCGCGGGTTCCGGCTGTTCCACCGGGTCGCCGCTGCGACCGACCGGACCCCCGCGGCTGTCGAGCGGGAGTTCCGGCGCAAGCGTCGCTACGTCGAGTTCCTCGACAGGGAGGGCATCACGGATTTCGACGCGCTGTTCGACCTGCTCGCGGACCTCCGGACCGACGAGGCGGCGACCATCGAACGGCTGCAGCGGACGGCGGTCGCCGACGGCTCCGGCGGGGCTGAATCGGACGAGGAGGAGCGCCGATGAGCCTCGACACGGAACCCGCCACCGCGCAGTCCACGACCGGTGACGCCCCAGCGGCCTCCAGGCTCTCGGTGCTGGACCGTGCGCTCTACACCCTGTTCGCAGGGAAAGCCGATAGCCCGCGTCACGGAGCCGACCGGGAGCAGTACCGTGGCGCGGACCTCTCGACCGGGTTCGACCTCTACATCGCCCGGGTCCACGGCGCCGCATGGCTCGCGGCCGCGCTGGCGGTCGTGCCGACGCTTCTGCTCGCGCTCGCGGCGCCGACCGGCGCGTACGACACGCTTGCGCGCCTGCTCAGTTCAGTCGCGCCGTTCCTCGGCACCGTCCCGCGCCCGCCGCGGGTGCTGGTCGCCGTCGTCGTCGGGAGCGTCGTGGGGCTGGGCACACGGCGTGCGGTCGTGGCTCTCGGCGGCCGGTATCTCGCCTGGCTGGCGAGCGCCCGGAAAGACGACATCGAGCGGACGCTGCCTGGTGCGGCCCGTTACCTGCACGCGCTCTCCTCGGGTGCCGACGGCCCGCGGGCGATGCTGCGGAAAGTCGCGGAGAACGAGGCCTACGGCGAAACCGCCGTCGCCGCGCGGAAGGTGCTCAACACCGCCGCGCTCACGGGGAGCCTCGGCGAGGGGCTCCGCCGGGTCGCCCGCGACACTCCCTCGCGTGACACGCTCGCGCCGTTTTTCCTGAAGTTCCGCGAACACGCCGACCAGGGCGACGACGCGCTGGCGAACTACCTCCGGTTGGAGGCGCGGATGCTGGGCCACCGGCGCTCGCAGGCCCGCCAGCGCAACGAGGGATTCCTGGAACTCGTCGCCGAACTGTTCGTCGTCCTGTTGGTTCTGCCCGCGCTGCTCGTCATCGTGCTCACGGTGATGAGCGTGCTCGCACCCGGGCTCTCGGCGCCGATTCCGACGCCGCTGGGGGCGGTCACGGTGCGAGCTATCGTTGTCTATAGCGCTGCGGCGTTCGTCCTGCTGGTTGGGGCCGGCGCAGCAGCGATGGTCGGCCGTCTCCGACCGACAGAGCGACAGGTCACCTACAGCCGCCCCGATTCGACGCTCGCCACGGTTCGAACCGCGCCGACGAACCCGGCCAGCGCCGCCGCGGTTCTCGCTCCCCTGGCGCTGGTCGGGGCGGGCGTCAGCCACGCCGCGGGGCTTCACCCGGTCGTCTCGCTGCTCGCGGGCTACGTCACATGGGGTGTCCCGGTCGGAACCGTGGCAGTCCGGCGGGCCCGCATCGACGACGCGAAGGACCGCGAGATTCAGGACTTCGTCCACGCCGTCTCGGGCCACGTCGGCCTCGGACGGCCGTTCAGCGAGGCGGTATCCGTCGTCGCCGCCGACGTGGAACTGGGCCCGCTACAGCCGGATGTCGCGACCCTCGCGTTCGACCTCTCGCTCTCGGACGGGCCGGCGGGCGTGGACCGCCGGACAGCCGCACTCGATCGGTTCGTCGACCGTGTCGGAACGCCGCTGGCCGCCCAGACCATGGGCCTCGTGACCGGCGCGCTCGATGCTGGTAGCGACACGGAGGCGGTGTTCGAGACGCTCCAGACGGAGGTGGGTCAGCTCTACCACGAGAAACAGTCGCTCCGCAGCGAGTTGGCGGTGTACGTCGCCGTCGGGTGGACGACGGCGCTGCTGGTCGTCGGCATCGTCGTCGCCGTGGACCAGTACGTGCTCGATGGGTTCACCCAACTTTCGGCGATGCCCGGGTCGACGGGGTTCGCGCTGGACCCGAACGCCGTCGACCCCGAGCGCGACCGCTTCCGGTTCGCCGTCGTCGCCGGCGCCACCGCCGTCGCCGCCGGTTGGTTCGCGGGGATGGCCAACCGCGGTCCCTACGCCGCGCTGCTGCATTCCAGCCTGCTCGGGGCGCTGGTCGCGCTCGTGTTCGCGGGGGTGGGGATGGCGTGAGCGCGCACAGCGGTTCCGCTGAACCCGCCCGCCGGGCCCAGGCCAACGTCGTCGGCGTGGCGCTCCTGCTGGCTATCACCACCGTCTCGCTCGGCGTCCTCACGGCCGGAGTCGGTACCGTGGTCGAGAGCAACGCGGCCGCGGCCGACGCGAACCGGGTGTCGGACACCTTCACCGGCATCCAGCCGTCGAAAGCCACCGGCGTCGAACGCCACCGGCTGGCGTTCGGCGAGGGCTCGCTCCGGGTCGTCGCCCGCACGGTCCGCGTGCTCGACGGCGGTGGCGTCGTCGCCAGTCACCGGGCCGACGCGCTGGTGTTCGAGAGCGGCGACCGCCGGGTGACGTTCCTCGCGGGCGCCGTCCTCCGCGGTGACGGTGACGCAGCACGCGTCGTCGAGCGACCGCCGCTATCGACCGCGGACTCGCTGCTCGTCGTCGGCCTCCCCGTGTTGAACGCCAGCGGCCCGGACTCGGTTTCCGGGTCGGGCGCGACTCGGCTCACGCTCAAAATCGACGCCACTCACGAGCGCCGGAGCCTCGACGACGGCCGCTACCGGGTGGCCGTCGAGACGGCGACGCCACCCGCCTGGGAGAGGTACTTCGCCTCCGTCGGCGCCAACACGTCCAGCCGTGATTTCGACGGCGATGGGGTCCCGAGCGTCGTCGCCACCTACCCGGGCGATCGCACCGCCTACCTGGTGGTCCACGACGCCCGACTGGAGGTGCAGCCGTGAGCGCCCGGTCGGCGGGCTCTGCCCCGCCGCAAACGTGCGGGAGCGTCGAGCCGCGAGCGCACGGGAACACCGGGCCACGAACGCGCGGGAGCCTCGTAACCGACCAGCGCGCGCTCACGCCCGCGGTCGGGAAGGCCCTCGAAGTCGGCATCGTGGTGCTCCTCATCGGCGTGCTGACAACCGCGCTCTACGGCAACGTCGTGCCGGAGTACCGCGATACCGTGGGTGACGAGGTCGCCGACAGGACCGTCGTCGCGGCGGCCGAGCGAGTCGAGAACGCTGTCCCGGTGACCGCACGGCATGCCCGGGTCGTCCACCGCGTGGACCTCCCGGCCAGCATCCGCGGCGCCGGCTACCGGGTCGTCACGGAGAACCGTTCGCTCGTGCTCCGCCATCCGTCGCCGGCCATTGAGTCCCGCACACGGCTGGCGCTCCCGGAGCGGGTCGAAACAGTCACCGGCGCCTGGGAGAGCGGGGAAGACGCGGTCGTGGTGGTCTCCGGGACAACGGACCGGTTGACCGTTCGTCTCACCGACCGAGAAACCGTGGAGGGGGCCGGATGAGCCGACGCGGCCAGGCCAACCTCGCGGCGCTCGCCGTCGCGCTGGTTGCGCTCGTCTCGGCCACGACGCTCGGCCTCGTCGTCGCCGACGGCGCGCTGGCCGACGCGCAGCGCGAGCCACGGGAGCGCCGCGCCGCAGTCGCCGCCACGGACCGCCTGGTGAGCGCAGCGTCGACGACTGTCCGGCCGAACGTCCTGGCCGGTGAGGCCGTTCGTTCGCTCGACGCCGAGGATATCGACCGCCTCGCTCCGCCGGTCGCGGGGGCAGCGCTCCGTCTCCGGGTGGACGACGAGACGCTGGTCGTCCGCGGCGACCCGACTGGTGGCACGACCGTCCAACGGGTCGTCCTCGTCGCCGAGCGCACCAGTCGTTCACGGACGATATCCGCGACCGGCGGGACGACGCTCACGCTCCCGCGGCGTACCGACCGTGTCGAACTCGCCTTCGGGACCGCATCGGATATCGAGACTGTCCGGGTGAACGGCCGGGTCGTGCTTCACGACCCCGACGGACTCGCCGGACGGTTCACGGTGCGCGCGTCCCGCTACGAGACAGCGACGCTGGCGTTCGAGGGTGGTTCGGGGCGGGTCGAGGTCACGAGCCACCCGCTCCAGACGACGAAAGCGACGCTCGGGGTGACCGTGGATGCGTGACGGGGCTGAGACGGACAAACGAGCACAGCTCTCGCTTTCGACGGTCGAGGCGGCCATCGGCGTGTTGCTGCTGTTCGCCGTGACGGCGACGTTCGCGCTCGGCGTTCCCGACGCTGGCGCTGACGAGGCCCAACTCGATGAATCCGCTTCGGACGCCGCGACGGTGCTCTCCCGGGAGCCGCCCCGTCACGCCGGCGCGACCCGGCTCTCGGAGGTGAGCCGCTCGGAATCCGCGTTCGAGCGCGAGCGCGACGCGCTGGAGCGTCGCGTGGAGCGCATCCTCCCGGAGAACCTCATGTTTCGGGTCGTGACGCCCCACGGCGCTGTCGGGTTCCAGCGCCCGACTGACGCCCCGACGGGGCGGGCAACGGTGCCGACGCTCTCCGGCCGCGTGACAATCTGGGTGTGGTACGCATGAGCCGGCAGGGAAACGGTACGGCGCGGCGGCGTCGACTCGGCGATGACGACCGCGGCCAACTCGTCCTCGTCGCCGCGGCAGTACTCGCCCTCGCGCTCGTCCCGCTCGGCTTCGCGTACCTGCAACTCGGCTACCACGCCGACGTGCGGGCAACGAGCGCCGAGGAATCGCCCGGAAGCGAGACGGTTCGCCTGCTCGAACGTGCGGTCCACGAAGCGAGCGGCGAAGCGACCGGGCAGCCGTGGGCGGGTCGGGACGGCGCCGCAGCGCGGGTGAACCGTACCCTCGCGGCGGATATCGACGCTATCGAGGCCGCGCAGGTCGAGCGCGGCATTGCGGCCGAAATCCGGCAGAACGGGACCGCAGCCGCGACCTGGACGGACGGGAACTGTCCGAGTGGGTCGGGCCGCGAGTTCGGTGCGTGTGAGACCTCCGGCGGACTGGTGATACAGGAACGGGCCGGCGAGACGCATCTCGTGGCGGTGGCCTTCGACGTGCAGGTGGTTTCCGAGCGCGGCGAGGCGGAGTTGACGGTGGTGGTTCGGGCGGTCGGTGGACAGGCGCCGGCGTAGGGCTCCCTACCGGTGCTCATTCCCCGGTTCATCGTGGAACCGGCTGTCATCGTCGTCACCAGCGTGAAAAAGACTGAGAGGCGCGTATAAACAGTCTAGAACTCTCTCGTCCCGTCGTAAAACGTCCTGCTGGCTCCGCCCGAGGCGTGAAACGACCCGAACCGAGGGGAACGAACGTTCCCTTATACGTGGCTCCCGCTGCAAGGGGGAAGTAGAGCAATGTCCCGCTCCGAAGCGTCCCCCATGGCCGCGTTGAGCCGCACGGGGCGAGCCCTCCCCTCCATCGAATCGGTGCGTTCGTTCGTGGTGGCCCCGATCCGGGCCGCGGCGTTCTGGACCGCAATCGCCCTCCCCGTCGTCTACCTCCCGATGCTCGTGACGGGTGCCGGCTGGGAGCAGCCGTTGCTGCTCCTGGCGCTGCTCGTATTGAACGTCGCCGCGTTCGTCGTCGGCCACGACCACAACCGGCCCGACGGGCCGGAGCGCCACGCCTGAGGACGGAACGGCGACCGCTGTCTTCCTTCAGAGGTTCAGCCCGAGCGCGCGGTTCGTCCCGAGCGCCAGCAGGCCACCCGCTAACAGGACGACGACGATGCCGTAGGCGGGCACCCAGCCGCCGATGTCGGCCAGCGAGCCGACGACGATGCTCCCCGAGGCGGCGACGAGCAGGTAGACGGTCCGCACGAGGCCGAAGCCGAACCCGCGCTCGTCGTCCGCCAACTGGTCCATCACTCGGGCCTGTACTGTACCGGGCCAGGAGATGCCAGTACCGAGCAGTACGGTCCCGCCGTACAGGCCGAGGGGGCCCTCGACGGCCAGCAGGACGACGAACGCGGACGCCGTCAGCGTCGCGCTGGTGGCGATGGCGACATCCCGGGAGACGACGTCCGAGAGCCGCCCCGCCGCGGGTTGTGACAGCGAGGAGATGCCGAAGACGACAGCGAAGAGGATGCCCGCGGTCCCGGGGTTGACGCCCCGGTACTGCACCATGAACGTCGGGAGGAAGGAGGAGACGGCCTGGAACGTGAACCCGGTGAGGACGGCGATACCGGTGGTGTAGGCGACGCTCGGGCGGCACAGCATGCCGGCGACCCGGCGGAGGTTGAGCAGCTCCGAGAGCCCGTGTTCCGGTGCCGCCGCGGGGGTTTTCGGTACGAACGCCAGCGTCGCGAGTAGGGCCGGGAGCACGACCAACGCGGCGCCCGCGACGGCGGTCCGCCAGCCGTAGCGCACGCCGACGACGCCCGCGGCGGCGGGGAAAATCACGCCCGCGAGCGCGCCACCGGCGGTGAGTGCGCTGAGTGCGCCGCCGTGTTCCTCGTAGACCCGGGAGAGCAGCGACGACCCCGGGGAGAAGAACAGCCCCGCGCCGGCGCCGAGCACCACGAGTGCGGCGCCGAACAACAGGAGCGAGGGGGCCAGGGAGACGGCGGCGGCCCCGAGGGCGGTGCCGACCAACCCCGTAAGCAGGAGTTTCCGTTCGCCGAACCGGTCAGCGAAGACGCCGCTTGGGAACTGTAGTAGTGCGTACACCGCCCACATCGCCGTCAGCGCGCCGCCGACGCCCGAACGGCTGGCGCCGAACTCCACCAGCACCAGCGGGACGACGGGACCGATGACGAAGCGCACCCCGAGTTGGGCGAAGTTGCCGGCCGAGACGGCGGCCAACACCCGCCGGCGCGTCGGCGCATCGACCGAGAGGGACACAGACGGCTTGGGACCCGCCGGCCCAAAGCCGCTTCGTTCCGCGGCAGCGGTCGCCGCTGTCTCGGCGTCCGGGCACCCATCAAGAGTCACGCCCGTCCTCGTCGCCTGGGGAGGGACGGGCGCTGAACGCGGCGGCCGGGTTAGTGGCGGGGCCTCGGTGAACCGTTCTCAGCCCGCGCCCGTTTCGTCGGCGCCGTCCCGGTTTGGCGCCGCGCCCGAGTCACCCTCGTCCTCGCCGGAATCGATGGTCTCTCCGGTGCGGTTGCCCTCGACGCCGTCAGTCGGGTCGTGGCCCAGCCCCAGCAGCCGCGAGGGGGCGGGGGTGAGTTGCTCGCCGTGGGCCAACTCCGGGAGCACGATGTTGAGGAACTGTACCACCAGCACGAGCAGCAGCGGGCCGAGAAAGAGGCCGTACCACCCGAAATACGCCGCGCCGAGCACGTAGGAGAACAGCACCAGCCCGGTGTGGAGCGACCGCCCGGAGATGAGCGGGCGCAACACCGCCTGGGGGAGCAGGTCGAGGACGAAAAAGGCCCCCGCCAGGAAGGCCACGGGCGCCCAGAGCAGGCCGGCGTCGGACTCCAGCGCCCGCCAGACGAGATACCCCGTCGCGGGCAGGTAGATGATTTTGCCGACCACCAGCGGGATGAACGTCGCGACGCCCGTGAGCAACGCCAGCAGCGTCGGGAACGGCAGGGTAACGGCTTGCGGGGCGACGAGGTTGTAGCCGTTGTAGACCACGACCGAGAGCACCGTCACCACCAACACGGTGATGACATTGCCGAAGTAGACGGTTTCGAGGTCGGCGTCGACGGCGGCGAGATACGCGTGGGGGACGCTTCCGTCGCCGGCGAGTTCCCGGCGGAACCAGCGCTCGATCCGACCGCCGTCCCGCAGGAGGAAGAAGCTCATCGAGAGCGCGAGCGCGAGATGGACCAGCAGCCCAGTCACTACGCCCACCTGTTCGAGCCCGGTCCGCACCTGGTCGCGAAGCCAGTCCAGCCGCTCCAGTTTCGAGAAGTAGCCGACCGGGTCCCGTACCGCCTCGGCCACCGACCCCGGGAGCGCCACCCCGCTGCCGAGTTGCTGGAGCACGCCCGGGCCGGCGAAGGCGGCGAGTTCACGCATCGCCACGAGTCCCACGTAGGTAAGCAACAGCAACACCGGGAGGACGATAGCCAGCAGCGTCAGCGTCGCCGCCAGTCCCCGGTGGCCGGTCGCCGTTTCGAGCCGGCGGTGCATCGGCCTGGCGCCGTAGTAGACGAACAGGCCGAGCACGAACGTGCCGAGAAAGGCCGTCGTGAACACCGCGACGACGGCCAGCAGCGTCAGCCCCGTCAGCCACCAGGCGACGCGCTGGCGCTCCAGTTTCTGCGGTCTCCGCATACCTCCCCTGGCGGCGGGAAGAGACTTTGGTGTTCCCCCGCTCAGACTGGGGGGTCGACGAACAGGCCGTAGGCGAGCAGGAGCGCGGCGAGCAACGCGCCGGCGCCGAGACCGTCGACGAACGGCGCCGCGGTGGCGCGACCCACCAGCGCCCCAACGAACAGCGGCATGGGGAGGGCGGCAAGCAGAAGGTCGTAGCGCGAGACGTCCAGGAACCCGTCGAAGTTGTCACTCGGGTGGTTGTGTTCGGTGCTCATCGTTACATATGTAGATAGGACACGATGAATTTTGGAAGTTACGGTCACCGGTCGGAGAGCCTCCCGGCAGCTATTTCCGAAAGCCGTGCCAACCTTTAGCATACCTGCCTGCGACTCCGATAGGTAGGGGGAGAGGACCCGAGTATGGACGAACGCTTACCCGCCGACAGCCGCATCGAATCGAGGGCCGCGTCCGCGCCGCGGTTCGTTCTCGGCGCGCTGATCGAGGCGGAGGAGGGGGAGGGAGCGAACTGACCCCGCCTCGTCCGTCGTTTTCCGCCGTTACTCGTCTGCCAACTGCTCGTCCAGTCCCCACTCCGCGGCACGTTCTGCCGCCTCCGCACGCGCCTCCTGTTGAATCTCCGCGATGCGTTGCTCGTCCTGGAGGAACGATTCGACCGCGCTGGCTCGTGACTCCTCGTTCAGTCGGTCGGCGGGCGCACGCTCACGCGTCCGCTCAGCCAGCGCGGGGTCGGCGGCGAGTTCCTCGGCGGGTGAACCCGGGGGAACCCGAAACGAGGGCGTATCGTGGACCGGGTCGAGCGCCGCGACTGGGAGTTCATACAGGTCGACCGCGCAGGGGTTCGCGCCCGCAAGCGCCGCGAGCGCATCCGCGCCGCCTTCGTCGGTGGTCTCACAGTAGGCGACCACGGGGATGCCGTCCTCGAACGTGAGCACGCCCATCGCCTCGTCGCCGAGGAGGAGCGAGCCGGCGGGTTCCACGACCGCGTAGCCCGTGAGTCCCCGGTCCAGCACCGCGTCGAGTGTCTCGGCCACGTCGTCGACGACCCGGGAGCGCAACAGGTCGCCCTGTGGGACGTGGAGCGCGTCCGGCACGTCGAAGCCGTTCATGGTGACTCGGGGATGACCGCCGAGCGGAACCGCTCGGCGACCTGGTCGCCGTCGCCGTCCTGCAGGTCGAGAGTGTCGGCCGCGCGGCGGTAGGCCGCCGCCGCAGCGGAGTCCGGCGCGTGCGCGAGCAGCGGTTCGCCCGCCCGGCGCGCGGCGCGGGCGGCGTCGCTCTCGGGCACCTTCGCGAGCGTCGGCCCGCCGAAGTAGCGCTCGGCCTGCTCGGCCACCCGCTCGATGGCCTCGTCGTCGCGCACGCGGTTGAACAGCACCCCTGCGGTGTCGGTGCCGTAGGAGCGGGCGTACTCCTGGACCTTCAGGCCGTCCGAGAGCGAGGGGATGGTCGGCTGGAGCACCACAACCGTGCGGTCAGCGAGCACCAGCGGCAGCACCGCAGACTGGGAGCCGAGCGCCGCCGGCGAATCGAGCAACAGCACGTCGGTGTCCGCCGCCAGCGTCGCCACCACGTCCTGAAGGCGGGTAGGGTCGGCCTCACGGAACGCCGCGAGCGAGGTGCCACACGGGACGAGCGAGAGGCCGAACCGCTCGTAGACGGCCTCGTCAACGCTCGCCGAGCGGTCCGCGAGCAGTAGGTCCTGCAGGGTGGTGTCGGCGTCGGCCAGGCCGGTGTGGAAACAGAGGTTCGCCAGCCCGGTGTCGGCGTCCACCACGGTCACGTCGTGGTCGGCGGCGAGCGCCATCCCCAGCGCGAGCGTGCTGGTGGTCTTCCCCACCCCGCCCTTGCCGCTTGCCACCGCGAGCGCTTCGACCATGCCCGGGAGTTCGCCGTTCCCGGGTTAAAAATTTCTCCCTCGACGCTGGGGAAATTTCAGACGCCGAGCGCGTCGAGCAGTCGGTCGTTCTCGGCACGCGAGCGCAGGGAGAACACGACGCGGTTCGCCATCCCGGCCTGGTCCTTGCCATCGGCGACGAGCAGCCCCTGAGTTCGGAGGTCCGCGGCGAGTCCGGCCGGATCATCGGTTTCCAGGCGGAGGAACACCCCGTCGCCGGTGACCGTGTAGCGGGTCGCCAGCCGTTCCCGCAGCCGCTCGCGCTCCTCGTCGATGCGTCGGCGCGACTCCGCGAGGAACGTCTCCTGTCGCAGGCAGTATTCGCCGACAGCGGCGCCGGGCACCGAGAGGCCCCAGGAGGTCCGGGCGGTTTCGAGGCGGTCCTGGAGGGCGCCGGTAGCGACGGCGACGCCCATCCGCATGCCGGGGAGGCCGTAGCTCTCGCCCAGCGACCGCAGGACGACCACGCCGTCGATGCCGGCCAGCGTCGGCCGGCCGGTGAGGGGGAGAAACGTCTCGTCCACGACCACCAGGGTGTCGGCCGCCCGGCAGCGCTCGATGAACGTCAGCAGGTCGGATGTCTCGTAGGCCGGACCGGCTGAGGGATTGGGTCGGCAGAACACGGCGGCGTCGTGCCCCTCCGGGTCCGCGTCGAGCAGCGACTCGTGGCTCCGGTGCACGGGCGTCGCGCCCTGGAGTCGGGTTTCCCGAGGGAAATCCTCACAGCCGGGGGTCTGTGTCAGCACCGAGTCGCCTTCCTCGATTAGCAGGTCGAACAGCAGGCGCATCCCCGCGAACTCCCCGCTACAGGGGAGTACCTGGCGGGCCTCGCAGTCGAACCGCTCGGCGGCGGCAGCCCGGAAGCCGAGATAATCGTCGGACGGGTGCTCGCGGGCGGCCGCCAGCGAGGATTCGAACACGCCCGCGACGCCGGGCGGTCGGCGCGGGTTCGCGCCGACGGTGAAGTCCGTCAGGTCGACCTCGGCGCGTTCTCTCCCCGCGGGACGGCCGAGTTCGTCCACGGTTTCAGGATGCATGGATACGGACCGAGCAGGACGAGAGATACAAAGGTTTTTCTCCTATTTTGCCAAAATATTCGTAACTAATACACATAATCGATTTGAAAACGTAGATTGCCCGTTATGTCGTCCACCACGCCTCCAGCACGCGGCGCCAGTTCCCGTGGGCGATTGCCTCGCGTTCGGTCCGGTCGAACCCGCGGTCCGCCAGGCCGTCGAGCACGTTCTGGAGCCCGGTTACGTCGCCGACGGCGTCGGGGACCCTCGCGCCGTCGAAATCCGACCCGAGCGCGACGTGGTCGGGCCCCATGCGTTCGGCGAGATGTTCGATGTGGTCCAGCAGCGTCGCCAGCGGGGCGTCGGCGTCGCGGGCGCCGTCCGCCCGAAGGTGTGCGAGCGCGAACGTACAGCCGACGAGGCCGCCGCTGTCGGCGACGGCGTCGAGTTGCTCGTCGGTGAGGTTGCGCGCTGCGGGCGAGAGCGCGTGCGCGCCGGAATGCGAAACCACCAGCGGCCGGTCGGTCGCCTCGGCCACGTCCCAGAACCCCGCCTCGTTCAGGTGCGCGAGGTCCACCATGATGCCCCGCCGCTCGCAGGCCGCCACGAGGTCCCGGCCCGCGTTGGTCAGGCCGGGCCCGGTGTCGGGGCTCGTGTCGTGGCTGAACGGGACGCCGTAGCCGAACGCGTTCGAGCGCGACCAGGTGAGGCCGACCGAGCGCACGCCCGCGGCGTAGAGCAGGTCGAGGTTCGAGCCGTCGGGTTCGACCGCTTCGGCGCCCTCGATATGCGGGACGGCACCGACCGCTTCGCCGTCGATACAGGCGTCGAGGTCGGCAACGTCGGCGACGAGGCGGAACCGCTCGCTCTCGGCGGCCCACTCGTGCAGCGTCGCGAGCATGTCGAACGTCTCCGCGCGGGCCCGGTCCGGGTCGATATCCGGCGGCGTCTCGGCGAGGTCGTCGATGTCGTCTGATTCGTCCGGGACGAACATCGCGAACAGGCCCGCGGCGAGGCCCGCGTCCTCGGCCCGGGCGAGGTCGAGGTGGCCGCCGCCGCACTCGTCGAGGAAGGCGCCGCCCTCGCGGTCGTCGAGGGCGGCGGCCAGCAGGGTGTCGTTGTGGCCGTCGATGACGGGAAGCACGACCGCCCGGTCGGGGCGGCCTGACTCGAAGCTACCGACCGACGAGGACGTTGCCGGCTCACGGGGATCCTGAAGCGCCACCCTTCAAGCCAATCGACGCCGCAGGGGGCGTATGGACGCGATGGAGGGTCTCTGTGTCGAGGGGTGTGAGCGCTGCCCCGAACTGGTGGAATCACGGCGCCGCATCGTCGACGGCGTCGGCCCCGAAGACGCCGACCTGCTCTTTCTCGGCGAGGCACCGGGGGAACAGGAGGACGAGGGCGGTGAACCGTTCGTCGGCCGCTCGGGCGACGTGCTGGACGAGGCGCTGCGGGATGCCGGCATCGCCCGTGCGGACGTGCGCATCACCAACTGCGTGCGGTGCCGCCCGCCGGAGAACCGCGACCCGCACCAGGAAGAACTCGAGAACTGCCGTGGCTATCTCGAACAGGAACTCGACATCGTCGACCCGGACCTCGTCGTCACGCTCGGCAAGGTGCCGAGCCAACACCTGCTTGACCGGGACGTTGCCGTGACGAAGGAAGCGGGCGACCTCCACGACGCCCGTCTCGGCGACCGCGCCCAGCGCGTGCTGGTGTCGGTCCATCCCGCGGCGACGCTCTACGACCGGTCACAGCGCGAGACGTTCATGCAGACCATCGAGCGCGCGGCCCAGCAGGCCGGCCTCGCGGACGCGGACGGCGGCCAGTCGCGGCTCGGCGAGTTCTGAACTACTCTTTCTCCAGAATCGCCAGCCAGGTCGGTGGTTCGGATTCAGAATCGGGGTGGCCGTA
This sequence comes from Halolamina sp., assembly GCA_042219375.1. Classification (GTDB taxonomy): domain Archaea; phylum Halobacteriota; class Halobacteria; order Halobacteriales; family Haloferacaceae; genus Halolamina. Next base: position 18,212 of record JBDGQC010000141.1, on the reverse strand, counting down.
GCTCGCATCGGCGACTTCCCAGCCCGTCCCGACCACTGCCGCCCGCAGGCGGTCCACGCTGAACAGCCGGAACAGCAGCGTCTCGCCCACCTCGCCCTCGTACTCGCTGTGGTAGACCCGGTGTGCGATGCCCCGGGTCGGGTCCGGGCGGTACGCGAACACGTCCGCGGCCCGCGCCGGCGCGTAGCCGTGCAGCAGGACCGACGCTCCGGCGGTCGTCACGTACGCGAGGTCGCCGAGGAACTGCCGGAGGGCCTGTCGGGAGGGGGCGAGTTGGACCTGCGTGCCGACCGCGAGCGCGGCATCGAACCGGTCGCGGCCGAACTGCTCCCGGAGCGCGAACATATCCCCAAGGCGGGCGTCCTCGACGCCCCGCTCCTCCATCGTCGTCACGAGGTGCTCGCTCACTTCGAGCGCCACCGTCTCGACCCGCTGTTGAAAGTAGAGGGCGTCCCGACCCGCGCCGGCACCGATATCCAGTAGCGGCCCGTCGACCCGCGGCTCGAACCAGCCCTCCGGCTCGCGTTCGTCGAAGTAGTACCCCTCGATGTTGTGGTCCCGCGTTTCGTCGCCGTCGCGGTCGATGAGGGGCTCCTCGCGCTCGCCGCGGTGGTGGTCCAGGATGGCGCGGCCGAAGGGGTCCGGCGTCATACGGCCCGACGACGGGCCCGCTCCGGGATAGGAATACTGGGGAAATGGGACACAGTACCATGCCGTTCGCCGCCGACGGAAAGCGACTTGAACGCCCGTACCCGAGGACCATCCATGGAGACAGACGTGGTCGTCGTTGATTACGGGCTTGGCAACCTCCGGAGCGTCACCAAGGGGCTCGAACGCGCGGGCGCGACGGTGACGGTTTCGGACGACCCCGAGCGGTTCGACGACGCCGACGGCGTGGTGCTCCCCGGCGTGGGCGCGTTCCGCGAGGGGATGGAGAACGCCGACCCGTACCGCGACGCGCTGGAGGACATTGCGGCCTCCGACACCCCGCTGTTCGGCATCTGTCTGGGGATGCAGATGCTGCTCTCCGAGAGCGAGGAGGCCGAACACGCCGGCCAGGGCGCCGTCGAAGGGCTGGACCTCGTTCCGGGAACGAACGTGCGCTTCCGCGGTGACCAGAAGGTGCCCCACATGGGCTGGAACGAACTGAGCGTCGTGCGCGACCACCCGCTCGTGACCGGCGTCGAGGGCGGCCGCGGCGGCTCCGTGGACGGGGATTACGCCTACTTCGTCCACTCCTACTACGCCGACCCGGACGACGACCACGCGATTGTCGCCGAGACGGAGTACGGCGTGACCTTCCCGTCCATCGTCGCCAACGAGGACGGCACGGTGTTCGGCACGCAGTTCCACCCCGAGAAGAGCGGCGAAACGGGGCTCACTATCCTGAAGAACTTCGTCGACCTCTGCTGAGGCGGTTTTCGGCCGTTTTCTGTGGGCCGAGGAATACCGCCGTCCGCGGCCGATAAACTGTATAGCGCGATAGTGAATCGGGGTCCGGCCGTCACCCGAACGGCTTTGGCTGGCCGAGACACAGTCGTCGACGATGGCCCGAGAGCAGGTCGCCGTCGAGGATGAATCGAGCGCGCTGGACACGTTCCGGCAGTTCTTCGGTCTCCAGCGGGACGTGCTGGTGCTCTCGTTGGCGATGTTCGCGTTCAGCCTCGGCTTCCAGATGACCAGCCGGTTCCTGCCGGAGTACATGGTCGCGCTCGGGGCCTCGGGGTTCGTCGTCGGCCTGTTCGGCACCGTCGGGAACGTCATCTCCGCGGTCTACCCCTACCCGGGCGGCGCCGTCTCCGACCGGTTGGGGTCGCGCTACGCGCTGACGCTGTTCGGCCTGGTGTCGACGCTCGGCTTCGCCGTCTGGCTGATCGCCCCCGACATCGGCGCGGTCGCTGTCGGCAGCGTGGTTGTCCAGCCCTGGATATGGGTCTTCGTCGGCCTGCTGCTGGCCCAGGCGTGGAAATCGTTCGGCCTCGGGGCCACCTTCGCCGTCGTCAAGCAGGCGACCGATCCCTCGCGGCTGGCGGCGGGGTTTGCGAGCACCGAGACGTTCCGCCGGACGGCGTTTCTCGCCGGGCCGGTGCTCGCGGCGGTGCTCATCGGGCTCCACCCCGAGTTCACGGTAAGCTTCCGGTACGTGCTGGCGGTAGCGGTGGTCTTCGGCGCCGTCGGGACGGTTGCACAGCATTTCCTCTACGATGCGAGCGAGGACGCTATCGGCGACTCGTTCGAGGGCATCGCACAGGTCCGGGCCGACCTCCGGGAGATGCCCGACACGCTCCGGCCGCTGCTGGTGGGTGACACGCTCGTCCGCTTCGCCAACGGGATGGTGTACGTCTTCTTCGTTCTCGTCGTCACGCAGTTCTACGGGGTTGGGTTCGATGCGCGGCTCCCGGTGTTCGGTGCCGTCTCGCTTTCACCGGAGGCGTTTTTCGGCTACCTGCTCGGCGTCGAGATGCTGGTCGCGCTGGCGTCGATGGCGCCGGCGTCGAAAGCCGCCGAGCGAGTCGGCCTCAAGCCGGTCGTGGCGCTCGGGTTCGCGGTGTACGCGCTGTTTCCCGTGGTGCTCATCGGCGCGCCAAACCTGTTCGCGCCGGCGGTATCCCTGCAGTGGGTGATGGTGCTCGTGTTCGCGTTCTCCGGCCTACGGTTCGCGGGCCTCCCCTCCCACAAGGCGCTCATCGTCGGCCCCGCCGAGGCCGGGGCGGGCGGACGCGTTACTGGAACCTACTACCTCCTGCGCAACACCGTCGTCATCCCCAGCGCGGCGCTGGGCGGCTATCTCTGGGAGTTCGTCAGCCCCGAACTCGCGTTCACCATCGCGGCCGCCGTCGGCGTCGCCGGCACGGGCTACTTCCTCGTGTTCGGTGAGGAGTTCGAGGCGTACCGCTGAGCCGACGCCGAAGATACTTGTCCGCCGATACCCGAGCGTGGCCATGACCTACGACGCCGCAGTTTTCGACATGGACGGCGTGCTCGTCGAACGCACGCCGAGTTGGGTATTCGACGACGCCGCGACGGCGGCGCTGGAGGCGTTCGGCCTCCACGACCACAGCGACACGGAACACAGAACCATCCGGTCCTCTCGGCAGGTTCGCTCAGACGACGGCCACCGTCTCGCGGAGCGGGCCGGCGCGGACCTGGAGGCGATGTGGCAGAAACGGGAGGAACTCGTCGCTGCCAATCAGCGGACCGCCATCGAGCGCGGGGAGAAGACGCTGTACGACGACGCCGAGGCGTTCGCGGACACCGGCCTCGATTTTGGCATCGTCAGCAACAACCAACACGAGATGGTCGAACACGTCGTCGAACAGTTCGACCTGGCGGGGTTCGAAACCTACTACGGCCGCCAGCCCACCTTCGAGGGGCTGGACCTGTGCAAGCCCGACCCGACCTACCTCGAACGCGCGCTGGACGACCTCGGCGCCGAGCACGCGGTGTACGTCGGGGACCGGGAGTCGGACGTGCGCGTGGCCGAGGCGGTGGGCATCGACTCGGCGTTCGTCCGCCGGTCGTTCAACGCCGCCGACGAACTGGAGACCGAACCGACCTACGACGTGGATTCGCTCCACGAACTCCGGGTGGAGATGGGGCTGGTGTAGCTACCACATCGCCTCGAACACCGTCTCGATTCCGTCCGGTTCCGCGTCCAGCCCCGCCGGCGCGGCGGCCATGAACGAATCCTCCACGACGGCCGTCGCGAGTTCGGGGAAGTCGCTCGGCTCCGCTGCCTCGACGTCCCGGAGCCGCGAGGGCAGACCGAGGCCGTCACGGACCTCGGCGACGGCCTCCACGATAGCCTCGGCTTTCGCCACCGACCCCTCGGCGTCGATATCGAACGCTTCTGCGAGCAGGGCACGGCGGCCGTCCACCCGGTCGAACAGGTACCGCAGAACGTGCGGCGCGGCGATGGCGTGGGCCACCCCCTGTTGAATCGGGTAGTGCCCCGAGAGCGCGTGGCCGAACGAGTGGATAATCGAGACACGGAAGGCCCGCGGCGTCGAAACGCCGTACTGCACGCAGGCGACGCCTCGTAGCGCGTCCGAGAGGGCGTCCTCGCTCGCTCCATCGGGGAGTTCAGCGAGGCTCCCCTGGAGCAGCCGAAGCCCGCGGACGGCAACGCCGTCGGTGATTGGCGTGTGCTCCCGGGCGTACAGCATCTCGATACCCTTGTCGAAGCCGTTCATCGCGGAGCGCGCGAGAACCCCGTTCGGCGTCTCCGTCAGCAGCGCGGGGTCGTGGAACACGACGGCGGGCATCAGTCGCGGGTCGCCGACGCCGCCGCTGGGCTGTTGCTCCGCGGGCACGTCGTCGTCCATCCCGTAGGTGACGCCCGCGACCTGTGTGAGGTCCGCGCCGGGCAGCGTCGTCGGGACGGCGACGATATCCGTTAGCTCCCCGTCGGGCACCTCCATCGCCTCCGCGGCCGCCATCCGCTCGGCGGCCGCCCGCGGGTCGTCGTGGGCGGCGAGCACGCTCACGACTTTGGCGGTGTCGAGGCTGCTGCCGCCGCCGAGCGCGATGAGCGCGTCGGCGCGCTGTTCGTGGACCAGTTCGGCGGCCCGCGCTGCCGTCCCGACGCGCTTGGCGGCGCTCACCTCGTCGAAGACGCCGACCAGGCGCTCGCCCGGTCCCGCAGTTACGGGCTCGATGACGCCGGGCGTGCTGCCGACGGTCGAACTGGTGACGACGAGCGCACGGGAGCGGTTCAGCCGGTCGAGTTCGGCGCCGAGGTCCGCGACGACGCCGGACCCGTGGCGGATGGTCGCGGGCCGGTACTCCAGGGTGTAGGCGTCGGTCATCAGCCCGGAGGTGGGCCGAGAGGCGGATAAGGCTGTGCTCTCCGGTGGTTACTCAAGCCTCGCGACCCGCTCCGCCGGTACTGAGAGGCCGACCCGCTCGCCCGTCGCTGGCGGGTCGTCGGCGAACGCCTCCACCTCGACGCCGTCCCAGTCGAGGGTGACCCTGAACGCGGCGTCCTCGCGGACGACACGCTCGACAGTCGCCGGAGCCTCGCCCGCTGTGGGAGTGTCGTCGATGTCGACGTGTTCCGGGCGGACCGCCACCTCGCCGTCGCGGCCGAAGCGCTCGCCGGGAAGCACGTTCGCGCCGACGAACGCCGCAACGGCGGCCGTCGCGGGCGACTCGAACACCGCCTCGGGCGTGCCGGTCTGGAGTATCTCCCCGTCGCGCATCACGGCGATGCGGTCCGCGAGCGCGCGCGCAGTCGTGCGGTTGTGCGTGACGTACACCGCAGTCACGCCCGCGAGCGTGTCCGCGAGGTCCGCCCGCAGCGACTGGCGGGTGGGGACGTCGAGCGCTGAGAGCGGTTCGTCGAGCAACAGCGCGTCGGGCCGGACCGCGAGCGAACGGGCGAGGGCGACTCGCTGCGCTTCGCCCCCCGAGAGCGTCGGCGGCGTGCGGTCCGCGAGGTCCGCGACGCCCAGCGCCGCCAGCAGGTCGTCGGGGTCCCGCAGGTCGTCGTGGTAGCGCTCGCCGAAGGCGACGTTCTCCCGGACCGTCAGGTGCGGAAAGAGCGCGTAGTCCTGGAAGACGAAGCCGAACCCGCGCGCTTCGGGGGGTGCGTCGGTGATGTCTCGGTCGCCCAGACGGACGTGGCCCTCGTGGCCGTGGAATCCCGCGAGCGATTCGAGCAGTAGCGTCTTCCCGCTCCCGCTGGGGCCGAGAACGACGAGCGTCTCGCCCGCCGCGACCGAGACGGCGGCGTCGACGCCGAACGGCTCCGCGCCCTCGGCGGTGAACGTCGCCCTGACCGCGGCGTCGAGGGCGGTCGTGGGTTGTTCGCTGTCTGCGTCGCGACTCATCCCACCCGCCCCCCGTCCTGTGCGACGCCGGCCGCGGTGTCGCCGCTCATACTACTCGCCCCCCATCCTGGGCGATGCCGCGGATTGTGAGGAAAATCACGATGCTCACGCCCAGCAGGATGAACGCGACGGCGCCGCTCTCCGCCAGCGAGCCGGTGAGGTAGGTCTTGAAGATGAACACCGGCGCGTGGGCCGAACGCACCTGCTCGCCTGCGAGCGGGTAAAAGAACTCCACCGTGTAGGCGACGACGGCGACGGCGCCGAACTCGGAGACGGCGCGGGCCCACGCCAGCACGCCGCCGGTCAGAATCCCCCGTCCCGCGAGCGGAAGGGAAACGCGCGCGAACGTGCTCAGCGGGCCGGCGCCGTGGACCCGGGCGGCGTACTCCACCCGACGGTCGAGCGACTCGAACGCCTCGCGGGCGCCGTTGACCGCGAACGGCGCCGAGACGAACGCCATCGCCAGCACCGCGCCGGTCATCGTGCCGAGCACCGAAAGCTGGGGGAACGCGCCCTGCGGGCCGAACCCGAACAGGATGACGATGCCCGCGACGGAGTGGGGGACCACGAGCGGGAGGTCGACGAGGCTCTGGACTACTGCCGCGCCGGGGAACCCACGCGAGAGCAGGAACGCCAGCGGGACGCCGGTCAGAAGCGCGAACAGCGCGGCCAGCAGCGGGGCGTATATCGAGAGATAGAGCATCCGGTGAACTTCCGGGTCCGCCAGCTTTTCCAGGACGAGCGCGGGGTCCTGGTTCGCCGCGAACAGCACGAGCGGGAACGTGAGCGCCACGAGCAACACGCTCCCGAGCGCCGCGGCCGCGGTGCCAGCGACGCCCGCCCGGGCGCCGTAGGCCAGCGCCGCGGCGGAGCCGACCATGAACAGGGCGTACAGCGTCGGCCGGCCGATGGCGGCGGCGACGGCGAACGCGACGAGTTGGACCGTACCCACGGCGAGCAGAAGCGCCGAACGGCCGTGGGACCGGCTGCTGTGAGACATGAGGGGAATACGGGCTGGTTACAGCTCCAGCGGGCCCAGGCTCGCCTTGGCCTCGGCGTGCTCCAGCACACGGTCGGGGACCGCGTCCTCGCCGGATTTCGGCACGACGATGGGCGAGACTGGCTGGAGGCCCTTGTCCTGCAGCACCTGGCGGCCGTCCTCCGTGGCGAAGTATTCGACCCAGCGCGCCCCCAGGTCGGGGGATTCGGCGACCGAGGGGACGGTCATGCCGTAGGCGATGGGGGCGCCGGTGAACGTGCCTGAGTCGGATTCGACCTCCGCCTTCGCGTAGTGGTTGGCGTAGGCGGTGGTGGCCTTCGAGAGGTCGACTTCGGGCTGGAGGTCGATCCACGGCAGGTCCGACGAGGCGCTGATGGACTGGTAGTAGAAGACGTAGTCGAGTTCGCCCGACTCCAGCTGACCCTCCAGGTTGGTCTCGGTTCCCGTGGGGACCTCGGAGTTCTCCCGGAGTTTCTGATAGGTGGCCTCGTCGTAGAGCCGCTCGCCGTCGAACTCGACAGCCCCGAGCTGCTGGGCCATCACCGCGCGGTAGCCGCCCGGGTCGACCGCCGGGTCGGAGTGGCCGATGCTGACGCCGTCGCGGGAGAGCACCTCCCACCAGTTATCAGTCGAGATCTCGTCGGCGCCAGGCGAGTCCTCGCGGTACTGAATCGACATCGCGTTCGTGGTGAAGACGGCGTACCAGTCGCCGAAATCGGGCACGACGCGGTCACGGATGAGCCGGAAGTCCGAGACGCCGAGCACGTCGGCTTGCCGATCTTGCTGGGTGATCTTCTTCGTCGACGCCACCGAGCCCTTCGGTTCGCGGGTCACGTCGATGCCCGTCTCCTCTTCGAACAGCGGCTCGGCAGCGGAGAACGGCGGGGCGAGGCTGCCGGCGTGGAAGATGGTCATGTCGCCGTCGCCGGGTGCGTCGGTACTGTCGCCGCCCGCGCTGGCGTCGCTACAGCCCGCGAGTCCGAGCGTCGCCGCCGTCCCGAGCGCGCCGAGAACCGCGCGGCGGGACCGTTGTTTCTGCATAGATACAACGCCGTTGTTCCCTTCGGGACATAACTGTTCCGCTCGTGGCAGGTGGCGGGAACCGCGACTGGCAGTCACCGGGCGGCAAGCGTTTTGCCCCCTGGCCCGCAGGACCAGGTATGGACGCGGGGTTCGACGCACGGCTTCGGGCGGGCGACGTGGCGTTCGACGAGCGCGACGCCGCGTTGCTCCGGGCGGTCGATAGCGCGGGCTCGCTCAACGCGGCCGCCGCCGACCTCGGCCGGTCGTACTCCCGCGCACACGGGCGGCTGACGGACCTGGAGGACGCGTTCGGCGACCTGGTCGAGCGCCAGCGCGGCGGTGAGACGGGTGGCGGCAGCACGCTCACGCCGCGGGCCGAGGAACTGCTCGCGCGGTTCGACCGGCTCCGTGCGGGCTACAGTTCGGTCGCCGAGACGGCCGAGGCGGTGCTCGACGGCACCGTCGAGGCCCGGACCGGTGAACTCGGCACCGTCTCGACTGCCGCGGGTCAGGTGCGCGCGCTCGTTCCGCCCGGCGCCGACGACGTTCAGGTGAGCCTCCGGGCCGATACGGTGACGCTCCACGACCCTGCGGACGTGCCCGACGCGGGCGCGACCAGCGCGCGGAACCGCTTCGCGGGCGAGGTGACGGCACTCGACCGCGGCGAGGCGGTGTCGCGGGTGACCGTCGACGTGGGTGCCGACGCGCCGCTGTTCGCGCTCGTCACCGAGGAGAGCCGCGAGCGCCTCTCGCTGGCCGTTGGAACGCCGGTGGTCGCGTCGTTCAAGGCGACGGCGACGCGGGCGACGCCGCGGTAGGGGCCTGGCGGCGGTCCACACACCGGCGACGCGTTTTTCGCCCCCCCTCGCCAACGCCTGTTCATGCAGGTAGTCACGCTGGGGCCGGCAGGCACCTACTCCCACCGCGCCGCGCGGGCGGTGGTCGAACTCCAGGGCGAGGGCTCGGCCGATAGAGCGACCGGCGGGGTCAGCTTTCGGGAGTCGGTCACCGACATCATCGCCGCCGTCGACGACGGCGAGTTCGAGCGCGGGGTGGTTCCCGTGGAGAACAGCATCGAGGGGTCGGTGGACGAGAGCCTCGACGCGCTGGCCGACCGGGAGGTGAGCGTCGTCCGGGAGGTGGTTTCGCCCATCCGGCACGCGCTTCTGTCCCAGGGGTCGGAGTTCTCGACGGTCGCCAGCCACCCGCAGGCGCTGGCCCAGTGCCGGGAGTACCTGAACGAGCACTACCCGGACGCGCAGCGCGAGGCGGTGGCCTCGACGGCCCGTGGCGTCGAGCGCGCCCGCGAGGACCCATCGGTCGCGGCCATCGGCCACCCCGCGAACGCCGGTGAACCGGCGGATGCCGCCGCCGCTGGCGCACAGAACAGCCTCGAACGCATCGCCGAGAACATCCAGGACCGGGACTCCAACGCCACCCGCTTTCTCGTCGTCGCGCCAGAATCCGAGCGCTCGGAGGCGGGCGGCAAGACCAGCCTCGTGGTCTACCCCGGCGCGAACTACCCCGGCCTCCTGCTGGAGATGCTCTCGGCGTTCGCCGAACGGGACATCAACCTCTCGCGGGTCGAGTCCCGGCCTAGCGGGCGCCGCCTCGGGGATTACTGCTTCCACTTCGACATCGAGGCCGGCCTCTACGAGGCACGCACGCAGGAGGCCTTAGCGGAGATAGAGGCGGTCTGTGAGAACGGCTGGGTCCGACGGCTCGGCTCCTACGACACGGAGCACGTCGTAGACTGATCCCCGTCGCCGGGGTCTACTCCCTCCTCGATTCGACCGGCGATAATCCTTAACACCTCGACAGCCGATGGTTCGAGTATGTCAGGTCGCCGCGACCCGTTCGAGGAGATCGAGGAACTGTTCGAACAGCTAAACGCCGGCTTCTCCGAGATGGGGGAGAACTTCGGCGAACAACTCGACGGGGGTATCCACGTCGACGTGGCCGACGCCGACGACGCTATCGTGGTCACCGCCGACGTACCGGGGTTCGACCCCGATGACATCGATGTGTCGGTCCAGGACCGACGGCTCACCATCGCGGCCGAACACAGCGAGGCGGCCGAAGAGGACGAGGCGGAGACCTACTACCGGCGCGAGCGCACCAAGCGGGCGGTCAGTCGCACCGTCTCCCTCCCGACTGACGTGGACGAGACGGCCGCCAGCGCGAGCTACGAGAACGGCGTGCTCACGGTCGAACTCCCCAAAGCCGGCAGCGAGGAAGGCGTGGACATCGAAGTCGAGTAAGGCCGCCACAGCCGGTCGGCTTCACGGGGTTTCTGTCTCCGCCAGCCGAACCACCGGTAGCGTTTTCTCGCCTATCGCCCAAGCCGGGGGCGTGTCACCACCGCTTCGCCAGCGCCTCGTCGCCGCGCTCCTGGGCGGGGTGGTGGTCTGGCGGGTCGGCAACGGCGTCGGCGCCGTGGTGCGCTGGCTCTGGCTCGGCGAGCGTCTGGGCAACGCGCCGATGTCCGTGTTCCTCGTCTCCGTCGTCGTCGCGCCAGTCATCGGCGGGTTCGCGGGCGATGCGGCAGTCCGGCGGGGCGTCTGGGCGACGACTGCGCGGGCCCACGCCCGCAGGCGTGAGTTGCTGGCCGGGGTCGCGGTGCTCCCCGTGCTGCTGAACGTTCCGATTAGCTGGCTCCTGGCCGGCCACGCGGCGGCGCTGCCGCTCCACGGGGTGGGGACGCTCGTCGCTATCGGGCTGGTCGTGGTCGGGGAGCGCCGGTACGGCCCGTTAGTTGGCGGCGACGAGTGAGAGAACCGCGACGGCCATCACGATGCCCAGGACGGGCACCGCGGCGCCGAGCGAGAGGTAGCCTGCGAGTGCGCCGAGTGTGACGGGAACCATCCCGAGCAGACAGACCACCCCGAGTCCGAACGCGAACTCGGGGAACCGCTGTCTGAGGGCGTCTACCGTCGTGGTTCCGCGCACGCTCGCCATTCGTGTTCGCCGAGACGCCGCTCCCACGCAAAGGCCCTTCGGTCGGTTTCGGCTATGTGAGGCGTCAACACGGCACTCTGGAATGGGTCCCGACCCGCGGTTCGGCCGCCGCGGAACGGCCCGCTATCTGCCAGCCCGCTCAGTCGGAACTGAAGGGTATTTTTACCGCGGGGTGGCAGAAACGGGTATGGACTACGAGCCCGCGGAGATAGAGGAGCGCTGGCGGCAGCGCTGGGCGGAGGAGGGTCGCTACGAGGCCGACCCCTCCGACAAACCCGACGCCGGCGACGAGGAGACGACGTTCGTCACCGTCCCTTACCCCTACCCCAGCGGCGGGATGCACATCGGTCACGCGCGGACGTACACGGTGCCGGACGCTTACGCGCGCTACCGCCGCCAGCAGGGCGACAACGTGCTGTTCCCGATGGCGTGGCACGTCACCGGCACGCCCATCGTCGGCGCCGTCGAACGCCTCCAGAAAGGCGAGGAGGAGCAGCTGTCGGTGCTGCGGGACACGTACAACGTCCCCGAAGAGCGCCTGCAGGAGTTGGAGACGCCGATGGGCTTTGCGGAGTATTTCATCGAGGAGCACTACAAGCAGGGGATGCAGGCGCTGGGGCTCTCCGTCGACTGGCGCCGGGAGTTCACCACCAACGACGAGCGTTATTCGAAGTTCGTCACCTGGCAGTACGAGACGTTGAAAGAGCGCGGGTTGCTGGAGAAGGGGCTCCACCCTGTCAACTACTGCACCAACGAGGACCAGCCAGTCACCGCCCACGACCTGCTGGAGGGCGAGGACGCGGAGTTCCAGGAGTACACGCTCATCCGGTTCCGCGGGGAGGCTCCGCGGAACGGTGACGCCGTCTTCCCAATGGCGACGCTGCGCCCCGAGACGGTCCGGGGGGTCACCAACGCTTACGTGGACCCCGAGGCGGCGTACGTCCGCGCGACGGTGGACGGCGAGACGTGGGTCATCTCCGCGGACGCCGTCGAGAAGTTCGAACTGCAGGAACGCGAGGTGTCCGTCGAGGACCGGTTCGACGGCGAGGAACTCGTCGGCACGAGCGTCGAGAACCCCGTGACCGGCGACGACGTGCTGGTTCTGCCCGCCGGCTTCGTCGACGCCGACAACGCCACCGGCGTCGTGATGTCCGTCCCTGCCCACTCCCCGGACGACTACGTCGCGCTGCAGGAACTGAAAGCGCGCGCCGATGAACTGACTGCGTACGGTATCGACCCCGAGGTGGTCCGGGACATCGAGCCGATTCCCATCCTCTCAATCGAGGGGTACGGCGAGGTTCCAGCCGCCGACGCCGTCGCCGAACACGGCATCGAGGAAAGCGACGACCCCGCGCTGGAGGAGGCGACACAGGACCTCTACAACGCCGAGTTCCACTCGGGCGTCCTGCACGACGAGTACGGCGAGTTCGCCGGCCAGGTCGTCGAGAACGTCCGTGACAGTTTCCGCGAGCACCACGCTGGCGACGCGTTCGACACGATGCAGGAGTTCAGCGAGGAGGTGGTCTGTCGCTGCGGCGGCGACGTGGAGGTGGCCTATCAGGACACCTGGTTCCTGCGCTACAACGACGAGGAGTGGATGGAGAAGACCAAGCGCGCCGTCGCGAACCTCGACGCAATCCCCGAGAACACCCGCGGCGAGTACACCCACACGGTTGACTGGCTGAACGAGTGGCCCTGCATCCGCAACTACGGGCTGGGCACGCGCCTGCCGTGGGACGAGGAGTTCGTCATCGAGCCGCTGTCGGACTCCACCCTGTACATGTCTTACTACACGGTCGCCCCACACATCCAGGACATCCCCGTCGAGGACCTGGACCGGGAGTTCTTCGACGCGATGTTCTACGGCGAGGAGGCGGTCGAAGACCCGGACGAGCGGGCGCTGGAACTGGGGGATGAGTGGGACTACTGGTACCCGGTGGACTACCGCTTCTCGGGCAACGACCTGATTTCGAACCACCTGACGTTCTATCTCTACCACCACGCCGAGTTCTTCCCGGAGCCGAAGTGGCCGGGCGGCATCGTCGTGATGGGAATGGGGCTGTTGGAGGGCCGGAAGATGTCCTCCTCGAAGGGCCACGTCGTGCTGCCGGGGGAGGCCATCTCCGAGTACGGTGCCGACACGGTGCGGTTCTTCCTGCTGAACGCCTCCGAGCCGTGGCAGGACTACGACTGGCGCGAGGAGGCCGTCGCGAGCACCCACGACCAACTGCGGCGGTTCTACAACCGCGGCCGGGAACTCATTGAGGGCGAGGCAGGGCGGAAGGACGCAATCACCGACGTGGACCGCTGGCTGCTCTCGAAACTCCAGACCGCTATCGCGGAGACCACCGAGGCGATGGAGCGCTCGGAAACCCGGACGGCGACCCAGAGCGCCTTCTACGGCTTCGAGGAGCACCTCAAGTGGTACCGCCGCCGGGCAGACCTGAGCCGGCCGGGCGCGAAGTGGACGCTCCGGCACGTCCTGGAGACCCGCCTGCGCCTGCTGGCGCCGTTTGTCCCGTTCCTGGCGAACGAACTCCACGAGGACTTGGCGGGCGTCCCCGCCGAGGAGGCGCCGTGGCCGGAGGTCGACGAGGACCTGCGGGCGCCCGACCTCGAACTGCAGGAGGACCGCGTCGAGGCGCTGGTCGAGGACATCCACGAGGTTGCGGACGTGACCGACACCGACCCGGAGACGGTCCGGGTGTACGTCGCCGCGGACTGGAAACACCGGGTGTTCGAGGCCGTCGAGGAGGCCGGCGCCGACGTGGGCGCGGTGATGAGTGAGGTGATGAGCGACCCCGACCTGCGCGAGAAAGGCGACCGGGTCAACGACGTGGCCCAGGACGCCGTCGCGTTCGCCCGCGACTACGACGCGGACACGCTCTCGCGGCTGCTGGCGATGGACGAACTGGCGATGTACGAGGGCGCCGCGTCGTTCCTCGCCCGGGAGTTCGACGCCAAGGTCGAGGTGTACGCCGAGGACGCCGCGGACGTAGTCGACCCTGCCGACCGGGCGGGCAACGCGATTCCGTTCCGGCCGGCCATCCATCTGGAGTAATCGGCCGCCACGGACGACTCAGCCACCGCTGTTCGGGTCACGTAAGAGGTGACGGCCGGGGGCGGGCCGTACCGGCCTTCAGGGGGGGAGCGCCGATAGCCATCCGCCGGCCGTCTATCAGACGACAGTTGTCGTCAGGTACTCGGCCACGAGAGACACGTGATGTGTCAACGGCGTCGGGGGGAGTCGGCCGGGTCGTGTGAGCCGAGTACAGGTCCGAATACCTCCGTTACCCACTTAGCATTTTTGTGTCAGAATAGCGAGACTGTCACGACGGTCGCGGAGCCACGGAAGACGCGGTGACACCGTCGCTCATCGGAATAGCGTTCTGCGTTTGTCGGGTTTCGGAAACCGCTGGTGTCGAACGACGAGTACGTTGGCGGCGTCCGACCCGGCGACGCCTCACGCCGCCACCCTGCGGACGCTCCGCCGTCTCAGGCCACGCCGAGCAGGTCGAAGGCGGTGCCGTTGTCGTTCTCCTGTGCGTGCTCGTAGACGACGTGAGCGGCGGCGACGTCCTGAATCGCCAGCCCGGTCGAGTCGAAGACGGTGACGCCGTCCTCGGCGGTGCGGCCCTCCTTGTGGCCGACGACGATTTCGCCGAGTTCACCGTAGATGTCCTCGTCGGTCAGGATACCGCTGTTGAACGGGACGTTGATTTCGCCGGAGTGGGTACACTGGGCGTAGTCGTCGATGACGAGTTTGGCGTCCAGCAGCACCTCGTCGGCGATTTCGTGTTTCCCTTCCGCGTCGGCGCCCATCCCGTTGATGTGGGTGTGGTCGCCAACGTCGTCGGGGCCGACGATGGGGTCCCGGACGGGCGTTACCGTCGAGAGCACGTCGCAGTGGCCGGCCTCGCTGACCGACCCCTCGCGCACGTCGAACCGGTTCTCGAACGTCTCGATGAACTCCCGGATGCGGGCCTCGTCGAGGTCGGAGACGACGACCTCTTGGATGTCCCGGACCTCCGAGATGGCTTCGAGTTGGCTGTAGGCCTGCACGCCCGCGCCGACGATGCCCAGCGAGGAGGCGTCGGGGCGGGCGAGGCGGTCAGTCGCCACGGCGGCGGCGGCGCCGGTCCGCTGCATCGTGAGTTCGGTGCCGTCCATGATGGCCAACGGGAAGGCGTTCTGTGGTTCGGAGTAGATCATCGTCCCCATCACGGTCGGGAGGTCGAACAGTTCCTCGTTCTCGGGGTGGACGTTCACCCACTTGATGCCCGCCGCGTCCCAGTCGTCGGTCTGGAGATACGCCGGCATCGACCGGAAATCGCCGTTGTACTGGGGCAGGTCGATGTAGGATTTGGCCGGCATCTGCGCGTCGCCGCGCTCGTAGGCGGCGAACGCCTGTTCGAGGGCGGGGATGACCTCCGCCATCTCCGCGTTGTGATGGACTTCCTGGCTGTTGAGAAGCAGCGTCTCCATGGCCCGCCCTTCTGGAGGCGTGGACTTAATTCTGTCAGTATGGGCAGCGTGCCGCGTTCGATGCCACCCGTCCCCGTTTCACCCGTCGAAGCTGCCCGCGCCCAGCGCGTCGTTGACGCCGGCATCGTCGTGCACCACCGCGGAGACCGCGCTGGCGATGTCTTCGGGACGCTCGTGCTGGAAGATGGAGCGGCCCATCGAGACGCCGGCGGCGCCGGCGTCCATCGCGCCACGGACCATCTCGACCGTTTCGCGGTTGGTCCCCTTGCTCCCGCCGGCGATGAGCACCGGCAGGGCGGTGGACTCGACGACGCGCTCGAAGGAGTCGGCGTCGCCGGAGTAGCCGGTCTTCACGAGGTCCGCGCCGAGTTCCTCGCCGAGGCGGACCGCGTGCCCCAGTGCCTCCGGGTCGGTGCTGTCGACGCCCTCGCCGCGGGCGTAGGTCATCGCGAGCACGGGCATCCCGTACTCGCGGGCCGACTCGGTGACACTCGCCAGCTGCTCGATCTGTTTGGGCTCGTGCTGGCTTCCGACGTTGAGGTGGAGTGAGACGGCGTCGGCGCCGACCTGGACCGCCTCCTTCACCGTCCCCGAGAGGCGCTTGTCGTCCTCGTCGGGACCGATGGTGGTGGAGGCGTTGAGGTGGACGACGTAGCCCGCGCCGTTCTTGTTCGGGTGGACGCGGGGGGCGATGCCTTTCTGGGTCAGGACGGCGTCGGCGCCGCCGCGGGTGACGGCGTCGATGGTCGATTCGATATCCGCCAACCCCTGGACGGCACCCATGGTGATGCCGTGGTCCATCGGCACCATCAGGATGTTTCCGTCCGTGGAGAGTCGGTCGAGTCGTGCGGCTCTGCCGGCGTCGGTCGGTGTCTGTCGGGTCATGGCTGTGGGTGAGTCAACGGCGGTGACGCCGCCGCGGTCGGTTGTGAGTTCGTCGCATCCGCCACAAAGGGGTTGTGTTCCCCTGCGGCTTCTCCGCTTCCCGCTACTCCGCGTCGGCCTCGGCTCCCCGTCGCCGCTCGGCGCCGCGCACGGCACCCGCCTTGAGTTCGCGGGCCTTCGCGCGGAGCGCGTCCGCGACGACGCTGGGTGGCTTGTCCTCCTCGGCGCCCTCAGCGATGAGGTCGACCAGCGCGGAACCGACGATGATACCGTCGGCGCCCGCCTCGACCACCCGGGCGGCGTGGTCGCCGGTCGAGATGCCGAACCCGACCGCCTTGGGCACGTCCCAGTCCGCGATGCGGGCGAGGCTCTCGGCGGTCTGGTCCGAGACGTCGGCCTGCGCGCCCGTGACGCCGAGGCGCGCCTGCACGTAGACGTAGCCAGAGACGCGCTCGCGGATGGTTTCCAGGCGCTCCTCGGTCGTCGTTGGGGCGACGATGAACACCAGGTCGCGGTCGAACTCGTCGCAGGCCGCGCGCAGGGCCTCGGCCTCCTCGGCGGGCAGGTCCGGCACGACGAAGCCGTCGATTCCAACCTCGGCAGCCCGCTTCACGAACGGTCGGGGGCCGGGGGCGGCGTGCTCGCCCTCGCCGGCGGAGGTGCCCGCCTCCGCGCCGTAGCGGAAGATGAGGTTGTAGTAGGTCATACAGACCAGCGGCACGTCCACGTCCAGGCTCTCGACGAATTCGAAGTACGCCTCGGGGGTGATGCCGCCTTCGAGCGAGCGCACCACCGCCTGCTGGATGGTCGCCCCCTCGGCGATGGGTTCGGAGAACGGCAGGCCGAGTTCGATGCAGTCGGCGCCGCCCTCCACGAGCGCCTCGACGTACTGCTTCGAGGCCGCGAGGTCCGGGTCGCCGACCGCGAGGTACGGGATGAACGCCGGGTCCTCCCCCGAAAAGGCGTCGGGAAGTCGGCTCATAGCCCCCCCGAAAACTCGCTCATGTCCGGGGCGTTCGGGATGTCGCGCTTGTCGGTTTCCTCGATGACGGTTTCGAGGTCCTTGTCCCCGCGGCCCGAGAGGTTGACGACGATGGTTTCACCGAGCAGGTCCGTCGCCTCCGCCGGCGCGTCGGCATCAGGCCCCAGCACTTTCTCCAAGTACGCCAGCGCGTGGGCACTCTCCAGGGCCGGGATGATGCCTTCCATCTGGGACAGGCGGTGGAACGCCGAGAGCGCGGCGTCGTCGCCGACGTTGACCGCCATGACGCGCTCGATGTCGACGAGGTGGGCCAGTTCCGGCCCGACGCCGGCGTAGTCCAGCCCCGCGGAGACGGAGTGGGACTCCATAATCTGGCCCCATTGGTCCTGAAGTACCTTCGTACGCGCGCCGTGGAGGACGCCCTGCCCGCCCGTCGAGAGCGAGGCGGAGTTGGGGGCGACACCTTCCTCCTCGTCGACGGCGAGGGAGGAGCCGCCGGCCTCGACGGCCAACAGGCTGACCTCCTCGTCGTCTTTGAACCGTGCAAAGGCACCCATCGTGTTCGACCCGCCGCCCGCGCAGGCGACGACGGAGTCCGGGAGGCCGCCGAGTTTCTCCTGACTCTGACGGCGGACCTCCTGGCTGATGACCGCCTGGAACTCCCGGACCATCGCGGGGAAGGGGGCGGGGCCGACGACGCTCCCGACGACGTAGTGAGTGTTGGCGACGTTGGTCGCCCAGTCCCGCATCGTCTCGCTGATGGCTTCCTTCAGCGTCCCGCGGCCGGCGGTGACGGGGTTGAGGTCGGCGCCGTTGATGCGCATGCGGAACACGTTGGGGCGCTGGCGGTTGATGTCGGTCTCGCCCATGTAGATCTCGCAGGGCATGTCCAGATGCGCCGCCGCCATCGCCGTCGCGGTGCCGTGCTGGCCGGCCCCGGTTTCGGCGATGATGCGCTCCTTGCCCATGTACTTCGCCAGCAGCACCTGCCCCAGCGCGTTGTTGAGTTTGTGCGCGCCGCCGTGGAGCAGGTCCTCGCGCTTGAGGT
>JBDGQC010000198.1:0-32944 GCA_042219375.1 Halolamina sp. | reverse complement strand
TCGTCGTGGGTGTGGCCGTAGTTGTCGAAGTCGACGTTGAACTTCGGGAACGTCTCGGCGTACTGCTCGTGGTGCTGCATGGCGAACTCCTCGGGCGAGACACCCCGCTTGGCGGCCTCGACGGCGATGGGGGTGCCGTGCATGTCCGAGCCACAGACGTACGCGGACTGCTGGCCCAGTTTCTTCAGCGAGCGGTTCACCGCATCGGCGGCCGTGTACCCCCGGAGGTGACCGATGTGGAGGTCGCCGTTGGCGTACGGCAGCCCACAGGTCACCACCGCGGGCCGGTCAGTAGGGAACTCCTCGTGACTCATCTGGTCGTGATTTGATGGATGCGGGCCTAAAGCCCGCCGGTTTCGGTGGTCGAACGATGCCCGCCCGGGGTTCACCGTGGAGCGCCGCCGGCCGTGCTACCGTCCGGCGACGCCGAGAAGGGTCCACCCGTCGCTACGGCGCACGCATACCGCGACGACGAGTGGGGAACATACTGCGTGGTCGGGTCCGACCTCTGAAAAAGCTCTCGGGGGAATGCGATGCTCTCAGCCGGCGCTCCCGGGGCGGACGCCCCGACACCGCCTTCAGACGTTCTGGAGGTAGGAGTCCGGTGGGAGACTCTCGCCGTGTTCGCGCACGATTTCGGCGGCGCGCTCGTCAACCTCCACGATTTGGGGACGTTCCTCGTGTTCCCGAACGTAGCCGTCGATGAAGCGCGTGAGGTCGTCAACGGCGTCGCCGCCGGCGACCGACTCCACTTCCGAGAGCGCCGCCTCGCAGGCCGCCCGGAACCCTTCGTCCTCCCCGCCGACGTGCTTGTGGACCGCCTCGTCTATCTCGCGGACAGCGGTGTCGCTATCCATACACGACCTTCACGCGGTGGAGTGAAAAGCCGTTGCCCGGGCGTGAGCGGGACTCCGCACGCGGAAACGCCACCCGGCCTCACATTTTCGATTGGGCGAGGTACGACTCCTCCGGCACCTCCTGGCCTTTCTCGTTGACGATGGTCGTGGCCTCTTCCCTGACCTGCTTGGGTGCCGGTCGGCTCTCGTGTTCCCGAATGTGGCTGCCGACCGAGCGCGCCAGGTCGTCGACGCCGTCGCCGCCGACGAGTGATTCGACCTCCTCCAGGGCCGACTCCACGCTCTCCCGGAACGACTCGTCTTCGGTGCCGATACGTTCGCGTATCGCGTCGTCGATTTCTTCGAGTGCCTCGTCGACTTTCACACGGTGTGGTTCGGCCCCAGTCGTGAAAAGTCGTATTGCCAAACAGCGGACGCGTCCTCGGCCGGTCAGAAGACGACCAGAAACCCGTTGACGAGGCCGAGCGTCACGGCGAGCCGTCCGACGCTGCCCACGAACGTCGCAACAGCGAACTTGAGGTAGTCCTCTTCGAGGACGGCGAACGCGTAGATGGAGAACGTGTCCGGGAAGAACGGGACCGAGAGGCCCAGCGCCAGTCCGGCGTAGCCGTACTTCCGGGCCAGTACGACGATTTTCTTCTCCGACCACTCGACGACGTCGACCGGCGACCGTCTGAGCGCCCGCGTGACCGGCCCCGACTCCTTGGCCTCCTGTCCGAGGTGGAACGCGAACACCGAGCCGAACGCTTTGCCGAGCCCCGACACCACCATGATGACCGTCATCCGGCCCCAGTAGCTCAACCCCAACTCCAGCGGTGCTGCCAGCACCACCTCACTTACGCCGGGGAGAGCGAACGCGATGAGAAACGAGTAGACGAAGATGACCACCAGGCCGCCCCATCCGGTCGCGGAGGTGACGAACTTCGAGAGCATCCCGCCGTCCGGCGCGGTCTCCTGAAGCAACACGGCGAGGAGGGGGGCCAACGTGTCTACGGGGACGGACAGCACGCTCGTCTATCCTCCGTCCGCCGACCTAAGTCTTTCACGTCCGGCGTCCCCCGCCGTCACGGCTGCTCCTCGTCGGTCTCGTCGTCCGCCAGGGGGTTGCTCACGTCCGCCTCTATCACGTCGATGGGGACGCCCTCGTCGGTCGACTCCCCGAACCCGGCCGAGAGGATGCGCGTCAGTGCCTCCTCGACCTGCTCGTCGGTTTCGGTGTACTCGCTGGGTTTCACCTCCATCACGAACCCCGTCGTGATGTTGGGCGCGGTCGGCATGAACAGCACGTCGCGGCCGTCATCGGTCGACTTCCCGGTTTTGAATGCCGTCATCCGCATCCCGTTCCACGGCTCCAGTTTCACGGGTTTTTTTAGGTCGCCTGTTCCCGAGACGGCGGTCTCGACCGCGAGTTTCGACGCGTTGTACACCACCCGCAGGCCGGGAACCCGGTTCACCACGTCGTCGAACAGGCCCTCGGCGACCCGCCCCGCGGTGGTGCGCATCAGATAGCCCGCGGCCATCGTGATGACGCCGAACAGCACCAGCGTCACCAGCACCTCGGCTATCTGCGCCTGAAACGACGTGAGCCAGGGCGCGTTCACGGCGATGGGGAGGCCGAGCAGCTTTCCGATGACCCACCGGAGCACCAGCGCTAACACGAGGACCGGGAGCACGACCACGAGACCGCTGGCGAAATCCCGTTTCCACCGGGTCATTACCAGCAACTGTCATCTGGAGGGGTAAAGCGATGACGTTCCCGGTTGCGCGGGGCCGCTGCGCTATACGCCGAGAATCGCCCGGAGTGCGAACAGCGCGTTCTCCTTGCGCTCGCGCAGGCGGCGGTAGAAGTAGGAGAGCCACTTCTCGCCGTAGGGTGCGTACTGCCACACTTCCCGTCCTTCGGCGGCCAACTCCCGCTGGGCGTCCTCGCGGACGCCCATCAGCATCTGGACCTCGAAGGGGCGGTCGTACCGGGTGCTCAACTCCTCGGCGTGTTCGATCATCGCCGGGTCGTGGCTCCCGACGGCGATACCGCTCTCGTAGCTCTCGAAGAGGGTTTCGAGGTCGGCGCGGTAGCGCTCGTTCACCGTCGATTTCTCCGTGTACGCGATTTCGGCTGGCTCGTCGTAGGCGCCTTTGACCAGCCGAATCTTCCCGGGCACGTCGGCCAGTCGCTCCAGGTCGTCGCTGGTGCGTTTGAGGTTCGACTGGACACACTGGCCGATGCCACCCTCGAACTCGCGGGCGAACGACTCGAAGGCGTCGAGGGTGGCGTCGGTCGTGTCCGAGTCCTCCATGTCACACCAGACGAACACCCCCTCCTCGTCGGCGAGTTCGACGATGGACCGGTAGTTCGACCGGAACACGTCGTCGCTGATGTCGATGCCCAGTTGGGAGGGCTTGACCGAGATGCAGGCGTCGACGTCGCTGTCGGCGATGTCCCGGATCAGCGCCCGGTAGGCCTTCGTGTCCGAGGCCGCGTCGGCGGGGTCGTCGTAATGCTCGCCCAGGAGGTTGAGGATGACGTTGATGCCCTCCCGGTTCTGCGCCGCGGCGTGTTCGAGCGCCGCCGCCGGCGTCTCCCCGGCGACGAACTTGCTGGCGATGGGCGGTATCACACCGGTACTCTCCCGCCGGAGTTCCTAAAACGGTGGGTCTCACGTCGGCCCTGCCGGGATACTGGCTCGTATCGGGTTGCCGTCGTTACGTGTCGTCGACACGCTCCGCATCGTCAAGTCCCGCGGTGCGCTCGGCGACCGCCAGCAGCCGGCTCCAGCTCCCGGTCCCTGCACGAAGTGCAACGAGGTCCGCCGCGCGCACGGTCACCTCGACAGTCTGCCCGTCGCGGCGCACACTCGCGGCCGCGCGGTCGTCGTCGATGCGGTCCACTTCGGGGCGAAGGCTGTGTTCGACGAGCGCGGCGCTCTCGGGGGTTGGGTACGAAACCGAAAGCGTCGCGGTATGTGCCGCGCCGGCGGTCACTGCACGTCGATTTCTTTCACGTCGCCGCCCCGCTCCTTCAGCAGCACGCGGTGGCCGCAGTACGGACAGCGCACGCCGCCGTACTCGTCGAGTTCGACGTCGCGCTTACAGCGGGAGCACTTGTAACTCATCGGACTACTCGCTGTCCTCGGAGAGCGCCGCGCGGATGGAGCGCTTGACCGAGCGGCCGCCCGGCGTCTCCGGCCGGTAGGCGCCGCCGGTGAACGTCTCCCCCGTCTCCTCGTTTTTCCAGATTCCCGTCCCGATACGCTTCACGGAGTCGCCGTCGACCGTCGCGTCCTCCATTCCCGCCTCGATTTCGGAGACGCGACGCCGCGACACCCGGCCGTAGCGCGCGCCGAACCGCCCGGCGCTCCCGACCGACCGTGCCTTCTTCTCAGCCATAGTGCACGGGAGTAGCCCCAGCGCGCACTAAAACCCTGCGAGTCGTGTGCCGGCGTTGTGGACTGCTGACACGGCGCTCGGCCCACCGCGCCTACTCTTGGTATCCCTCGTCGGCGAGCGCCTCGTTCAGGTCCGCCCGCACGCGCTCACCCGTCTCGCGGTCCATCGCCGTCGTCACGACGCGGTTCTCCTGGACGCTGGAGCCGTCCCGGATGAGCAGGCGGACGTTGCCGCTCTCGCCCGCCCGCGTCGCCTTCGCGCGCACGCCGCCGCGGCTCCCGCCGCCGCCGGCCTCGATGGGGCCGGGGATGAGTTTCTTCACGTTCGGGTGGGCGGCGACGGTGTCGACCACCTCGCGGCCGGCCCGGCCGCCGATGAGGGTGCTGTGTGAGCCGCCCAGCTTCTCCTTCGGCGGTGTCTCCACTACCTCCAGCGAACGCTCGCCGCGCTGACTCCGCACCCACTCTACAGGGTTCTCCTCGGGAACGCGGTAGAACTGGTGGTGGAGTTGGGCGCGGCACTCCCGCAGCGGGTCGCGCGCGCCGGCGGCGTACACCTCATCGGGTCGCTTACGCCGGATTTCGTCGGCAACCTTCCCGGCGAAGTTCCGCAGTTCGACGACTTCGGCCTCGGGGTCCTCCTCTGGAACCGTCGTCACGACGGTTCTGCCGACGAGTTCGGGCGCCCCGTTCTCGGCGTGTTCCGGCGGGTCCCGCAGAAAGGTTAGTGTCGCCCGGTCGCGTTCGAACGCAACGACGACGGCGTCGCAGTTGCCGGTGTCGCAGGCCAGACAGTAGTCGCCGGGCCGCGGGAGTTCGGTGCCACACCGCCGACAGTCCATGCCGAAGGCAGGCGGGTAGCGCGGAAAAACCCGTCCGTTCGGCCCCGGTTACAGTTCCTGCGGGTCCGTTTTCAGATACTCCCGGAGCACCGTCGTCGCGTAACAGCCGGAGGGGAGCGCGAAGGTGAACGTCAGCGGCTCCTGCGTGACGTGCATCTCGGTGTCGACCAGTATTGCCCGCCGGGTTCCCGTCGAGTCGAAGTTCCCCGGGAGCGAGAACATCTCCGGCGCCAACCTCAGGTCATCGAGCACCCCGCGCTCGATGTCACCCGGTTCACCCTCGGCGAGTTCGGTTTCGGTGCCGAGCAGCGGCGCCGTAACGAACGCCCGTCCGCGCTCGCAATGCCGCGTGAGCACGTCGACGCGGCTCTCGGTCGCTCGCTGTCTCCGGTCCGGGTCGGGCTTACGGATGGCGTCCACGTCGGTGTCGGCGAAACAGCAGACGTCGCCGGTGACCGGCCGGTGAAACGGCAGCCCCCGCGCGAGGCGCTCGCTCAGGATGCGGTTGAACGCGTAGGACTGTGCGGCGTTGACGAACAGGCGCTGGAGGTTCGAGGGGACCGCTTCCAGCGCATAGCGCCACGGGTCGTCCTTCTCGGTGTCGACCTCCTGCAGCCGATGGAGCATCGACCGCTCGTAGCCCAGTTTCCGCGGCATCCGGTCGAGGCAGGCGCCCCAGTCCGGGTCGTCGCGTTCGGCCTGCTCGTCGACGAACGCTCTCGCTGCTCGCGTGTCGTCCGGTTCGGTTTCGAACGGGTTCCCGACGTAGGCGAGCACGGCCTCGCGCCACTCGCCGCGGACGATGTGGAGCCCGACCCGGTGCGTGACGGGCCGGCGGCTCCCGAACCGCTGGTGGCCGAACACGTTCGGGACGCCGATGCGCCCCTCGCTTCTGTCGGCGAACGCCCGTAGTTCCTCGGTGATTTCGCTCGCGTTCTCGGGGGTTTCTGGCTCCCTGACGGTGATTTCGAACTCGTTGCCCGCAAGGTCGCCGTAGGAGAGGTGGCGGCCGGCGCGTCCGACCACTTCGATATCGGCGTCGCGGATGGTCGGCAACTCGTCGGGAGAGACGTCGTAGACGGAGAACAGCTGCGTCGTTACCGCTTGCTTGTCCTTGGTCCCTGCCCAGTCCACCCGCTCGCGGGAGATGCCGAGTGCATCGGACAGCCGGCCGGCGAACCCGTTGGTGTCCCAGCCGGTGAGCGTGACACGGAGCACGAGATACGGGTAGTCGCTGGCGTCGCTTTCGGCCGGTTCGGTGCCGAACGCCTCCAGTTCCCGCACGCGGAAATCGGCGGGGCGGTCCCGGAGACGCCCGCCGACGCCGTCGGCGTCGCTGGCGTACCACTCGATACCGATTGTCCGCTCGCGGGGGTGGGCCTCGCGCATCTACCGGGCGTTCCCTGCGTCGAGAGTTAACGCTGTCCGTCGCGGGCGTCAGAACACGGTTTCGGTGTCGTCGCTGTCCAGTTCCGAGAGCGTTTTCGCGAAGGCGTCGTGGTCCAGCTCCACGTCGTCGGCGTCGGGCAGTTCGGACGCGGCCTCGCGGAGTTCGGTGTACTCCTCGCTCCTGTCGAGTTCGGTGACGGATTTCTCGTTTTCGAGCGCCGCGCGCTTTTTCGCGATGGCGAAGCGCTCCTTGACCGCGTCCTCGTACTCGTCGATTTTGAGGAGTTCGTCGATGGCCTCGATGACGTCATCGCGGGTCACCGGTTTCGTGAGATAGCTGTCGAACGGCATGTCCACGATGTCGAAATCGGGGTCGACTGCGGTCACCATCGCGACCCGGCAGTTGTAGCCCGCTTCCCGTATCGCTTCGAGCGCCTCGTCGCCCGAAACGTCCGGCATCCGCCGGTCGAGCAAGACGACGTCCGTCGACTCGTCCACCTTCTCCAGCGCCTCCCTGCCGTCGAACGCCGTTTCCACGTCGTACTTCCCGTCAAGCCAGAGCGAGTAGGCCTCCGCCACGCTGGGTTCGTCGTCGACGACGAGTACGGATGGGTTTGAGTTGGACATCGCTGTTCGGTCGTATCGACAGTCTCGGGCGAACGGGTTAACGATGTTGGCATCCCGGCGTATCGCAACCCCTGTCGAGGACTGCGCGGCGCCGGACGCGAACGACGGCGCCGCCGCTCGGTACCCGCTCAGTAGAGCGAGAGGTCGCCGGTCACGCGGTCCACCACCTCGTCATCGCCTGGTCCGATGGCAACAGTCGTCGCCGTCCCCGGGTCGAGTTGCGTGTGGCCGGCGTCCCGAATCACGGCGTTGGGGAGGCCCTTGCGCTCGGCTCTGTCGGCCAACTCGAACAGTTGTGACTCGCCGCTCCCCTTCAGTACCACCTTCTTCTGGCCCTCACCCTTCCACGCCGTGCGGGTTCGCTCGTCGGCCTCCTCGTACGCCGAGAGCGAGGCGTGGGCCACCTGTGCGGCCAGCTTTCCCGTCCCCATCCCGAGGTCGGTCCGAGCCACGATTGCCTGTTTCATACCCACCCCTCCCGGCGGGCGGGGCAAAGCGCTTCGGGAACCGAGTCGGCAGCGGTCGGCGGGCAACCGCCGCCGGTCGTCGCCGGGGGCTACTGCGGCATATGGCGAACAGGGAGCGCCCGCATCGCTCCCGGAACGACGCGCTCCGCTCCCGCGACCCGTTCCGGGCCCGTTTCAACTCACGGCGCGACTGCCCGCGCCATCCGGTTTGAACCCTCGGCCGACCGCGGAGTTTACACTCCAGGCCGCCTCTGACTATCCCATGATACTCTCGGACCGCGACATCCTCCGCCGTCTCGAAGCCGGTGACCTCGTCATCGACCCGCTCGACGACATCGACATGCAGGTCCAGCCGGCCAGCGTCGACCTCCGCCTCGGCGAGGAGTTCCTGGAGTTCCAGCGCACGAACATCTCCTGCATCCACCCGAACCGCGAGGAGGAGGTGGGTGACTACGTCCAGGAAACCGAGGTGCAGGAGGGCGACGAGTTCATCCTTCACCCCGGTGATTTCGTGCTCGGGACGACCAAGGAGCGCGTCGATATCCCCGCGGACCTCATCGCCCACGTCCAGGGGCGTTCCTCGCTGGGTCGGCTCGCGGTCGTCGTCCACGCTACCGCGGGTATCGTGGACCCCGGCTATGCAGGCCAGATAACGCTCGAACTCTCCAATCTCGGCACCGCGCCGGTCGCGCTCTCGCCGGGCATGCGGGTTTCCCAACTCATCTTCACGGAACTCACCTCCGCGGCCGACCGGCCGTACGGCACGGAGCGCGACTCCAAGTACCAGAACCAGTCCGGCCCGCAGGCCTCCCGCATCGGGAGCGACCCCGAGTTCGATGCCGAGCGAGCCGAAACGGAGGGGAAAGACGGATGAAGTTCATCGAGGAAGTCGTGGTGGAGACGTTCCTGCCGACCTACCGCGCGATGCTGGCCGAACGCCTCCGGGCGCAGGGACTGACCCAGGCCGAGGTCGGCGACCTGCTGGGAATCAGCCAGTCGGCCGTCTCGAAGTACGCCCACGGCGACGTCGACACCCACGACGCAGTCGAGAACGACGAACGGGTGCAGACCCTCGCCGACGACATCGCGTCGGGGCTCGCCGAGGGGACGACCACCCGCGTCGGCGCGCTGGTCGAGACCGAGGTGCTGATACGGCGGCTGGAGGACGGTGACCTCCTGACCCGTCTCCACGAGGAGGCGTGGCCGGAACTGGCCGACGCCGACGTATCCTTCGCCGTCCACGACCCGGACTCGGCGCTGCGCACCAGCGAGCAGGTGCTTTCTTCGGTCCGGCGTGGGCTTCGCGTCCTGACAAACGCCTCCGGATTCGCGGGGCTGGTCCCCAACGTCGGCACCAACCTCGTCGAGACGCTCCCGGACCCGAAGGGCATCGAGGACGTGGCTGCAATCCCGGGACGCATCGTCGACGTGAAAGGCGCCGCAACGGTGCCGGGTGACCCGGAGTTCGGTGTCAGCGAGCACGTCGCGAACGTGCTGCTCTCGGCCCGTGCGGGCGGCGCGGACGCCAACGCCGCCGTCAACGTCCGCTACGACCCCGACGTTGTCGAGCGGTTCGAGGACGCGGGCTACCGGACCACGGAGTTCGACCCCGACGCGCCGACGGATGCGGTTCGGGCCGCCGTCGAGGAAATGGTCGGTGACAAGGGGACTGGCGGGGAGCCGTTCGTCCTCTACCAGACCGGCGCCCATGGTGTTGAGGCCATCACCTACGTGCTCGGGCCGGACGCGCCTACGGTCGCGCGCGCCGTGGTCGAGACGCTGCTGCGCTGAACCGCGCCGGCTTCCGCCGACACTCGCCTTATACGGCTTGCGACCCAACAGAGCGTATGAACATGCTCGTCGACGGGGAATGGCGAACCGATGTCCGCGAATACACGGACGAGGAGGGAGCGTTCGACAGACAGGAAAGCGCCTTCCGGGACTGGCTGGACGGCAGTATCGCCGCGGCCGGCGGGACGCCGAAGGAAAGCCGCTTCACGCCCGACTCCGGGCGCTATCACCTCTACATCTGCCGAGCGTGCCCGTGGGCCCACCGCGCGGCAATGGTCCGACAGCTCCGGGGACTGACGGACGACATCTCCCTCTCGCTGGTCCAGCCTGAACGCTACGACCAGGGCTGGGAGTTCTCCGCGGAACATCCTGACCCGCTCTCCGGGCACGACTACCTCCGGGAGGTGTACACCGACGCCGATTCCGAATACACCGGCCGGGTGACGGTCCCAGTCCTCTGGGACAAGCAGGAGGGAACCATCGTCAACAACGAGTCGAGCGAAATCATGCGCATGCTCGACACCGCGTTCGACGGCAACGACGTGTCGCTCTACCCTGCGGACCTCCGGGCCGATATCGACGACATCGTCGAGCGCATCTACGACCCCATCAACAACGGCGTCTATCGCGCCGGTTTCGCGGGTACGCAGGAAGCCTACGACGAGGCCGTCGAGGACCTGTTCGACGCGCTCGACTACTGGGAGGGCGTGCTCGCGGACCAGCGCTATCTCGCGGGCGACGGGGAACGGCTCACGCTCGCGGACGTGGCGATGTTCGCGACGCTGGTTCGGTTCGACCACGTCTACCACACGCATTTCAAATGTAACCGCCGGGCCATCCACGAGTACCCGAACCTCTGGGGCTACACGAAAGACATCTATCAGACTGGCGCACCCGCGGGTTCGCGGGACGGACGAACGGGGAGTGCACCGACCCGTGAGTCAGCGGTCGCCGAGACGGTGAACATGGACCACATCACCCGGCACTACTACGTGAGCCACGGCGACATCAACCCAAAGCGGTTGGTGCCGACCGGGCCGGATATCGACTTCACGGAGCCACACGACCGCGACGAACTCTCGGGACGGCCGCCGCAGGTCCCGGCCGAGCGGTAGCGGCCACCGCGCCGCTCTGCCCGGCCGGCGCTATCGGCAACGCCGCCGGGGGAACACACCCTTTTGCTCCCACGGGTCAATTCCCGGGTATGCCCACGCCGACCGAGCGCGTCCGCTCCTGCGAGCGCTCGAAGATTCGTGTCATGTTCGACCTCGCCGAGGCCGCCGACCGGGACCTGGTGCGCCTCGAAGTCGGGGAGCCGGATTTCGACACGCCCGAGCACATCGTCGAGGCCGCCGCCGACGCCGCGCGGGCGGGCCGGACCCACTACACCTCGAACGCGGGCCTGCCGGAACTCAGGCAGGCCATCGCCGACACGCTCCACCGCGAGTACGCCATCGAGTACGACCCTGGCCAGCTAACGGTCACCAACGGCGGGATGGAGGCGCTCCATCTCGCGGTGCTCTGTACCATCGAGAACGGCGAGGAACTGCTCATTCCCTCGCCCGCCTGGCCGAACTACTGGACACAGGCCCGCCTGGCCGACGGCATCCCCGTCGAGGTTCCGATGCCCGAGGAGGCGGGCTACAGCCTCGACGCCGACCGCGTCATCGAGCGGATGGGGGCGGACACGGGCGCCGTTGTCCTCTGCTCGCCGTCCAACCCGACGGGGCAGGTGTACGACCCCGAGCCGATGCGGCGGGTCGTCGAGGCCGCCGCGGAGCACGACGCCTACGTCATCGCCGACGAGGTGTATCTCGGCCTCACCTACGACCGCGACCCGGTCGGTATCGCGGCGCTCACGGACCACCCGGAGCACGTCCTGACGGTCGGCTCCTGCTCGAAGACGTACGCGATGACCGGCTGGCGGGTCGGCTGGCTCGGCGGCCCGGTCGAACTGGTCGAGGAGGCGACCAAAATCCACGAGAGCACGACCGCCTGCGCCGGCTCTGTGGCCCAACACGCCGCTATCGCGGCGCTGACAGGGCCACAGGAGCCAATCGAGGAGATGTACGCGGCGTTCGCGGAGCGCCGCGAGTACGTCGCCGAGCGCGTCGAGGCGATGGACGGCGTCTCGTGCCCGACGCCCGACGGCGCGTTCTACGCGTTCCTCGACGTGGACCTCCCCGGGAGTAGTCTGGACATCGCCAAGCGCCTGCTCCGCGAGCAGGACGTGGTGCTCGCGCCCGGCGACGGCTTCGGCGAAGCGGGCGAGGGCTGTCTGCGGCTCTCCTTTGCGAGTTCGCTGGCGCAGTTAGAAACCGGCCTGGACGGCATCGAGGCGGCGGTGCAGGAGCATCAGGACGAGGTCATTCGTGACTGATTAGCACGGAATCCCGTTCTTACGGGGGTGGTGGCGCGAAGCGTGAGCGCCTCCGTGCGCGAGCGAGCGCGAGGGACGAACGACCGCAGGGAGTGAGTCGGTTGGGGAGGACTGTGGGCGGTGCGGTGGGTGGGACTGAAAGGGGCTGTCCGGTCGGCGACGGCGGCCGACGCAAGCACCGGAAGGAGCGAAGCGACTGAGGAGCGCAGCGAGGCCCCCGAGTCCCGCGAGCGGAGCGAGCGGGGTGACGGAAGGCGAGCAACGCGAGCCTTCCGGTAGTCGAGCGGGCAGGGGCTTTTAGGGTGCTGTTGTTCACGTTTCGCGAGGTTACGAAGAGCCTATCCCGTCGGTCACGTTCCCGACATCGCTTACCGCATCAACTCGCCGCCGTTGACGTTCAGCGTCTCCCCCGTCACGAACCCCGCGTCACGCAGATACGCACAGCTGCCGGCGATATCCTCCACCTGGCCGATGCGGCCGACCGGAATCTGTGCGATTTCCTCGGCCAGTTCCGCCTCGCTCCGGTCGCTCACCATGTCCGTCTCGATGTGGCCCGGCGCGACGGCGTTCACCCGGATATCCGGCGCGAAGTCCCGCGCGTGGCTCTTGGTCAGCGAAATCAACGCCCCCTTCGAAGACGCGTAGTGCACCTCCACCGGCGCGCCGGTGTAGGCGAGAATCGAGGAGATGTTCACGACGGAGGGACCGTCGTCGGACGCCCGCAGGTGCGGGAGCGCCGCTTTCGTCGCGTTGAACGCGCTGTTGACGTTCACGTCCATCACCCGGTCGAAATCCGCGGGGTCGAGGTCCTCGGTGAAGACGTGCTGGTCGATGCCGGCGTTGTTCACGAGGTGGTCGACGCCGCCGAACGCGTCGGCGCACTCCTCGACCAGCCGTGCGGCCGCGTCCGGGTCGGACACGTCCGCGCCGACGACGATGGCTTCTTGCCCGGCGTCTCGCACCAGTTCGGCCGTCTCCTCGGCCTTCGCCTCGTTCGTGTGGTAGTTCACCGCGATATCGTAGCCGTCCTTCGCGTAGCGCACGGCGATTCCACGGCCGATACCCCGCGACGAACCAGTAACGATGGCTGCAGGCATGGTTCGGCAGTCACTCCGCGCGCACTTGTGCCTGCGGTTTCACCGCGTATCGGCGACGGAACACCGCTGCCCGCGACGAACTCTTGCCGCTCCGGTCCTATCTCCCCGTATGCGCCGCGTGCTCCAGCGACTCTCTGGCACGCTCCGACGACTCGCCCCGCCGCCGCGAGTCGTGGACTGGAGCATTCTCACAGCCGTCGCCGGCGCCATCGGGACCGGCCTGCTCTCGTGGATGGGCTGGCTCCCGCCGTCGTTCGCGGTTCTCCTCCACGACGTGTTCGGCCTCACGCTGGCCGGACTGCTGCCGTTCAAGTTCGCCAGAGTCGCCCGGCGCGTGACCGACCGGACGAACTGGGACGCCACCACGCCCCTCTCGGTTCTCCTCGGCGTGGTCGTCGTCGCTGCGCTCGTACTCGGGGTGTTCTGGCGTATCGGTGGCAACGTCCCGCTGGGCCCGTGGACGACGCTCAACGCCCACATCGGTCTGGGGCTGCTCGCCATCCCGCTTCTGTTGCTCCACCTCCGCGCGCGGTTTCGGCTGCCCAACCGGACCGACGCCTCGCGGCGGAGCGCGCTCCGAACCGGCGGTCTGCTCGTCGCAGGCGTGCTCGCGTGGCGTGTGACGGAGTTGGTCGCCGCCGTTCGCGGCGTCGCAACCCGCGAAACGGGCTCGAAACCCATCGGCGACCTCGCGGATACCGAAACCGAGGGCGGGTCGTTCCCCGTCACCTCGTGGGTCGCCGACGACCCGGCCCCGATTGACCGCGAATCGTGGCGGCTCTCGGTGTCTGGCCTCGGGACCGAGGACCTCGAACTGGCCTACGACGACCTCCCGACCGGTGACAATCGGGCGGTACAGACCGGCACGCTCGACTGCACCAGCGGCTGGTACACGGTCCAGAAGTGGGGCGGCATCCGGGTCGGCGACCTGCTCGCGGAGGCGGGCGTCGGGATGGACGCCGCGGAGGCCGCGGCTGACGGATTGTGGGTCCGCTTCGTCAGCGTCACGGGCTACCGCTGGAGCCTCCCGCTCGCGGAGGCCCGCGACGCGCTGCTCGCGACGCACGTCGGCGGGCGCGCGCTCTCGCACGGTCACGGCGCGCCGGCGCGGCTGGTGGCGCCGGGTCGCCGCGGGTTCCAATGGGTGAAGTGGGTCGAACGGGTCGAACTCCGCCGGGACCCTGACCCCGCCCAATGGGTCGTGACGCTGGTCAGCGGGTTCGAGTGACCAGCACCGTCCGACGGGCGGTTTTTGTACGTTCGCCACGCCTCCCCGGTATGGAGAAGGTCGTCGTCGACGACGTAGAAAACGACATCCAGCCGGCAGCGGTTCGATGCCGGCTGACCGACCCGCTTCACCTGACCGACATGGCGATGAACTACTACGAACTGGAGCCGGGGGACTCCTTCGCCTTCGCCTACCACGAGCACGAAATCCAGGAGGAGGTGTTCTACGTCGTCGAGGGGACTGCGACGTTCGAAACCGAGGACGGCCCCGTAGCGGTGGGTCCCGACGAAGCGGTCCGGTTCGGTCCCGGGGAGTTCCAGCGCGGGTGGAACCGTGGCGACGAGCGCGTGAAAGCCATTGCCCTCGGCGCGCCCCTGGAGTACGGCGACGGCACGATGCTCCGCTACTGTGAAACCTGCGGCGAGGAGACCGCCCAGAGCCTCGACCGGGCCGAGGACGAGGAGGCACTCTACGCCTACTGCACGGAGTGCGGGGCGGAGACGGGCCGGTGGTACCGCGGGTCGATGGACGGCGAGGTTCCCTGAGTCACGGTCGCCTGCTGCAACGGCCACCGTTTTATCCATCCACCCCGGAGGGCGCGTATGGAGAACGCCGCCGTCGCCGACCTCGACGACAGCATCCAGGCCGCCGCGGTGATGCGCCACCTCACCGAGCCGCTCGGGCTGACTGATTTCGCGATGAACTACTACGAACTGGAGCCGGGGGACTCCTTCGCCTTCGCTTACCACAATCACGCGGTTCAGGAGGAGGTGTTCTACGTCATCGAGGGAACCGCCACGTTCGAAACCGAGGAGGGACCGGTCGAGGTCGGGCCCGACGAGGCCATCCGCTTCGACCGGAAGGAGTTCCAACGTGGATGGAACCACGGCGACGAGCGCGTCGTCGCGCTCGCGCTGGGGGCCCCGCTGGACTACGGCGAACAGGTGAAACTCCGCTACTGCCCGACCTGCGACGAGGAGACCGACCACGAACTCGACCGGGCCGACGACGAGGAAGCCACCATCGCGTGCTGCACGGAGTGCGGGACCGAAACGGGTCGGTGGTACCGCGGGTCGATGGAAGGGGAGGTTCCGTAGCTACTCGTCGCTCCCGTCGTCAGCAGCGTCATCCGCAGCATCGACCCCGCCGTTCTCGGCCTTCGCGCGCTCCCGGTCGGCGAGGATGGCGAACGCCGGTAGGCCGATGCCAATGCCCGCGGCGAAGGGGACCCAGAACAGCGGCTCGCCGATGATCACGAGCGCCAGCGAGAGGGCGATGGCCCCGATGATGGTGAGCCCCGCCCAGCGGTCCAGCCGGTAGCTCCTGTCGGTTTCGTTCGGCTGCTGGGGGACGCCGCTCATGGGCGGGGGGAGGGCGGCGACGGGCAAAGGTGCTGTGTTCCGGCGCGAATCCGTCAATCCGCGGTAACGGGCCCAAAGAGGGGTCAGTACAGCGCCCACGACCCCTCTTGTGCTCCCCTCCCGGCATCGGCTATCCGCTCGTACTGTTCGTCGCGCAGGGAGATGTCCGCCGCTCCGGCGTTCTCGTCGAGTTGGGACACCGAACGTGCGCCAATGATGGGGATTGAGGTGGCTCCCTCGATGTCCATCGTCCAGCGGATCGCAATCTGCGCGGGGGTCGCGTCGAGTTCGTCAGCGACGGCCCGGACCGCTTCGAGAACCTTCCAAGGACGCTCCGACGAGGGGCCGAACCCCTCCCAGAGGTCGGCACGCGACCCATCAGGTCCCACGACGCCCCCGTTCGGGCCACGCTCGTATTTCCCAGTGAGGAAGCCGCCAGCGAGCGGGGCGTACGGACAGACTGCGATGGACTGGTCCCGACAGGCATCGAGCAGGCCAGGAAGCGGCTGCTTGCTCGGGTCGACGGTGTAGGGGTAATGGTCTACGGCGTTGTACCGTGGCTGGATGACCGAGACTCCTTCCCAGTCGTGGATGTCGGCCAGCCACTGCGACTGCATCAGTTGCCACGCGGCGAAGTTGCTCACGCCGACGTAGTGGATTTTTCCCTCCCGGACCAGGTCGTTCAGCGCGGAGAGCGTCTCCTCGATTGGGGAGGGGTCGTGCCAGCCGTGGACGTAGTAGATGTCGAGGTACTCCGTCCCCAGACGGTCGAGGGTACCTTCGATTTCGGCACGGACCATCTTCCGGGAGAGCCCCCGTTCGCGGCGACCGCGGGTCCCCCAGTAGACCTTGCTGGCGACGACGAAGTTCTCACGGTCGCGCCCGTCGAGCCAGTCGCCGATGTAGCGTTCGCTGTCGCCGTCGCCGTAGTTGTTGGCGGTGTCGAAGAAGTTGACGCCGTGGTCCCACGCCGCGTCCAGCAGGTCGTGGGCCTGCGAGCGGTCCGTCGCGACGGTTCCGTCCGCGGCCTCGGTGCCGAACATCCACGTCCCGAGACACAGTTCGGACACTTCGAGACCGGTGTCGCCGAGGGTTACGTGCTCCATCTCACTCGGTCGGTTCGATGTTCTGGTTCATCCGGAACTGGTTCTCGGGGTCGTACTTCCTTTTCACCTCGACCAGCCGGTCGTAGTTCTCGCCGTAGGCTGCCCGGACGCGGTCGGCCTCGTCCTTGTCGAGGTAGTTCGCGTACACGCCGTCGGTCGCGTACGGCTCCATCGCCTCGTGGAACTCCCGGGCCCACGCGATCATCTCGTCATCGTCGTCCGATTCGGCCCATCCCGGCCAGATGCCGAGCGAATAGGCGGCGTCCCGGTGAGCGAACGCGGTAGCGGTCGGGTCTACGTCGGCGATTGCGCCGCCGAGCGGTTCGAGTGCGACCTGCGTCAGCGGCCCCGGGAACGGGTCGGTGTGCTCGACGATGGTGTCGATGGCGCCGTCCGGGAGGCCGCCGAGGTAGTGGGACTTGGTGTACCACCGGAACCCTTCCGGCGACCCGTCGTCGAAGCTCCGCTGGAGCGCGGCGTACGGCATCGGTTGAATCGCGTCCACGATCGGATCACCGAACTCCCGTAGCGGGGCAAGCGCCTCCTCACCCTCATCGAGTGGCCCCGCGTAGCAGACCGCGAACGCGACCGACGGTTTGCCCTGATACGCTTCGGGGAATGGTTCCTCCGGTGGGACGCGAACTACGAGCGCGTAGCACGCGAGTTCTCTCGGTGCGTCCGCCGTGAACTCCCGGTAGAACCGGAGCGCCTCCGCTGCGTCCTCGTACGGGTGGAATATCGGCCCGCCGAGGACCTCCGGCCCGACCGGATGGAGGTCGTACTCGAAAGCGGTGACCACGCCGAAGTTGCCACCGCCGCCACGGAGCGCCCAGAACAGGTCCTCGTTCTCGTCCTCGCTGGCCCGAACGAACTCCCCGTCGGCGGTGATGACGTCGGCGCCGACGAGGTTGTCGATGGTCAGCCCGTGTTTCCGCGCAAGGTAGCCCTGTCCGCCACCGAGGGTCAGGCCGGCGACGCCGGTCATCGAGACGAGACCCCCCGTCGTTGCGAGGTCGAACGCTTGGGCCTCGTGGTCGAAATCCGCCCACGTCGCGCCGGGCCCCACGCGAGCGGTCCGTGCCTGGGGGTCGACACGGACCGAATCCATCGGCGAGAGGTCGAGCATCAGGCCGTCGTCACAGACGGCCGACCCTGCGAAGTTGTGTCCGCCGCCTTTCACCGCCAGCAGCAGGTCGTGTTCGCGGGCGAAGTCCACGCCCGCCTTCACGTCCGCCGCACCCTGACAGCGCACGATGTGGGATGGGTACCGGTCGATCATCGCGTTCCAGACCGACCGCGCCTCGTCGTACCCCTCGTCCCCGGGATGGAGCACCGCACCGTGAACCTGGTTCTGGAGTCTCTGTACTGCGTCGTGATCTGGTGTATCCGTTGTCGCCATTGTTCTCTCGTGGGCTTGTGACCCACGACGTTCGACTACTGCGAAGATATCTCAAAAAGTATTTTCCGAACGACATTTTAGATAGCGTTCTTTCTGAAACACAGTTTAGACAGCTGAGTAACAGTTTCCCACCGAACACCGTTGCAATCGAAAACATAATTTTAGGTACGTATCACACATACTACTGCACATGACCGGCGACGATTCGGAAGCAAGCAGAGTGCTGTCGCCGGACGAGGCGTTCTCCGTGCTGGGCAACGAAACCCGCGTCCGTATCCTCCAGACGCTCGGGGAGGCTGACGCGGCGCTCTCGTTTACGGAACTCCGAGACAGCGTCGGTATCCGGCAGGGCGCCCAGTTCAACTACCACCTGGACAGGGTCTTGGGGCATTTCGTCCGCAAAACCGACGACGGTTACGCGCTTCGCCAACCGGGCCGCCGCGTCGTACAGGCCATCCTCTCGGGGGCGATAACCGACGATTCGCGCGTCGAACCGACAACGGTGGATTTCGCGTGTCGTCACTGTGGCACACAGGTCGACGTGAGTTATCGGGATGGGGAGATGGGACTGACCTGTACGGAGTGCAGCGGGAACTACCTCGGAACAGCCGGCCAGGGCGAGGAAGACGAACTCCGGTGGAACCTGAGCCGGATGTCGCTCCCGCCGGCTGGCGTCCGCGGCCGGTCACCGCTGGGCGTCCTGCGTGCGGCCGCGACCCTCGAGCATCTGGACGCCCTCGCCGCTGCGAGCGACGTGTGCCCCCGGTGTTCGGCATCAGTCGAGCAGTCGCTGCATGCCTGCAAAGACCACGAGGGGACCGACGGCGTCTGTGACCGGTGTGAAGCCTACCACGCGGTCCACGTTCACTACCGGTGTACGAACTGCATCTACGAGCAGCGGTTCGCGGCGGTCATGGGCATTCTGGACGCGCCGCCGCTGCTCGCATTCCTCGGCGACCACGGCCACAACCCGAGCGCCGGCGGCATCGAGTGGGGTTGGGAGTACGACGAGGAAATCCTCTCGACCGACCCGTTCAGCGCGCGGTTCACCTTCACTATCGATGGCGACACAATAACGCTCGTGGTCGACGAGGCCTTCAGAGTCGAATCGGTCGAGCGGTGACGCCTCCTCAGACCACCGACCGCACCGCGACCATCCCCCCGTAGCTCACGGCGAAGGAGAGCACGAGTGACCCGATCCACGCGAGCACGGTGAACACCATCTTCTTCCGGCTCACTCCGGCGCCGCCGGCGGCGTAGCCCGACCCGACGATGGCCGAGACGATGATCTCGTTGAACGAGACGGGGATGCCGAACGCCACGGCGACCTGCGCGATAGCGAAACTCGGGATGAGCGCGGCGATGGAGCGCCGCGGGCCGAGGCTGGAGTAGTCCTGTGCGAGCGCCTTGATCATCCGCGGCGCCCCCGTCCACGACCCGACGAGCAGCCCGAAGCCGCCGCCGACCAGCAGCGCCATGATGGGGACCGATTGGAACGTATCGAGCAGCGGGACCAGGGGGCCGATGGCCAACCCCACCTGTGAGCCGCCGGCGGAGAACGCGACGAGGCCGCCCAGCGCCAGCAGGAATCGGCGCTGTGCGGCGTCCTCGTCGCGTCGCGTGTCGGCCGCAAGCGCCGCGGCGACGACGGCGGCGAGCAGGAGCGTCACCACCCCGCGGACGGCGAGCAGTTCCCGCGGCGTGACGGCGCCACCGAACAGCAGTTCGATGAGCCAGCCCGCGAGTTCGCCGCCGATGGAGCCGGTCCCGTCGGTCGGCCCGAGTACGACGAACTGGATGTTGGCGACGATGGCGCCGACCACCCCCGCGAGCGCGGGGACCACTATCTCTTCGGGGACGCTCTCGGCCCGCAGCAGCCGTGCGGTGGCGTACGCGATGCCGCCGCCGACGAACGGCACCGATACCCAGAGGGTCACGATTTGGCGGTACTTCGCCCACGCGGGCGACCCGCCGAGCGCGAGGCCGACCCCGACGACGGCGCCGGTGACGGTGAACGCCGTCGCGATGGGATAGCCCTTGAACACGCCCAGCGCCACCAGAATCGCAGCGGTCAGCAGTCCCACCGTCGCCGCCAGCGCGGTGATAGAGACACCGCCGATGAGTTCCGAGCCCACCGCCTCGGTGACGTTTGCGCCCTGCAGCACGGCGCCGGCGAAGCCGAGAATCCCGACGACGAAGCCGGCCCGCATCACCGAGATGGCGTTGGCGCCGACGGCCGGGGCGAACGGCGTCGACCCGGAGGAGCCGGCGCCGATGGCCCAGGCCATGAACATGCTGGCGAGCGCGGCAACGATGGCCGTCGCGACTGTCGCGGTTCCAACCATCCCGATTAGCTCCCCTTGCCGGTATCGAACCCCTCTCGTAGCCCCTCCAGCGTCCGGCGCACGAGCAGATACATGAAGAAAATGAACCCCAGCATCCCGACCAGTATGACGGTGAATATCGGGTTCGAAACCAGGAATTCGATTGTCTCGCCGACGATACTGGCGATGCCGACCATGGGCGGAGTTCTCCGGGCGCGCTGTTAGGCGTTTCGGAGGGCGGAACGGTTCGGCTCTGTTTGCGTCGGCGGAACTGCTCCCGTATCGGATGCGGGCACACGACAAGCGTCGGAACGCCCGACGCTCGTCACTTTTCGATAATGCTTTCCTCGACCTTCTCGCCGAAGTGCCGGCCGCCCTCCTCGTAGTAGACCCGCACTTCGTCGCCGGCTTCGAGGTCGGTAACCGCCTTCCGGCCCTCCGCCGTGGAAACCTTCACCGTCTCGGCGTTCTGGAGCAGCGTCTCGATTACGTCCACCTCGCCGTCGTCGGGCGTGACCTCCGCCTGCACGCGGAACATGGGTCGTTTCTCGATTTTCACCCGGCCGACCAGCGCCTCGCGGGTGTGGCCGGCGGTGTCGACGACCTGGACGCGGTCGCCCGACTGGAGTTCTGCGAGGTATTTCGTCTCACCCTCGGGCGTCCGCACGTAGGCGTGGACCGCGCCCGCGTTGACCCGGAACGGCCGGGAGGCGACGTACGGCGAGTCCGCGGTTTCGCCGTGGACGAAAAACAGGCCGCGGCTGAGTGACCCGACCAGCATCCCTTCGTCGTCTTCGAGCAACGAACCCGTGTCGATGCAGACCCGGTCGGCCGCGCCCGTCTCCTCGACTTTCTGCACCTCGGCGTACTGCAGGTCGAGGGTTTCGCGCTCGCTGCGGTCCCGGACATCGACGGTGCGCTTGATGACGTCCGGGTCGTCGGTATCGAGCAGCACGTGGTCCACACCGATTTCCAGCGTCTCGAACGCCGTCGCGGCGGCGTCCGCGGAGTCCACGCCGGCCACGAGGGTCGTCTCGGTGCCGACGCGGGCGATGAGGTTCTCCAGCGGGATGATGTCCCAGTCCTCCGTCGCGACGATGGTGTACTCGGCGTCGCGGGCCGCCGCTTCGGCGAACTCCTCGTACTCCTCGTCGAAGATGCGAACGTAGGAGGCCTGTGCCCGGTCGTCGCTCCGGCGGAGCGTCGTCAGGTCGGCCGACCCCGAGAAGTCCCCCGGCAGGTCCACGGTCCCGTCGCCCTCGCCGTCCTTGCCGACGACGTAGATGTCGGGTTCGGTGTCCCGGTCGTCGTCGATGAACTCCGCCTCGCGCTCGCCGGCGTCTTTGAACGCGGCGACGTTTACGCTACCGAGTTCGCGAACCCGGTCGACGTCGGCCTCGTCGACCAGCACCCAGTCGACGCCAGCCTCCAGGCCCGCGGTGATGCGCCGTTTCCGCTCGTCCCAGTCGCCGACGGAATCGTCGGCTTTCAGCCACACGGAACGCGTCATGGCGGGATGCTCTCCGGCAGTCGGCTTGAACGTGGCGAATCCGGGCCCCGCCCCACGAGGACGGGCCGCGAGACAAAACAGATGTTCATCACGATGGCAGCCGGCCCCGGCGATGGAGAACGAGCAGGACGGCGACGACGATGCCGAGCACCAGGGCGAACGCACGGAAGACGGCGACGTAGCCGAACCCGGCTTCCACGAGCGTCCCGACGAACCACGACCCGGGCGCCTGCGCGAGCATCATCGCGCCGCTGTAAACCGAGTAAGCGCTCGCGCGGTTGTGGTCCGGGAGCGCGCCGAGCAGGAACGTATCCAACGCGGGAAAGAGGCTGTGGACCACGTAACCGATGACCGCTGAGGCGACGAACAGGCCAGCGACGGTGCGCACCGCGGTCAGACCCACCAGCAGGAGGACGAACGAGGCGGCGATGCCGAGCAGGTACGCCGGTTGCGGGAGTCGGTCCGCGAGGCGGCCGCTGATGGCGAACGCGGGGATTCCGGCGGCGAACACCACCGTCAGGGCGTTCCGGGCCATCGACGGCGAGAGCCCGCGTGACTCGGCAAACAGCACGTAGAAGTTGAACACGCCCTGCCAGGCGAAGCCGACGGTGCCCATCACCGCGAGGCCGAAAAAGACGGTCCGCCACTCCGCGCGGACCGCCCCAAGCAGGTCGCGGTCCTCGCTCCCGGCGTCGGGCAGGTCGGTCCCCCTCGCGACGAGAGATGTCGCTACCGTCAGCGCCAGCGCGGCGGCCGCCAGCGCGAGAAACACCGCGCGCCACTCCTCGCCCGCCGGGACGCCCAGCGCCGCGAACAGGGCACTCCAGTCGGCGCCGATGGCGAGCGCGAACGTGATAGCCGGCGCGGCGATGACGGCGGCGACCTGGTTCGCGGTGCCGTGGATGCCCAGCATCCGTCCGACACGGCGGGGGAACAGTTCGCTCACGAGCGTGTTACCGGTGACGAAGTAGAGCCCGGAAGCGAGCCCCATCACGCCGGCGCCGAGGATGAGCGCCGGGACGTTGGTTGCCACGGCGGTCAGCGTCGCCCCGACGGCGAGAATCCCCCCGGCCATGAGGACGACCTGGAGGCGGGTGAGCCTCGTGAGCAGATAGCCAGTCGGAACCCGGGGGAGCGCGCTCCCGACCCAGACGGCGGAGACGACGAGGCCGGCCGTCCCCTCGCCGACGCCGAACGTCGCGATGAACACGGCGACCAGCGGCGCCATCACCACCCGTGCGAAGTTGACGAGGAAGGCGTGCCCACAGAGCGCGCCGAACAGGCGGGTTCGCGACACGGCCGGGCGTTCGGCCCGGCCCGGTTCAAGCGTTCCGAATCGCCGGCCGCCCGCCGGGGGCCTTTTTACCCTCGGCGGCCAACTCGGGGGTATGAAGAGCACCCGGAAGGGCCTCCGTAACGACGAACTCTACAAGGACACCTACGGGCGACTCAACTGCGCCGAGTGCGAGAAGACACTCGCCACCGAGAACGCGCCCGACGAGGTGTACAACGTGCGCAAATGCCCCGAATGCGAGCGGGAGTGGAAGGAACTCCCCTGACTCCCCGAAGGCCGCTCGAAGCTTTATTTCGGTCGGCGCACAACAGCGGGTATGGGTCTGGAAACTGTCCTCGTCGCGGTGGGCGACGAGGACGACGACCGCGTCGCGTCGCTCGCGAGAACTGCCGCCGACATCGCCGGCCCCGCCGGGGCGACGGTTGCGCTGCTGCACGTGTTCTCGGAGGATGAGTACCAGACCGTCCAGGAGAAACTCGACTTCGACCCCGGTTCGGATGTGACTCCCGACACCGTGGCCAAGCGCCACGCACCCGTCCGCCAACTCGGGACGACGCTCTCGGAGGCTGGGGTCGAGACCACCCGCCACGGAGCGGTTGGCGACAAGAGCGAGACGGTTATCGACACCGCTGAGACGCTGGATACGGACCTGCTCATCGTCGGCGGCCGCAAGCGCTCGCCGACCGGGAAGGCGGTGTTCGGCTCCACCGCCCAGGAAATCATGTTGAACGCGCCCTGTCCGGTGACGTTCGTCCGGGGGGACTGAGCGCGCCGTTCTGGTGACGGTGTCCCTCGGGGGAAGCCTCTCAAGTGCGTTTCTCGTCCTCGGGCATCGCCAGTCTCGCCAGCCCCAACCCGACACCGAACAGCAGCAGTCCGGCGAGGACGCCCGCCGCCTGCCGCCAGAC
Source organism: Halolamina sp. (assembly GCA_042219375.1). Taxonomy (GTDB): domain Archaea; phylum Halobacteriota; class Halobacteria; order Halobacteriales; family Haloferacaceae; genus Halolamina. The sequence goes on along the minus strand of JBDGQC010000198.1, from coordinate 8,978 downwards.
GGTCAGGTCGACGAAAATCCCCGCTACGGGGTCGGCTGTCCGCACTCCCACGAACGCTGTCGCCAGCGCCAGGCCGCCGAGAGCAATCACCGCACCGAGCAACCGCACGGCGTTCCTGATGTCCGGCATCCCTGAACGGTCACGACGCCTCGATTATCCCGTCGTCCTCGTCCGCCGGCACGACCAGCGACCCGTCCATCGAGACGACTGCGTCGCCGCCGACCTGTACCGTCTCCCCGTCGACGCGGACGCCGACGTAGCCCGGCCGGTCGAGGAAATGGCCCTGCTCGAACGTCATCCGGTCGGGTAGCTCCCCCTCGAACGCGGCGAACCGGTCGAGGTAGGCGCCGCAGGCGCCGGAGGCGGTGCCGGTGACGGGGTCCTCGTCGATGCCGAGGCCGGGGACGAACGCCCGACCGTGGAGCGTCGTGTCGTCGGCGCCGCCCCGTCCGATGGCGTCGAACGTGAACACGTAGATGCCGGCGGTGTCGTGGGCTTCGGCGAGCGCCTCGACGGCGGCCATATCGGGGTCCATCCCCGAGAGGTGCTCCATGAAATTCACCGGAAGCATGAGAAACGGCAGGCCGGTGGAGGCGTACGCCGGCGGCAGGTCTGCGCCGACATCGCGGAACGCGTCGGGGCTGATGCCTAACGCCTCGCCCGCTGTTCCGTAATCGAGGTCCACCTGTCGCACCAGCGGCGCGTTCTGAGTCATCCAGACCGACCCGCTCTCGGTCACGTCGATGTCCAGCACGCCGACCGCGGTTTCGAGGGTGTGCGTCCCGGCGTCGATGACGCCGTCCTCGAAGAGGAACCCGTGGGAGGCGATGGTGGCGTGGCCACAGAGGTCCACCTCCTGGGTGGGGCTGAAGTAGCGCACTTTCCGGTCGGCCTCCGTCGAGGGAAGCAGAAACGCCGTCTCCGAAACCGAGAGTTCGCGCGCGACTGCCTGCATCTGCTCCTCGCTCAGTCCCGCAGCATCGGGAACGACCCCGGCCGCGTTGCCGGCGAGGGGGTCCGTGGTGAACGCGTCCACCAGTAGCGTTCGGTAGTGTTCCATACCCGTGGGTGGAACGGTACCGGGATATACGTAGTGGGCTCGGAACGCGTCGCTTTCCCGGGCGGCCTGCCCGAGGCCGCCGTGCGGAGCGAGAGTTTAAACAGGAGGCCGCGCCCACCTCCTCCCACGCGATGAGTCTCCCCGTCCCTGCGATGGCCGACCGCGCGGCCGCCTGCGCCGAGCGCCTCCGCGGCGCCGACTCGGTACTGCTGGCCTCCCACATCGACGCCGACGGCCTCACCAGCGCCGCCATCGCCGTGAGCGCGCTCGACCGGGCGGGCATCCCCGTCGAGACGACCTTCGAAAAGCAGCTCGACGCCGCCGCCATCGAGCGCATCGCCGCGACCGACCACGAGGTGGCGCTGTTCACGGACTTCGGGAGCGGCCAACTCGACGACATCGTCCCCCACGCGGAGCGCGGCGCGTTCGACCCGGTCGTCGCCGACCACCACCAACCGGCGACTGCGGAGGAGGGGGAGGACCCCGACATCGACCTGCATCTCAACCCCCTGCTGTTCGGTATCGACGGCGCCTCCGAACTCTCGGGTGCGGGCACGACGTACGTGCTCGCGCGTGCGCTTGAGGGCGATGGCGACAACCGCGACCTCGCCGCCCTCGCCGTCGTCGGGGCCGTCGGTGACATGCAGGACACCGACGGCGGCCTCGTCGGCACTAACGAGGCCATCGTCGCCGAGGGCGTCGAGGCCGGCGTCATCGAGGAGGTGACGGACATCTCGCTCTACGGCCGGCAGACCCGCCCGCTCCCCAAACTGCTTGAGTACGCCAGCGAACTCCGGATTCCGGGCATCACGGGCGACGAAGCCGGGTCGGTTCGCTTCCTCTCGGCGTTGGACGTGGACCTGAAGGTGGACGGCGACTGGCGCCGCTGGGTAGACCTCTCCTTCGAGGAGCGCCAGACCGTCGCCAGCGCGCTGATGCGCCACGCTATCGACCGGGGCGTGCCGCCGGACCGCGTCAACGGCGTCACCACGACTACCTACACCCTCTCGGACGAGGAGGTCGGGACCGAACTCCGGGACGTGAGCGAGTTCTCGACGGTGCTGAACGCGACGGCCCGTTACGAGCGGGCAGATGTGGGGCTGGCGGTCTGTCTGGGCTACCGGGACGAGGCCCTGGCGGAGGCGCGAGCGCTGCTCCGCACGCACCGTCGGAACCTCTCGGAGGGGTTGGAGTGGGTGAAAACTGAGGGCGTCACCCAGGAGGAGCACCTCCAGTGGTTCGACGCCGGCACGCGAATCCGCGAAACCGTGGTCGGCATCATCGCCGGGATGGCGCTCGGCGCCGATGGCGTCCGCCGGGACCGCCCCATCGTCGCGTTCGCGGAGGAGAGCGCCGAGGAACTGAAGGTGTCCGCCCGCGGGAGCGGGTTCCTGGTCCGAGACGGCCTGGACCTCTCGGTCGTCATGGGCGAGGCCGCGGCGGCCGTCGACGGCGGCGGCGGCGGCCACGACGTGGCTGCAGGGGCGACGATTCCGAAAGACCGCCGGGACGAGTTCCTCGCCCACGCCGACCGTCTCGTCGGTGAGCAACTCGTTGCAGAAGAGTAGTCTGTCGGTGCCCGCGTCCGGGTCGGGTTATCAGGGCTGGCTCTGACTGCCGATATCCCGGAACATCCGCCGGTAGTCCTCGGTTCCGAACTCCCGGGTGATCTGGGTGAGTTCCTCGTCGAGTTCGTCGAGCTGTCGGGTCAGCCGGTCGTACTCCTCGCTGGCCTGGAGTTCCGCCGTCGGCTTCTCGGCTTCGAGCACCGCGCGCTTGGAGGCCAGCGAGGCGGTTCGCTGGAGCGTCTCGTCGTACTGACTCCGGCGGGAGAGCGTCGCGACGGTGTCGACCAGCTCCTGCTTCGAGACGGGCTTGAGCAGATAGAGGTCGAACCCCATCTCCACGATGTCGAAATCCGGGACGACGGCGGTCACCATCCCAACCCGCACGTCCAGCCCCCGGTCGCGGACGGTTTCGAGGAACTCCGTCCCTTTGCCGTCCGGCAGTCGTCGGTCGAGCAGGACCACGTCGTAGCTCCCATCGACGGTTTCGAGCGCCTCGCCGACGCTGTGGGCAACGTCGACGTTACACTGTTTGGCTTCCAGCGTCCCTCGGTAGAGCCCCGCTACGTCGGGTTCGTCCTCGACGACGAGGATATCCGTTCCCGACGGTATGCCTCCGCTCGTGCTCCCCTCGTCCGTCCCCGCCTCGCTCATACTATCTCTTTCGACCGGCCAATGTTATTTAATTCTACCGTCGTCGTGAGTCTATCCGACCCGGTGGTCTTAATTCCCTACCCACCGCTACCACACCCTATCCATGGTCAACGTCACCGAAACCGGGGTCGACGGCCTCGACTCCATCCTCAACGGCGGCATCATCGAAAACTCCACGGTCCTGGTGAGCGGCAACCCCGGCACCGGCAAGAGCATTTTCGGCATCCAGTATCTCCACACCGGCGTGACCGACCACGACGAGAAAGGCATCTACATCTCCTTCGAGGAGAACGCCGAGGACATCCGACAGGCCGCGGAGTCGGTCGGGTTCGACGACTGGGGGGAGCTGGTCGAGAACGGCGACATCAAGGTGTACGACAAGTCAACGATGCTCCGGGAGGAGGACTTCAACACGGCCATCGACCGCCTGATGCAGGATTTCGCGGGCACCACCTACGACCGGTTGGTGCTCGATTCGCTGACGATGTTCAGCCTCTTTTTCGACGACGAGAAGGAGAACCGCACCTACCTGCTGAAGTTCTCGGACATCCTCAAGAAGAACGGCCTCACCTCGCTGCTCATCAACGAGCAGGGCGCGGTGTTCCCCGAAACCGAAATCGGCCTGGAGAACTTCCTCACCGACGGCAACATCTACTTCATCCAGACGCCCACCCAGGACGGCGTCAACCGCTACGTCTGGGTCGCCAAGATGCGGAAACAGGACATCAACACCGACATCTTCCCGATGGAGATCGGCGAGGGCGGTATCTCCGTCTACGAACGCGCGGGCGGGTTCTCGATGATGGGCGGCGAACGGGACGTCGGGGACGGCGACCGGCCGCAGTTCTGACAGCCGCTACCCCTCCGACATCCGCCGCCACACCTCGTCGAGCTTGTTCTTCACGTCCGAGCGCTCCTCCAGTTCGATATTGAGCCCGTCGCGGAAGTCGATGGTCACCTCGTCGACACAGCGGCGGTACACCTTGATACGGCGGTGCTCCTCGGAGAGGGGCTGGTCGTGCAGCTCCAGCAGGTCGACGTCGGTTAGCTCGTTGATGCGACGGTAACAGGTCGCGATAGGCACGTCGAGCTGGTCGGAGAGCTCCTGTGCCGATTTCGGCTCGCTCGTGGCGTCGAGGATTTCCGGGTTGTACTTGTTCCCCAACGCCTCGATAATCTCGTCCGACGCCATTCGTTATCACGGATGAGACCGGATTCCAAAAGCGTATCGGCTCCCCGGCCGTATCCCGTTTATCGCCGATTTAGCCGCCATCAAGCGGGAAAACCGCTGTATTCGTTCGAAGACGCCGGCCGAAACTCACTCGTCGTCGCCGCTACGTCTGTCAGTTTCAACACCGAGAATTAGAGAGGTGGCTATTTACGGGGTGGTACCCGGACACAGGACGTGACTTCGCGAGCGCTCAACGGAGAGGACCCCGGCCGCGAACCAGTCACGCGGGTTGGGAACGCCCGCGCCGGGGGCGGTACGGTGATGCAGTCCCGTCGACTGACCGAAACCGTCACCGTGGCCGCATGAGCATCGATATCGACACGCTGGGGGAGTTTGCCCGCCTCGCCGACGAGGGGGCCGACGCGGCAGCCGACGCGCTCTCTCGGATTTCGAGCACCGAAACCGCCGTGGACGACACCGGCGTTACTGTCGTGACCGAGCGGGGGCTCCGGCGTTTCGCCGACGAATATGTCGGTGTCACCGTCGGCCTGACGGGGTCGTTCCCCGGGACGCTACTGCTCGCGTGTGACCGCGCGGGCGCCGAACGCCTGCTTGAACGCTCCCCCGACGAGGACCCGCCGGACTCGACCGCCCCACTCGACGCGATGGACCGAAGCAGCGCCAAGGAGGCGGGTCACATCATCGCCGACGCGTACGTCGAGGGCTTCGCGGCCGGCCTCGACGGCCCGATTGAGCTAACGCCGCCGACGTATCACGACCGTATCGAGGACGCGACGCTGCTTTCCGACGCACCCGGCGCGGGCGCCCTGGTGTTCGAGAGCGCCCTCACCGACGGGGACGCCGAGTTCTCGCTCCTGACCGTTCCCGGCCGGGCCGCCATCGACGACGTGTTCACCGCACGAGGGCCGGACGCCACGGGCGTTCCGCTCCACACGCTCGCCACGTTCGACCGCGTCGTCCGCGAGGGCGCCACCGAAGCCGCGGGGCTGCTCTCCACAGCAACCGGTATCGAGGCGACCGTCGATGCGAGCCGGGTCAGGCTCGCCCCCGTCGACCGGCTGACGGCCACCATCGGCGACGACCCGGTCGCTGGCACGGTGTTCGGCCTCAACGACGGCCGGGACGGCTACCTCGCGATGCTGTTCGAGAAAGGGGATGCGCGCGCAATCGCGGACGCGAGGCTTCCAGTCGACGACCCCGGGTCGCTCGACGACCTGCACTCCTCGACGATACAGGAACTCAGCAGCGTCCTCACCAGCGGCTTCATCGACGGGTGGCGCGACGTGTTCGACGCCCGCGTCGGTCATACGCCGCCGGCGTTCGTCGCCGGGGCGGGCAACACGGTTCTCGACCCGGTTCTGGGGCGAATCGAGCGCCAACGCGACCACACGTTCGTCGTCGAGGCCCGGCTCCGAGCCGCGGACCGGGAGTTCGCCTGCGACGTGCTCGCGCTCCCTGCGGACCACCGCTTTACTGAACGCGGGTCACTCCGACACTCCGGCCGAAACTGAGCCCCGCGTCAGCCGTCGGGGGCGTCCTGTCCCACGGTCAGTACAGGTGCGGGCGCCGAGCGGAACACCTGCTCCGTCACGCTGCCGAGTAGTCGCCGCTCGAGGCCGCTCCGGCTGTGGGTCCCCATCACGATGAGGTCGACCTCGTGCTCGGCCGCGTAGTCGACGATCCGCTCCTCGGGGGTTCCTTCGACCACGTCGGTCACGAGTTCGACGCCGGCCGCCTCGGCACGCGGCGCAATCCGGCCGAACGCTTCCGTGCTCGCCTGTTCACCCATCTCGCGCAACGTCTCCCGCACGTCGGCTTTCAAGACGGCCAGCGGGATGGTGCCGGTGTCGATGACGTAGAGCGCGTGCAGCGTGGTGTAGGTGCTGGCGACGATGGCGGCTTTGACTACCGAGAAAATTATTAGATATATCTAATACTTGTGTGAGTAGTTTCGACTCTTCCTCGAAAATCGCCCGGATGCTCGCGGAGCCGTCGCTCGAAGGTCGGCGATACCGAACACGAAAGCCGGTTACTCCTCGGTGACGGTGCGGTCCTTCTCCTCGATTTCCCCGCGGTAGAGCTTCGAGCCGTCCTGGGCGACCTGGCGCGCGAGAACGGCGCATTTGATGCGCATCGGCGAGATATCGACGCCGAGCATATCGACGATGTCGTCGGTGTCCATCGCCTGCAGGTCGTCGATGCTCTTGCCCGGGAGTTTCTCGGTCAGCAGCGAGGCGGCGGCCTGCGAGATGGCACAGCCGTCGCCCGAGAAGGCGACCCGCTCGATTGTCTCGTCGTCGTCCGCCAGCTCCACGTCCACCTGGATGGTGTCCCCGCAGGAGGGGTTCTCCCCGACGTGGCTGAAGTCGGGGTCGGGAAGCTCCCCGTAGTTCCGGGGATTCTTGTAGTGGTCGAGAATCTGCTGGCGGTACATGTCCGAGCCACTCATATTCGAACGGAGGTGGTTTCGGCGGAAAAGGGTTCCGGGGACGGGTCCCAGCCAGCGGTTCCGAGGGCTACGCGAACAGCGTCCGGGCCGTATCGATGGCCTCGATGAGTTCGTCGATTTCTTCGGGCCGGTTGTAGAGGTAGAACGACGCACGCGTCGAGGCGGGCACGTCGAGGATGTCGTGCAGCGGCTGGGTGCAGTGGTCGCCCGCCCGGACGGCGACGCCGCGGTCATCCAGAATCGAGGAGAGGTCGTGGGCGTGGACGCCGTCGAGGTTGAAGCTCACCAGCCCGCCGCGGTCGTCCTCGGGGCCGTAAATCTCGATGTCGTCGAACTCGCTCAGCCGGTCGTAGGCGTAGGTCGCGAGCTCGGTCTCGTGGCGTTCGACGGCTTCCATCCCGATGTCCTCCAGGTAGTCGATGGCGGCGGTGAGCCCGACGGCCTCGGCGATGGGCGGCGTGCCGGCCTCGAACTTCCAGGGCAGGTCCTCCCAGGTGGTGTTCTCGAACTGGACCCGGCGGATCATCGACCCGCCGACGAGGAACGGTGGCAGGTCCTCAAGCAGTTTCTGCTTGCCATAGAGCACGCCGATGCCAGTCGGGCCCAGCATCTTGTGGCCCGAGAAGGCGTAGAAGTCCGCGTCGATGGCCTGCACGTCGACGGGGCGGGTGGGGACCGCCTGCGCGCCGTCGATGAACGAGAGCGCGCCGTGCTCGTGGGCGAGGTCGGTGATTTCGGAAACGGGGTTGATGGTCCCGAGGGTGTTGGAGACGTGGACCGCGCTCACCATTGCCGTGTCGTCGTCCACCTTCTCCCGCAGGTCGTCCATGTCGAGGCGGCCGTCGTCGTCGATTTCGACGTAGCGAGCCTCGGCGCCCTGCTTCTCACAGAGCTGTTGCCACGTCACGAGGGAGGCGTGGTGCTCCATCTGCGTGGTGACGACGTTGTCGCCCGGTTCAAGTTCCGTCAGTCCCCAGGTGTAGGCGACGAGGTTGAACGCCTCGGTGGTGTTCTTCGTGAAGACGATTTCCTCGCGCCCGTCGGCGTTGATGAACTCGGCGGCGCGGTCGTGGGCCTCCTCGTAGGCGACTGAGGCTTCCTGGCTGAGGCTGTGGATGCCGCGATGGACGTTGGAGTTGTACTCGTAGTAGTAGTCGGTCATCGCCTCGACGACCTGCCGCGGCGTGTGGCTGGTCGCCGCGTTGTCGAGGTAGTACAGCGGCGTGTCGTCGCCCTCGTCGGGGCCGGGGACGGTGACGTCGCCGCCGACCTGCCGGTCGAGGACGGGGAAGTCCTCGCGGATGGCGTCGACGTCCAGAGTGGTGGCGTCTTGGGTGGCCATTATGGGATTAGTAGGGTTGCAGGGGCAAGGGGGCTTCGGTAGCGGGGTGGGAAAACGTGAGCGAGCAGCGCGAGCGAGCGGTAAACCACCCGAGACGCGACCGGGGAACGTAGTGACCCGGGAGCGTGTAGTGCGGTCCGAGGCCGGCAAACGCCGCGAAAAGCGTGAGCGGCGGCAAACGGCTATTGGGAGTACTGTGGATTTCCCTGATTGCGAAGGATTTGGTCACGAATTCGGCACCCCTGAGTGGGCAGAACCACTCTGAAAGCCCCTGCTCGCTCGACTCGGGGGCCTTGCTGCGCTCCTCAGTCGCTTCGCTCCCTGCGGTGCTTGCGTCGGCCGCCTTCATCGAGCGAGCAGCCCCTTTCAAATTCCCACCCACCCCACCGTCCGCAAGCCTCCCCAGCCGACTCGTTCGCTCCGCTCACTCGTCCCTCGCGCTAGGTCGCGCACGGAGGCGCGACCGCTTCGCGCCGCAACCGGCAGTAGTGGACGCCTTGCGAGTGAGGGTGGGGACTTTGAGCCGTGCCTCGCGCCCGGCACCCTGCTGTCCCAAAGTTCTGGCCGACTCCGTGGTGGTGTTCGCGGTACTGCCGAACTCACACCTTGCCCTCCTGACCCGCTCACTTCCTTCGCTCTCGGTGGGTAGCTCGTCTTGACCCACTACCGCAGATTCAGCAACTGCGCGTGCTGCGTCCCGCCGATGTCGATAACCG
>JBDGQC010000102.1:0-33223 GCA_042219375.1 Halolamina sp. | reverse complement strand
TCGAATCCGTCCTCGACCCGAATGACGGCGTTGTCGACCCGAAGCATGTCCAGACACTGGGAGGCCGCCTTCCAGGAGATGTTCGCCCGCTTAAGGAGCTGGTACTTGTGCAACGGTTTTTCGTTGTCTGCCAGCGCGGAAAGCACGATATCGAAATCCTCGGGCTCGGGAAACGCCTCCTCGATGAAGTACTCCGCTATCTGATCGTCCTCGTCGCCGGAAAGCAAGACTGCGAAGGCGTCGTCGAGGTCACGCCCAGCTCGACCAATCTCCTGGTAGTAGCGGATGAGGTTCGGCGGCCGCTGGAAGTGAATCACCCAGCCCAGGTCTGGCTTGTTGAACCCCATCCCGAGAGCGTTCGTGGCTGCCAGGCCGTCAACGTCGTTCGCCATCAGCTTGGCTTCCAGTTCGCGGCGCCGCTCGTCGTCCATGCCGCCGTGGTAGGGTTCGAACTCGAGACCCTGATCCCGCATCCATTCGGCAACAGTTTCGACCTCGTTGGTTGTCAGGCAGTAAACGATGCCCGAGGCTGGCAGGTCGGGGACGTTCTCAGCGAGCCAGGCGAGTCGCCGGGCCCGGGACCCGAGTTTGTTTGTCTGCAGACGTAATGACCTCCGGTCGAGATCACCACGGATCACCTGCAGTTCGGGCAATTGATCGGTGACATCATCGATGACTCGATCGTTTGCGGTTGCGGTCGTTGCCGCCACCGGGATGTGGTCCGGGAGCTGCTGGAGGATGCGTTTGATCCGCCGGTAATCCGGACGGAAATCGTGCCCCCAATCCGAGATACAGTGCGCTTCGTCGACGACGAGCAGTCCGAACTCCTCCTCCATCGCGAGCAGGACGTCCTCCTGGAACTCGGGATTCGCCAGTCGCTCCGGTGAGATCAACAGCAGGTCACAGCGCCCATCACGGACGGCGGTTTTTGCCTCGGACCACTCGTCTTTGTTCTTGGAGTTGATCGTCCACGCGTTCAGGCCGAGTTGCGCCTCTGCATCCTGGATCTGATTCCGCATCAGCGACAGTAACGGACTGATGATCAGGGTTGGGCCCTGACCCTGTTCACGGAGTAGCTTGGTCGCGATGAAGTATACCGTGCTCTTGCCCCACCCAGTCCGCTGAACAAGGAAGACACGCTGTTGTCGGTTGACAAGTCGGTCGATGGCTTCCCACTGGTCTGAGCGGAATTCTGCACCCGGACCGATACTGCGTTCCAAGAGCTCCGTTCCCCGGCGTTTGGTACGCGCGCTCGAATCTCCGCTCACGTTGAGCCTGATTGGGGGATATGTGAAAAGCGTTCACAATGCACCGGCTGCAAATCAGCAACGGTCCGCAGAGTGAGGCTGTACAGCCGGCCAACGGCAGATGTCGCCACTCGACGACCGGTAACGCGTCGAGGCGCTGGGCGACTGCTTCGAGTTAGATTTTCTGGAGCCAAAGTCGACACCCGAGCCTGCGATGAAGCTCGGTATCTGACTCCATCGGGGCGAATTATCACTTTAAGAAACAGTTTTGAAACTCTATTTATTGGTTGTCTGACGGTGGCGGATCACCGTTCACAGACTGGTCCAAATTGCCGATTCACAGTCGTTTGATGACCCTTTCCCGGATCACGTCGAGGTTGATGAACCCGTGATTCAACTGAACCCTGAGCGGTTCTGGCTGTACGCCGCTGTCGATCCTGTACGAACAGATTCCTGCATTTCAAGCTCTCTCAGACGGGAAATCGAGCGATTGTCGAGATATTCCCCCCAGAGTTCTGCGAGAAATAGCTCGTCGATGACGCACTCTTTCTTGTCGATCCTGCACCGTGGCTCCAAGCAGCGCTTCACCGACATGGCCTCGAATACAGATACGAAAATCATGGCGATCCGATAAGCGCCGAACATGTAATCTAAGAACTATAACTCTCAACCAAACAGTTCTCATACAGTTTCAGCCATGCCGGAGTAGATACTGTCACAAGTTGGCTTCGAGCGTTCGCATTCGCGTGGAACCAGCGGATATGGACACCACCTTCGGCGGCGCGAGGCTATATTGTGCTCCAGCGCAACCCACCGTCTATGCAAACCGTCCACATCTCACCGAAACGCGCAGCGGCCTTCCGCGTCGGGGCCGGAGAGTCGTTTGCCGTCGTCGACCCGGAGGGCGGCCAGGTGGCCGACCTCGTCGCGTTCGACGGCAAGGAGGTCACCGACCGGTTCTCGACCAAGTACACGATGCGCCAGGCCGGGCGTCTTCGGGTGAGCACAGGCGACTCGCTCTACACCACCTCGGGCGATCCATTGCTCTCTATCGTCGACGACGACTGCGGCGTCCACGACCTGCTGTTCGCCCCCTGCAACCGCTGGATACTCGACGAGTACGGCCAGACGGGAGAACGAGGCTGTCATGAGAACCTCTCTGCGGTGCTCGAAGCGTTCGACGTGCCGTCTGAACTGGTGTACGACCCGATGAACGTGTTCATGCATACGACGGTCACCGACAACGAGTACGTCGACGTCCGCGAACCAGTATCGAGCCCGGGTGATGCGGTTCGGTTCACGGCTGACCGCGGCGCCGTCGTCGCCGTTTCCGCCTGCGCCCCGGAGGCGACGGTCAACGCGGGGAGCGCCTCCCCCATCGAACTGCGCCTCCCGGCGGGGGCGACGACCGAGACGAACTTCTGAATCTCAGGGGAGAAATTGCCCGATGTACCGGGTGAGGTACCAGATCCCAGCCACGAAGAACACCGTGACGCCGACCAGGCCGATCACCACGCCGGCCATCCGTAGTGGCGGGTAGAACGTCTTGCCCAGGAGTTCAAGGACAGCGCCCAGGAGAACGACGAGCGCACCAGCGGCCAGGTAGCGAAGCACGTCACGGTCCGCTGACTCGGGAACGTACGTCAGGGCGGGTCCCTCCGGTCTCTCGTCATGAGGGGGGCTGTGCGGTCCAGGCGTAAATAGCTGGGCGGTCACGCAGCCAAGACAGCTTCGGAGCGAAAGTTGAAGAGGCCGAGGACCGCGCAGTCCCACATGGCGCCTGTACGGATCCGCCATTTCGCACCTGACTACTTCGGCGACGTCCGCTTGGAGCGGGAGGTGTTCGAACGTGAACTGGGCAACGTGACGATGCTCACAGCCGGGTCCGTCGACGGGTCGGCGGAGATCCTCGCCACATTCGGCTCACCGGTCGATGGGGACCTGCTGGAGGAAACCGGCTGCTCTGTCGTCGCCTCCTACACCACGGGGGTCGACCACGTCGATGTCGAGGTGGCCACCGAGCGTGGCGTTCGTGTCTGTCGAGTCCCGGAGTACTGCGACCGCGAGGTCGGCGAGCACGTGCTCGCGACGACGCTCGCGCTCACCCGCGGACTCCCCCAGTACGACGCGGAGACGGCGGCCGGGGGGTGGGACTGGACGGTTGCGAACCCGCTCCGGACATTCGATGAACTCACGATCGGGCTGTTGGCGTTCGGTCGGAAGGCGCGCGTCGTCGCCAACCTCGCCGCCCCACTCGGGTTCGAGGTCGTCGCCCACGACCCTTACGTCGACGACGAGGAAATAGTGGCGGCGGGCGTCGAACCGGTCGGGTTCGGGGAACTGGTGGAACGGGCGGACGTGCTTTCGCTTCACGCTCCGCTGACCCGGGAGACACGCGGAATCATCGATGCCGACGCGCTCGGACAGTTACCGGACGGTGCCGTCCTGGTGAACGCCGCACGCGGGGAGCTGGTCGATGAATCGGCGCTGGTCGACGCGCTCGAGAACGGCAGCCTCGCCGGCGCCGGGCTAGACGTGTTCGATAAGGAACCACCGGGCCGTGACAACCCGCTCCGCACGCGTGAGGACGTCATCGTCACACCCCACGTCGCGTGGAACTCCGAGGGGGCGAAAGAGCGGGTCCGCATCCGAGGGTCGGAGATTGCCGCGGCGGCCTACCGTGGCGAGGCCGTCGACGGCGTCGTGAACCCGGAGACCTGCTGACCTGGGGAGGCTATTTACCCCCGGAACCGGAGCCCAGAGTATGGAGCCAGACGCGTTCGAGACGCTGCGCTGGTCGCTCGAGGACGGCGTGGGTCGGCTCGTGCTTGACCGGCCGGAGAAGCACAACGCGCTCTCGGAGACGGTGCTCTCGGAACTGACTGCGGCGTTCGAGGCGTTCGAGCGACGGGACAGGGCGGCCGACGGGCTTGCGGTCCGGGTTGTGGTCGTCGAGGGCGCCGGAGACGAGGCGTTCAGCGCCGGTGCCGACATCTCGGAGTTCGGAGACCACGGCTACCCCCACGTCGACGCGACCTGGTGGGACGCGTTCGAGACGATGGCCGACTACGGCGCCCCTGTGGTCGCCAAGATCGACGGCTACTGCCTCGGCGGGGGCGTCGAACTCGCGCTGACGTTCGACTTCCGCATCGCGAGCGCGCGATCGACGTTCGGCTTCCCGGAGGTCGACATCGGGATGTTCCCCACCGGCGGTGGAACCCAGCGACTCCCGCGCGTGGTGGGCCGAGACCGGGCGAAGGAGCTGCTGATGACCGGCGAACGGATCGACGCCGAGACGGCGGAGGCGGACGGCCTCCTCACGGCGGTCCATCCGACAGGCTCGTTCGACGATGAGGTTGCCGAGTTCGTCGACACGCTGGCGAGCAAGCCGCCGCTCGCACTCCGCGCAGTCAAGGAGACCGTGGACAAGACGGCCGAGCTCAACCTCAGCGAGGGGCTCGACTTCGAGCGCCGGACCGCCGTCCCGGTCTACGAGTCCGCGGACTACGCAGAGGGGCTGGCGGCGTGGGACGAGGACCGCGAGCCGAACTGGGAGGGCCGCTGATGGTCAGGCGGCGAGCGACACCAGCGTCGCCCCAACGACGACAACCGTCGCCGAGGCCGCGAGTCGCCAGCTGACGCGTTCGAGGTGGCGAGGCATGAACACGAGTGAGAGCCCCGCCACGAGCAGCGGCGTCGTCTGGAAGATCGGGAGCACGATGACGACCGGCGCCATCGAGAGCGAGGTGATGTAGGCGAGATACGCGAACGCACTCAACACGCCGGCGCCGACCGAGTAGCGGCCGCCCACCCCGGAGAACGACTCGCTCAGGTGGACCGGGCCGACGGTGGACCGGTAGCCGAAGAAGGCGACCGCGGCGGCCACCGCCATCACCGCGAGGCCGACAAGCGGCGGCGTCCCTCGTTCGAGCCCGAGTTTCACCAGCACGGGCTCGATACCGTACAGCACCGCCGCCCCCATGGGGAGAGCGAGCGCGACGCCGACCTCCCGTCGGGTCGCCGACTGTCGCTGCGACGCCGTCTCCCATGAGGTCGCGGCGGTGCCGACGACGACAAGGAGGATGCCGAGCAGGTGCGAGGGGGTCACTCCTTCCCCCAGCAGCAGCACGGCCAGTCCCGTCGAGACGAGCCCCGCGCTGGCGACGATTGGCGACGTCCGACTCGCGCCGATTCGGTTGGTGCTCTCGTACTGGCAAACCCGCCCGAGCACGCCCGACGCGAGCCCCGCGGCGGTGAAGATGAGGAGGGTCGTGGCCGTCAACCCGTACTCGGAGTGGTGCGCGACCAGGGCGACCGGCACCACAACGCCCGCCTGACAGAGGACCGCGACCAGGACGACGTCCGTCGGTCGTTGCTGTTCCATGCCCAGCCTGATGAGGAGGTAGTTCGCCGCCCATGACAGGGCCCCGAGTAGCGCGACCCCGATACCGAGGAGGGCAGCTGACCTCACCATCCCCAGCCACCAACCGCACGTGCTGTGTCGGTCACAGCTGTGCCTCCAGCACTTCCCGGTCGACTTTCCCGACGGCATTCCGCGGGAGCGCGTCGAGGAACGTCACCTCGCGAGGGTGTTTGAACGCCGCCAGCTCCGCGAGCACATGCTCCCGAACCTGGTCGGCCGTGACGTCGCTCCCGGCCCGTCGGTCGACGAACGCCACCGGTTTCTCGCCTTTACGCTCATCGGGCTTCCCGACGACGGCAGCTTCCTGGACGCCCGGCAGCTCCTCGATGACCGCTTCCACCTCCTGAGGGTAGACGTTCTCACCACCGGTGATGATGGTGTAGTCCACCCGATCGAGCAGGAAAACGTAGCCCTCTGTGTCGATCCGTGCGTAGTCACCCGTGTGGAACCAGCCGTCCGACCATTCGGCCTCGGTGTCGAGATACCGGAGCATCATCGCCTCGCCGCGGACCAGTAGTTCTCCCGGTTGGTTCGGCTCCGCGGGCTCGCCGGTGTCGGGGTCGACCACCCTCGCCTCGAACAGCCGGCCCGTAGCCTTGCCAACGCTGGGGAGCTGGCGCTCCCCGTGACGGTCCTCCCAGAGCCCACCAGCGAACGTCTCGGTCATCCCCCAGCCGTTGAGTACGGGACAGCCGAGCAGCGATTCCGCTTGCCGGATGAGGTCGGTCGAGACGCCGGCGCCGCCGATGACGCCGGTTTCGACCGAACCGGTGTCGACGGTGGTCTCCTCGGCCAGCCCGAGCCAGTCCTTGAACATCGCCGGGACGCCCGAGAACACGGTCACGCCGTACCGATCCACCTCCGCAAGCGCCGCTTCGGGCTCCCACTCCCGTCGCAGGAGGAGCTCGCCGCCGACCTTCAGCGTCGCGCCGAGGATGGTCCCCATCCCGGTGCAATGGTACAGCGGCATCACCGCGAGGAAGACGCTGTCCGGGGACATCTCGTAGGAGGCGATGGAGGCGTCGCTGATGGCGGCGAGGTTCGCGTGGGTGTGGACGACGCCTTTCGGCCGACCCGTCGAGCCGCTGGTGTGGAGCACGAACGCTTCGCGCTCGCCGAGCGTCTCCGGGACCTGGTACGCGTCGCTCGCTGCTCCGAGGGCGTCGTCCCAGCCCTGGACGGCTGCCGTGGCGTCGTCGATGCTGAACAGGGTCACGTCGCTCGCGCCGGCTTCCGCCAGCGCCTCCTCCACCACGGGAAGAGTCTCGCCGCAGACGACCGCGACGTCCGGGTCGACCCGCTCGACGAGACTGCTCACCTCGCGGCGCTGGAAGCGCGTGTTGACGGGGACGACGACGCCCTGTCGGGCGAGCGTGCCAAGCGTCGCGGTCACGAACTGGTAGGTGTTGGGTAGCATCACCAACACGGCGTCGCCGGCGTCGACGCCCGCTCCTTCGAGCACGTTGGCGGCCGAGCGCGTGTCCGTGAGAAGCGTCGCGTAGCTCCAGGCGTCCCCGCCGTCGCGGACGGCCACGGTGTCAGGGACGGCACGCTCGCAGGCCAGCAGGTAGTCGACGAAGTTCATGTGAGCCCCGACGGTGACTACGCTGAGGGCCGGTACCGTGGGTGAAAAACGTTCCGGCGGCGGGTCAGTCGTGGACGATCGCGTCGACCACCACCGGTCCATCCGTCTCGACGGCCTCACGAATCCGGGTCTCCAGCGTCTCCGGGTCGTCGGCCATCACGCCGTCGGCGCCGTGACTCTCGGCGTTCGCAGGGATGTCCACGGGCGGGTCGATATCCATGCCGACGTACTCGTACTCCTCGTCGGTACCGCCGTAGATGTTCAGCATCCCGTCCTTGAGGATGCGGTAGTTGCGATTGTCGACGACGACGACCGTGCAGTCGAGGTCGTAGCGGGCCGCGGAGTAGAGCGCCTGCGGGTAGTAGAGGTAGGAGCCGTCCCCGATGAAGCCAATGACGGGCCGCTCGTCGGGGAGGTCGTCGTTGCCGGCCGCCCGCGCCTCGGAGGCGTCTCGCTCGGCCACGGCGGCGCCGACGGTCATCGGGACGCCGAAGCCAAGCCCCCCGTTCTTGTTCGCGAGGAACTGCTCCGGTCCGAGCGATGCCCGGGTCAGCAGCGCGTACTTGCTGGTGTTGCTCTCGTTGATGTAGAAGCCGTCGGGCGCGACAGATGTGAGGGCGTCTGCCAGTTGCGCCTTCGACGGCAGCCCACGTTCTGGGCCGGGGTCGTCGGCCCCGAGATTCTTGGCGGCCCACGCCTGCCTCGTCGCTACTGCCTCCCGCCGGTCGTTGAGCTCCGTCTCTGTGAGCCGCGCGTCGACGTGCTCCGCGAGTTCAGCCATGACCAGTCCGGGATCGCCGAGCACAGTCAGGTCCGCCGGCTCGTTCTTGCCGACCTCCCACGGGTCGTTGCCCACCTGGATGATGGTCGGCTCGTCCGGCACGATGTCGCCCTCGTACGGGATGTACATTGCGTTGGAGGAACAGCCCACGAACACCAGGGTGTCCGTGTCCCAGAGCTCCCGACTCACGGTCTCGTCCGGCGGCGTGAACCCAACCCACTGGTCGTGAGCCGGCGGGAAGTTGATCTCCGCAGTAAGCATCTCGCTACAGACCGCCGCACCGGTTGCCTCGGCCAGTTCGACGGCGGCGTCAACGGCGCCGGCGCGGGCGACGTGGTCGCCGAGCACCAGCACCGGCTCGTCGGCGTCCGTCAGCGCTTCCGCGGCGTGTTCGACCGCCCGGGGGTCGCCGCGGCCGGCCGTCGGCAGCTCGCCCAGCCGCTCGGGTCGGTCGTCTGTCTCGGCATCCATCACGTCCATCGGCAGCGAGAGAAACACCGGCCCCTGGGGCGGGGTGAGCGCCGTCCTGACCGCGCGCCGGACCATCGTCGGCAGCGCATCGACGTGTTCGACCTCCGCGCTCCACTTGGTGTACTCATCGGTCATCGTCACCATGTCGCCGCTGAGGATTGGCTCCTCGTGGCGGAACGACCGGCTGTGGTTACCCGCGGTGGCCAGCAGCGGGACGCCGTTGACCTGCGCGTTCTGGAGGTTTCCGAGCGCGTGAGCCATCCCCGGCGCGACGTGCACGTTGACGACGCCCAACGGGTTGATTGCGGGGTCGTGATGTGCGTGGTAGCGCCGGCGGCAGGCGTAGCCCGCGGCCATCCCGAGCGCGACGTCCTCGTGCAGGCCGAGGTGGTACGAAAGACCGCTGTCGGGCAGCGCCTTCATGATGGGCAGTTCCGTCGTCCCCGGGTTGCCGAAGAACCGGGTGACGCCGTACTGTTCGAGCGCGTCGACGAAGAGATCAGCCCCTGTGTAGCTCATGGCAAGCGGTCTGATGAGCGAGGAGTCCCTCCGGGGCGTAATCAACTTTCCCCCGTCGGAGAGACATCGCTGCGAGGTTACCGGGCCCGTGGCGAGACCGGCGGTTCCTCCCACTCGGTCAGACGCTGCTCTCCGGCACGCTGAGCGCGTGCCTCCCCGAGCAAGCAGAGCTGCTCGAACGCGATACCGGCGGCTAGACAGCCGGACTGGCCGGTCCGGTCGTAGTTCGGCGAGAGCTCCACCAGGTCGGCGCCGACGAGATTCGTCCCTCGGAGCCCCCGGAGGAAGTCCCGGACCTCCCGACCGGTCAGTCCGAACGGCTCGGGCAGCGTGGTGCCGGGCATCGCCGACGGGTCGAAGACGTCGGTGTCGACGGTGAGGTAGTAGGGCCTGTCGCCGATCACGTCGAGCGCCTCCGCCAGTACGTCCTCGACACCGCGCTCTTGGAACTCGGTCGCCGGGACGGTGGTCATCCCGGTCTCCTCGGCGAACTTGCTGACGAGCAGCGCCCGCCCGCGAAGGCCGATCTGGATGGACCGTTCCGGGTCGATGACGCCGTCACAGACCGCCTCAGTGAACAGGTTCCCGTCGTTGACGGGCGCGCCCTGATAGCTGCCCGTTCGGGTGTCGGGATGGGAGTCGAGGTGGACGAGCCCAAGCGGTTCCTCCTCGCCCAGGGCACGGAGGATGGGGTAGGTGATCGTGTGTTCACCACCGATGGAGAGCGGCACGACATCGGCGTCGCGGAACGCCCGGTAGACATCGGTCAGCTCCTCGATGTTCGTCTCGAGGTCGTACGGGTTGCGCTGAAGGCGCACGTCACCCCAGTCAGCGACGCGGCACAGTTCGAACGGATTGACACCGGTTTCGGCGTTCTTTGGGCCCTGGTTGATCGACCATGTCCGGAGCTCTCTGGGTCCCAGTCGGGAGCCGCTGCGCTGGTTCGGCGTGCCCAGGTCCATCGGGATGCCGACGCAGGCGAGGTCCACCTCGTCGAGGTCGCGCCGTTCCGGCGCGTGGAACATGCCGTTGTAGGTGTGGTAGTACCACGCCGGGTTGACGCCGCCGTCGATGGTCGCGCGGACGTACGGCTCGACCGAGGGGTCCACCTCGCCGAGGTACGGTTCGTCTGCCAGTTCACGGTAGCGCTCCAGTCGTTGCTGGTCGAGTTCGTCGCTCATGCGTGTGAGGGCTTGGAAGCGGCCCTAATAACGGTGGGGTCGCCCGGCGGCTACTCCTGGAACGTGAGCCGCTGGACGGTCGTGACCGCGACGGCGATGAGGATGAAGCCGATGGCGATCACGAGGAACACAACGCTCATCACGTTCACCTCCGGGGTGACCTGGTAGCGGATGCGGCCCCAGATGTAGATGGGGAGCGTCGATTCGCCAGTCGTGCGCACGAAGAACGTGTAGACGAACTCGTTGAAGGAGACGGTGAACACCAGCAGCGCGCCGGCGATTACGCCCGGCAGGATGTTCGGCAGCGTCACCTTCCGGAATGTCCTGAGCTCGTCGGCCCCGAGGTCCTTCGAGGCCTCCTCCAGCGTCCGGTCGAAGGAGAGGAACGTCGCGGTGATGATGAGCGTCGCGAACGGGAGGGTCCGGATGACGTGCGCGATGACGACGGTCCCCGTCCCCGTCGGGATCCCGGTGAGCCCGAAGTAGAGGATGAGCGCCACGCCGGTCACCACCAGCGGCACGACGATGGGGAGGGTGGCGATGATCTGGAGGTACTCCTTGCCGGGGAACTCATAGCGGTCGACGGCGAACGCGATGAGCAGCCCCAGCAGCGTGGTGACGATCGTCGTCGGCACCGCCACCTTCACCGAGTTGACCATCGACCGGTGGGCGGCCTCGTTCTCCAGGAACACCCGATACCAGTCCAGGGTGAGCTCTGTCGGCGGGAACGTCAGGACACCGACCCCTGAGAACGACATGATCACCAGCACCGCGATGGGCGCCCACAGGTAGAACAGGAGCACCCAGATGGCCACCTGGCCGATGCGGTTTCCGCGCCGCTGGATGAACCGCTCGAACGGCGCCAGATACGCCCAGAGGCTCATTCTTCCTCACCTCCGGTGGTGCCGAACATCTTCCCGCCGGCGCCCGAGCGCACGGCGGCGACGAGCACGACGACGACCAGGATCGAGACGACGACTCCGAGCGCGGAGCCGAACGGCCAGTTGAACGCCTCGTTGAACTGGCTCTCGATGATCATCCCGACCATCACCACATTCGAGCCGCCCAACAGCGCGGGTGTGATGAACGAGCCGAACGTCGGGATGGCCACCAGGATGATTCCCGCGATGACCCCGTTGATAGTCGTCGGCAGCGTGACCGTGAAGAACGTCTTGATGGGCCCGGAGCCGAGGTCCTTCGCGGCATCGATGAGGTCCTCGTCCATGTTGGCGAGCGAGGCGTAGAACGGCAGCGTCGCCAGCGGCAGCCAGATGTAGCTGAACCCAACGAGCACCGCTTCGCGGGTGTAGAGGAACCCGATGGGCTCGTTCACCAGTGTTAGCGCCTGGAGCACCGACGAGAGCACGCCGCCCTTCTGGAGGATGGTGATCCATGCGTACATCCGGATGATGTAGTTGGTCCAGTAGGGCAAGATCACCAGCAGGAGCACCAGCGTGGTCCGCCGGGAGAACCGGACGGAGCTGTACGCCAGCGTGTAGCCCATCACGGTGACGGTGGCGGTCGTGAGCACCGTTAGCACCGTCGTCCGCCAGAGCACCGTGGCGTAGACGGGTTGGAACACCTTGCTGTAGTTCTCCAGCGTGAACTCGGCGCCGGGCGGAAGCTCTGTCGCGAAGGAGAGCCCCACCATCGACAGCAGCGGGAGGAGGAAAAACGCCACCAGCACGCCGAGCGGGATGCCCACGACCAGCGCGAGCTGGAGCCGCGGGCGGTCGCGGATGTACTCCAGCGTGTCCCGTAGCGTTCGCTTCCAGCCCGCGGCAACGCTGTCGAACTGTTCGGACACGGCTCAGCTCCCTCCGTCGGCTGCTCGCGGGAAGAAGTGGGTGGTGCTCGGCTCCCAGACCGCCGCGACCCGGTCGTCGATGTCGAACGATTCCTCGTCGGTCGTCACGGTGAGCACGCCGAGCGGCGTGTCGACCCGGTAGGTGATGAACTGCCCCTGATAGATGCGGTTCTCGACGGTCCCCTCGACGTGGTGTGGGCTATCAGCTGCCTCGGCGTTGACCAGGTCGAAGCCGTGGGGGCGGACACAGAGATCCAGCGCGTCACCGACCGTCAGCTCGTGGTCCGGGAGGCGGATGTCGTCGGTCTCGAAGCTGAACCGCTGGCCGTTGTCGTTGGCATCCAGCACCACCGTCGAGTCGACCGACTGGACGGTCGTCTCGATGGTGTTGATGTCGCCGATGAACTCCGCGACGAACCGGTTGTTCGGCCGCTCGTAGAGGTCCTGCGCGGTGCCGATCTGCTCGGTCCTGGCCTCGTTGAGCAGCACCAGCCGGTCGGCCACCGAGAGCGCGACCTCCTGGTCGTGGGTCACGTAGAGGAACGTGATCTCCGTCTCCGCCTGGATGCGCTGGAGTTCGACCTGCATGTGCTGGCGGAGCTTTCGGTCGAGGGAGGCAAGCGGCTCGTCGAACAGCACGATCTCGGGCTCGTTCACCACAGCCCGGGCCAGCGCGACGCGCTGTTGCTCCCCGCCCGACAGCTCCGTCGTATCGCGGTCGTTGTATCCCTGGAGGCGGACCATCTCGAGCATCCGGTCGATACGCTCCTGGCGCTCCGCCTCGGGAACGCCCTTGTTCTTCAGGCCGTAGGCGATGTTCTCCTCCACGGTGAGGTGGGGGAACAGCGCGAGGTGCTGGAACACCATGTTCACGTCCCGCTCGAAGGAGGGCTTGCCGACGACGCTCTCGCCCCGGATGGAGATGTCGCCCTCGGTCGGTGTCTCGAAGCCAGCGACCATCCGCAGGATCGTCGACTTCCCGCTGCCGGACGGGCCCAGGATGGCGATGAACTCACCGTCCTCGATGTCGAAGGAGACGTTGTCGACGGCGACGACGTCGCCGAAATGCTTGCTGACGTTCTCGGCCGATAAGAGTTGCTCTGATGACATTAAATAGGAGAGAGGGCGTTATGCGGACTTTACCTTGGTCCAGATGTCGGAGTACTTCTCGCGAACGTCCTCGTCCAGCGGCTCCCAGAAGATGAGCCGGTCCTGTTCCTCGTCGGACCAGGAGACGAACTCCTGTTTCTCCTGGGAGACGCCGGCGTCGGCCATCGCGTCGCCGACGTTGTTGATGGCCGGGAGATACCCCATCGTGGTGAACAGCTTGATGGCGTTCTCCGGCTTGAGGAACCAGTTGAGGTACTCTGTCGCCACGCGGGGGTGCGGGGCGTCCTTCGGAATGACGCTGTTGTCCAGGAAGTAGAGCGCCCCCTCCTTCGGGATGGAGTAGTTGACGTACGGCGCGTCATTGTTGAAGTGGGCCGAGAACAGCCGGCCCATGGTGTGGGCGCCGGCCACGACGGACTCGTTGATGAACATCTGCATCCCCGCCTCGTACTCCTTCCAGTAGGTGTTGACCAGCTCTTTCTGCTGCAGTAACGCCTCCTCGATGTCCTTCCAGTCGCTGGGGTCCGTGAAATCCTGCCCGGTGTAGCGCGCCGCGATGAACCCGGAGACGATGGGCTGGTCCTGCATCGTGATCTGCCCCTCGTAGGCCGGGTCCCAGAGCACGTCCCAGGAGTCCGGCTGGCTGTCGAACTCCTTGTCGTTATACCCCAGCGCCGGCCACAGCCCGATGGCGTGTGGGTGGGAGTAGACGTTGCCGTCGTCGTCAGAGAAGTGCTTCTCCATCTGCCCCTTGCCCAGGTCGAGCGCGTGCTCGTAGTTGGGCATCGAGTCGGTTGGGAGCGGATGGATCAGGTCGTTGGCCAGAGACTGGTCTGTGTACGTCGCCGTGCTGGCGATGGCGTCGATCTCGTGGTTGCCCGACTGCAGCTTCGAGTACCACTCGGACGAGGCCGCATACCCCGTCGTGGTGACGCGCTCGAGTCCATCATACGTCTGGGGCATGTTATCTTTCGCGTACCCCGCGAGCCCGTCGTACCAGTTCCAGAGGTTGAAGGTGTCCTCGATCCCCTCGACTGGGAAAGACTCGGCCTCCGCCGGTACAAAGTCGCCACCACTACCACCGCCACCGAGACAGCCCGCGACGCCCGCAGCCGCGGCTGCTCCTGTGGTCTTGAGTATAGTTCGTCTGTTGACTCTATCATCCGTCATGCTAAACCACCACATGGGCTCTTGTAACAATGGCTGATATATTTATCGCCTGTTTCGCCACCAAGCGGAGCAAACCAATCCCGCAACTCGGCTACACCCGTGGCGAACCTATATGTTCTCCCGGTCGACTGGTAGCGAGTGGGATGGATTTCGAAACGTCCGACCGCGTCGAGGAGCTCCAAGCGAAGGTCGACGACCTCATCGCTGACGTCGTGAAGCCGCTGGAGGAGGAGTACGCCGAGCTGCTCGGTCCCGAACAGGACCGCGTCGCCGTCGACGAGGAGAACCGCCTCGTCGAGGAGTGGTGGGAGATCAGCGAGGAGATCCGCAAGGAGTCGGTCGACCGCGGGCTCTACAACCTCGTCATGCCCAAGACGCTCGGCGGCCGCGATCTGCCGTGGGTGGAGTTCGAGCAGGTGATCGAGCACCTCTACAACCGGAAGAACCCCGGGTTCCACAAACACATCATCCGGCACGATTCGACGCCGATGCTGCTGAATCTCCCCGAACACCTCTGGGACGACTACCTCCACCCGACGATGGAGGGCGAGCTGCTTCACTGCTTTGCGATGACCGAGCCGTCGACGGGGTCCTCACCCACATGGATGGAGGCCACCGCTGAGAAAGACGGCGACGAGTGGGTCGTCAACGGCACCAAGCGCTTCGTCACGTTCGGGCCGTACGCCGATTTCCACATCGTCTTCGCGCGAACGAGCGGCGAGCCGGGCGACGCGGACGGGATCACCGCGTTCATCGTGGACGCCGACCAGGACGGCATCGTCCTGGAGGAGATCGAGCGTGTGATGGGGGGCGTCCCTGGAGAGCACTGCACGTTCCGCTACGACGACGTCCGCGTCCCGGCGGGGAAGACACTCGGGGAGGTCGGCGATGGACTCACCGGCGGCATGGACTGGATAAACTACGGCAAGGTCTACGATGCCGGACGCGCGCTCGGCCAGGCGCAATGGGCACTCGACAGGTCCGTCGAGTACGCCAAGGAGCGCACGACCTGGAACAAACCGCTGTCGGACCGGCAGGCGATCCGGTTCAAGCTCGCGGAGATGGACCGCAAGGTCCGACGGACCCGCTGGCTCACTCGTCGGGCCTGCTGGGAGATGGACCAGAACCCTTCGGGGTCGTACGCCTGGCAGGCACGCATGAAGATCGACGAGGCACAGATGCTCAACGAGGTGGTCGACGAGGCGCTCCAGATTCACGGCGGCGACGGCTACGCCCGGAAGAACCCAATCGAGTGGCTCTACCGCCACGCCCGCGTCTACCGCATCTGGGAGGGCGCCGACGAGGTCATGAACCGCACGATCGCGAAGGACGTCGTCGGCCCGCGACCCGAGGACTGACCAGCGTCACTCCCCGGCCCGGATGCCGAACCGCAACGGCTCTGGCAGTAGTTCGTCCTTCTCGACTTTCCCGCTCGCGTTTCGCGGCAGCTCGTCCAGCACCCGGTAGAGCTCCGGTTGCTTGTAGACCGCGAGCCGCTCGGCACACACCGCCCGCAGGGAGTCCTCGGTGAGCCGGGTGTCGGGTTTTGGCACGACCGCCGCGAGCACGCGCTCACCCAGCACCTCGTCGGGGAACCCCGTCACGCTTGCCTCCATCACCCCCGAGTGTGCGGCGAGCACCTCCTCCACCTCCAATGTGTGGACGTTCTTACCGCCCCGAATGATGGTGTCGCTGTCCCGGCCTCGCAGAGTGATGAACCCCTCCTCGTCGATGACGCCGATGTCGCCGGTGAGGTGCCAGCCGTTCGCAAACTCCGCAGCGGTGGCGTCGGGGCGGTCAACGTACTCGTTGACGACGATTCCGCCGCGGACTGCGAGTTCGCCAACCTCCCCGGGCGGGAGCGTGTTCCGGTCCTCGTCGACGACGCGGTACTCCACCAGCGGCGTCGGGAGGCCGACCGAGTCGGTTCGTGCGTCCGTGTACTCGTCGGGGCACATCGACGCGATCCCGCTGACCGTCTCCGTCTTCCCATAGGTGTTGGTGAGCGCCGCACCGGGGAACGCTTCCCGGATGGACGAGACGAGTTCGCTTGGCATCGGAGCGGAGCCGTACGCCGCAACCTCCAGCGAGGACGTGTCGTAGACCGAGGGCTCTGCCTTCTCGACGGCGAGGATGTAGTTGGTCGGGACGCCCATCACGTAGTTCACCGCGTGCTGCTCGATCGTCGCGAGGAAGTCGGTCGGGGAGAACTGGTCGCGGACGACGATGCTCCCGGCCACCGGGAGAACCGAGAGGGCGCCCGAGACGAGCCCCGCGACGTGAAACAGCGGCGTCGTCACGAGCGAGCGCGTCCCATCGTCGAAGTCGAACGAACGGGCGTTGTTGAGTGCGCCGTTACAGAGGTGGAAGTTGTCCGCGCGACAGCCTTTCGGCCGGCCGGTGGTCCCGGAGGTGAACAGGAGGGCAGCGGTGTCCGTCTCTGCAGGTCTGGCCGCGGGCAACGCGTCCATGGTCCCGTTGACGTCGAAGGCTTCGGGGGTTTCGTCGACGTCGACGACCGTCGTCTCATGCCCGCTTGCGTCGACGCCGGCACGGAGTTTCTCGCTGACCTCGCCCTCGGTCACGACCAGGTCGGGCGACGCGTCGGACAGCAAAGGAGCGAGCTCCTCCGCGCTCAGGTGGGTGTTGACCGGGACGATCACGGCGCCGATGCGGAAACAGGCCAGCAGGAGATCGAGAAACGCCGGCCTGTTCGACAACGCCAGCGCGACCCTGCCACCGTCTGCGAGGCCTCGGGCCGCGAGCGCGGCCGCGGTTCCCTCCACGCGGTCGGCGAACTCACCGTAGGTGAACTCACATTCGCGTTCGGGGAAGACGAGGAACGTGCGGTCGGGCGCGCGGTCGACCGCTTCGTCGAACAGCGTTGCCACCGAGGGGGGGCGGTCGGCGTACGCCCGGACGGTGACGCCGTCGTACTCCACGCGCTCGACATCGGGGAAGGTGGCGAAGTCATGTGCGGTGACCCCGTCGACCTGCTCGATGGTCCCGGCATCGAAACCGAGTCTGGCCATGTCCCCGCATATCACGGTAGATGTATTTCTTTCTTGCCACCGGTAGTTATAACCCGGCCGGTTTGATACCCGTTCGCATGGAGTTGACGGACGAGGAGCGGTTCATCCAACGGCAAGTCCGCGAATTCGCCGAGGCGGAGATCGTGCCCGTGGCGGTCGAACACGAGCGTGAGGCACGCTTCCCGCGGGACCTGATCGATACGGCCGCCGAGACCGACCTGCTTGCCCCGCGGCTGCCCGAGGCGGTCGGTGGAGCCGGCCTCGACGTGGTCGCCTCCCTGCTGGTGAACGAGGAGCTCCACCGCGCCGACCCTGGTATCGGCGAGTCGGTGAGCTCGGCGACGTTCGGCTGTGAGTCGATGCTCGAGTACGGCCGTGAGGAGCATGTCGAGAACTGGGTCAGGCCCGCGACCAACGGCGAGGTGGTGGCGGGCGTCGCGATGACCGAGCCCGGTGCCGGCTCGGACTTCGCACGGATCGAGGCCACCGCCGAGCGCGACGGCGACGAGTACGTCCTGAACGGCGACAAGGTGTTCATCAGCAACGGGAGCGTCGCGGACGTGCTCGTGGTGTATGCCCGGACGAGCTCCCCCGAGAAGCCCCACCGAGGCCTCTCCGCGTTCGTCGTCCCCACAGACGCTGATGGCGTGGACCAGACGGCGATGGACGGCTACATGGGGCCGGCGGCGACGGACATCGCGCAGGTGTTTCTCTCGGACGTGCGCGTCCCCGCCGAGGACCGCCTCGGCGAGGAGGGCGAGGGGTTCTACCAGGCGATGGCGTTTCTGGACGAGGCCCGGCTGGAGGTGGCGGCCGCCTCCATCGGCGTCGCCCGGGGCGCGCTGGAACTGCTCTGCTCGTACATCTCCGAGCGCGAGGTGTTCGGCGGCACCGTCGCGGACAAGCAGGCCGTTCGCCACCGGGTGGCCGACCTCGAAACCCGTCTCGACGCGGCCCGGGCGCTGGTGTACGAGGTGGCTCGCGACCTGGAGCGCGAGGGCGAGGTCGACCCCGACCGCTCGGCGAAGGCGAAGCTGCTGGCGACCACGCTGCTGGAGGATGTGACCAGCGAGGCGGTCCAGCTCCACGGCGGCTACGGCGTGTTCGACGAGTACCGGGTCGAGACGTTCTTCCGGTTCTCGAAGATCCCCCAGATCTACGAAGGCACTAACGAGATCATGCGTGAACTCATCGCGGACGAACGGCTCTGATCATGCAGGTAGGAATCAACGCCAGCGACCTCGACCACGAACTCACTTTAACGCTCGCAGCCCGAGCCGAACGCGTTGGCCTCGACGCTGTCTGGCTCGGCGAGACGTGGGGCTGGGAGGCGTTCACGCTGCTGGGTGAACTCGCACAGGTCACCAACGAGGTCACCCTCGGGACGGGGATCGTCCCGGTCTACTCCCGGTCGCCGGCCCTGCTCGGGCAGGCGGCGGCGACGGCGGCCCGTGCGAGCGATGGCCGGTTCGTCCTCGGCGTCGGCGCCAGCGGCCCCACCGTCATCGAGAACTGGCACGGCGTCAAGTTCGACCGCCCAGTCGGTCGGACCGCGGAGACGGTCAGCGTGATCAAGCAGGTGCTCTCGGGCGAGGTCGTCGACCACGACGGCCGTGACTTCGAGCTCTCGGGCTTCCGACTGCGGGTCGAGCCGCCGAACGACGTGCCAGTATACGTCGGCGCGCTCGGGGAGACGAACGTTCGGATGGCGGGCGCCGAGGCGGACGGCTGGATGCCCATCTTCGTGCCCGAACGACGACTCCGGGAGCTCCGGGAGGAGTTCCACGAGAGCGCGAGGCGCCACGACCGCGACCCCGCAGAGTTGGCGATCGTTCCCAACACGGTCGCGGCCGTCTCGGAAGACGGTGAGGCCGCCCGGGAGCAGGTCCGGCAGCACATCGCCTTCTACGTCGGGACGATGGGCTCGTTCTACCACAGGATGCTCTCGGAAGCGGGGTTCGAGGACGACGCCGACGCGATCCGCTCCCTCTGGCAGGAGGAGGGCCCCGAATCCGCCGCGGAGCGGGTGCCACGAGAGGTGGTCGACACCGCTGCGATCGCCGGCACGCCCGACGAGGCGGCGGAGCGCCTTGACGCCTACGAGGAGCTGGGCGCCAAGGGCGTCTCCCTGTTCTTCCCGCGGAGGGCCGAGCCCGCGCTGATGCGAGAGACCGTGGATCACCTCGGCAGGCTCGCAGACCGATGACCGAATCCGGACCACCCGGCTTCCCCGAGACGGGTATCGTCCTTCCGGACACCGCCGACCGGACCGCCGCCGACCTCCTCGCGTTCGCCGAACGGGCGGACAGGGCCGGCGTCGACTCGGTCTGGGCCTGGGAGGGGTGGGGCTACAACCCGTTCGCGCTGCTTGGCCGTGCTGCGGAGCGGACAGACTGCTGGCTCGGCACCGCCATCTGCAACGGGTTCGCCCGGTCGCCCGCGACGCTCGCCATGGGAGCGGCGACGCTCGCGGACGCGACCGACGGGCGGTTCGTCCTCGGCATCGGCACGAGCACACCGTCCGTAGTCGAGGAGCTGCACGGGAAGCCCTTCGACCAGCCACTCCGGCGGCTCCGGGAGACGTTCGAGATCCTCGATCGCGCGTTGGCCGGCAAGCCGGTGACCTACGATGGCCGCGTGTTCGACCTCTCGGGGTACGAGCTCCAGCACTCGGGGGCTGGCGAGGGGGTCCCGGTCTGGAACGCAGCGCTCGGCCGGACCAACGTGGCGATGACGCTGGAGTACGCAGATGGGCTGTTACCCAACCTGCTGCCGTTCGAGGCGATCCCCGACGCCGTCACCGCGGGTGCCGAACGGGCCGGCCTGGCAGATCCGGATGTCCACGTGGCGCCGATGGTCCCGACGTGTGTCGACGCGGACGAAGCCGCCGCGCGGCGGGTGCTGGCGCGCCATATCGCCTACTACGTCGGGGCGGTGGAGTTCTACAACGCTGTCGTCAGCCGACACGGCTACGCGGAGACCGCGAGTGCCGTCGCCGACGCGTGGGAGGCAGGCGACCGCGAGGCAGCAGCCGACGCTGTCACGCCCGAGCTGATGGACGCCGTCGGTGTGGCTGGGACCCCGACGGACGCCCGCGAGGGGTTCGCGGAGTTACTTGCGGGCCCCGCGGACACCGTTCTGGCGAGCTTCCCGGATGGTTTGGACGACGAGATGGTTCGGGCGGGCATCGACGCTCTGGCGGCTGCCGCCCGCTAGGCGGTTCAGCCGTTTTCTGCGTTCGCGAGGGCGTTCTCGAGGGCCTCGGCCGCGTCGGCCAGCGCCTCCTCGACCTCCGGGCGGGCGCCGTCGAACCGGTACCTCGGGACGTTGACCGCGAGCGCCCCGAAAACGGAGCCGTCCGGGTTGTCCACCCGGCGTCCCACCGCACAGAGTCCGGGCGCATACTCTTCCTGGGAGACGGCGAGACCGGTCTCGCGGATGGTTGCGACCTCCGCGAGCAACTCGTCGACGTCGGTGATGGTCCGGTCGGTGGTCGCCCGGAGGCCGTGGCGATCGGCGATCGCCCGGATCTCGTCGTCGGAGAAGCCGCTGAGGATGGCTTTGCCGCCGGCCATGCTGTGCATGTCGTAGAGCGTCCCGACCCGCCAGAGGTTCTCCGAGGCGTCGACGACCTCGTCGGTGAACGGGTTCGACGCGTCGTAGGACACCTGAACGGAGATCGCCTTCGCCGCGCTCTCGACGAAGAAATCCACCTCCTCGCCAGTCCGGTCCGCGAGCGCGTCGACGGCGTTGCCAGCCAACCGGTAACCGTCCTTCCACGAGAGTGCGTATTCTCCGAGATTGAGAAAGCGCAGCCCGACGTGGTACTGGCTCCCCTCCTTCGTGAGGTAGCCCCGTCGCTCGAGCGTCCGGAGGTGTTTGTACGCCGTGCTCTTGGCCATCCCGAGCGCGTCCTGTACGTCTCCGAGCGTGACGCCCTCGCGTTCCCGTGCCAGCTCCGCCACTTCGAGCGACCGCTCGGTTGTGGTCAGCGTGGCCGTCGTTTCGCCGATTTCCATGTGGGGTGATAGCAATGACCTATTTTAAAGGTTCGGATATAGTAAACGTTCGCATGGCTGACCATGCGAACTTGCCGGGGCAATCTGCCTCTGGATTTATGTGAGAGATTGAAGAGTTCCGCATATCCGAACTATCCGATGGCCCCATTACACTCATAGGGCTGTAACGGCTACTTGGTATTTACCATCGATGGACACCCGGGAGGATGGGCCGACCCAACTGACGTGGGGTAAATCGTGGGATAGACTGTCTCTTTGCGCGTATTTCGTCATGGGCCGTGACGTTCGGTTCTGCAAAACGTTGACTTGTGATTCGGGCTTACTGGCACAGCACGCTGGATTGTGGCGGAGCTCTGGTCGGCGTCCACGTTGTGACCACTGTCCGGGACGGGGCTGCTTGCGTCCCTGGGAAACGACTAACTGGTTCGCCACAACTCGGTACGGTATGACCCACCAGAAACTGTTCAGCCCGACCTCGCTCGGCCCCGTCGACCTCCGAAACCGGGTGATGAGTTCGGGCCACCAGACGACCCTGGTCGAGGACTACCTCCCGACCGAAGAGTTCATCGCCTACCACCGTGCCCGGGCGGAGGGCGGCGCGGGGCTCATCGTGCTGGAGGCCCACGCCGTCCACGAGAGCGGTCTCCTGACAGACCACACCATCGATGCGAGCCGAGAGGCCATCGTCGACGCCTACCAGCCATTCGTCGAGGCGATTCACGACGAGGGGACGAAACTGTTCTGCCAGCTGTTCCACGGCGGGCGTGAACGCTACGCAGGCGACTACGCCCCGCCCGCTCCGGCACCATCGGACGTCCCGACCGAGCGGCTCCAGGTGGTGCCGCGGCCGATGCGGACGGACGAGGTCTGGGAGATGATCGAGGCCTATGCCGACGCAGCAGCGCGTATGGAGCGGGCCGGCCTCGACGGCGTCGAGATCGTCGGCTCCCACAGCTATCTCCCCGCGCAGTTCTGGAACCCGGCGCTGAACGACCGGGATGATGCCTTCGGCGGCGATCGGGCGGCCCGGTGTCGGTTCACCGTCGAGATCGTCGAACGTATCCGTGAGCGGGTGACCGACGAGTTCGCGGTCGGCATCCGGCTTAGCGCGGAGGAGAAACACGACCACGGCCTCTCGCTGGAGGAGACGCTCCCCATCGTCCAGCATCTCGACAATGCCGTCGAGTTCGACTACTGGAGCGTCGTCGTCGGGAGTTCGAGCACGCACCGCGGCTGCAGCTACATCGTGCCGCCAGCGACGAAGGACGAACGGGTGGTTCAGACACCGGGAGAGGCCGTGTCGGCCGTCGTCGACGCGCCGTTGGTCCTCACCTCCCGTATCGACACGCCCGCGAAGGGCGACCAGTTGGTGGCCGAGGGGCCGGCAGACGTCGTCGGCATGACACGGGCGCTTATCGCGGACCCGGAGATGCCCCGGAAGGCCAGGTCGGGCAACGAGGCGGACATCCTGCCCTGCGTCGCCTGCAATCAGGGCTGTATCGGCCGATATCAGGAAGGGCTCCCCATCCGGTGTACGATGAACCCCGTCACCGGACGGGAGACGGAGTTCCGTTCGCTCCCGCCGGTCGACGACGCACTATCCGTAGCGGTCGTCGGTGGCGGGCCAGCAGGGATGGTTGCCGCGGCAACCGCCGGGGAGCGAGGGCATGACGTTACGCTGTTCGAGCAGGCGGAGACGCTAGGCGGGCAGGTATCGGCGTACGCCGACCTGGACCACCGGGGTGCGTTCGACACCTGGATCGACCGAACCGCACGACGCCTCGACGAGAGTGACGTCGATGTCCGGCTCGGCCACCGGTTTGACCCTGCGGCGGACGCCGAAGGGTTCGAATCCTACGTGCTTGCGACCGGTGCAGAAGCACGGGCGCCATCGGTTCCGATCGACGACGCGGCCCACACGCTTTCGGCGGCCGACGCGCTCGCGGATCCGGAGTCGGTGGGGGGGCACGTCGTGGTCTCGGACTGGGACGGCAACTGGGCCGCACTCGACGTTGCCGTGACGCTCGCGGATGACCACGACGTCGAACTGGTAACCTCGGCGTACACCGCTGGCGAGTCGGTACAGCAGTACCGACAGAACCAGCTGCTCGGACGGCTCGACGAGGCCGACGCGACGCTCACACCACATCACCGCCTCGGGGAGGTGACCGCCGACGGGGTGGTGCTCGAGAACCTGTTCTCCGAGACGGAGCGCCGTCGAACCGGCGTCGACACCGTGGTGTTCGCCCACGGCGGTGATGCGGAGTACCGGCTGGCCCGCGAACTTACTGCGGCCGGCCACGATGTCGAGCAGGTTGGCGACTGCTGGGCGCCCCGATCGCTCGACGAGGCCGTCTGGGAGGGGTTCGCGGCTGCCGTCGAACTCTGAACGGCTCCGCCCCCCAGAGACCTGGCCCTTTGAGAACCGGACCTGCATCCCGGTACTGCCGCTTCTCCCAGGTCGCCGTCAGCGTGGATGTCCATCCTCGCGGGCGAAGATACGTGACCGAACCGGCGACCGACAAGTTCGACGAGAGCAAAATCCGGCTGCTGGTTGTCTTGCATTGCTCCGTGTGTTCACCCGACGAGCGAAAAGGAGAGTTGCGCCTCATACGACTATCGTTGCAGCAAAACCGAGCCGCCACGTGACGCGCTCGGGGTGCCGGGGCATGAACAGTAGTGATGGTCCGGCGACCAGATGCGAGGTCGTCTCGAAGAGGGGGGAACGATCGGGGCGATTTCGGAAACGACCCGAGCCAGGAGGCGTCGAGCCGGGGAGCGTCACTCACCCCAAGGGCGCGATTCGAGCTTTCGCCGTCCCCTGGCTGTAGATCGGCTTTCTGTACCCGTTTATGAGCAGTTTCTCAACTGCGTTTCGGCGCCAGAAGCCTCGAGAAGTGAGACTGTATTCGAAGATGGCGGTCCGGTAAGGTGGTGCTGAATACTGTTTTCGATGGTTTCGCCGGATGTCTGTTCTCGGTTCACTAGCCCCGACTCCTGACTCAGCAGGACCGTCACCACCGGAGGAAGGTTTAATATAGCGGATGGAAACCCACGGGCTGTAATGACTCTTAGGGAGAAGGCGCTCGAATCCTACGGTGCAGAGCTAGACGTTCCGTTCCCGATACGGGAGTACGACCGGCGGCTGGACCGCGCGGTCGATCTGATGGAGGAGCACGGGATCGATCTCCTCTATCTGACCTCGCCCGAGAGCATTTTCTACTTCACCGGCTACCGGAACGAGTGGTACCAGGCCCAGAGCCCGGGTCGAATGGCCCCGGTGATGGGCGTCGCAATTCACCGGGAGGACGAGGCGCTGATCCAGTTCGAGAAGCAGACTGAGGAGCTTCTGGTTCGGTACACGAGTATCGCCTCGGACATCCGAATCTGGGGCGGTGAGGTCGGGAGTATCGAGTACCTGACCAAGCAGTTGAACGGCGAGGGCTGGCTCGGCGGGACCGTGGGAATCGAGATGCGCCACTACCGACCGACGCCGCATTTCAGCCGAAAGATGCAGACCGCGTTTGAGAGCCACGGGTCGCAGGTGGTGGACGGGACCGATATCCCGCGAAAGCTCCGCGAGGACAAGTCCTCGCTCGAACTCTCCTACATCCGGAAGGCCGGTCGGATCGCCGACATAGCCATTGAACGGGCGAAGGAGGTCATCGAACCCGGGGTCACCGAACTCGAGATCAAAGGCGAGATCGAGCGCGCCATGTACAGCGCTGGCGGGGAGAACGGCGCGATCCCCACCCACGTTGCCACCGGCGCCCGTGTCTCATCACTCCACTCCCTGGCCAGCCGGACCGAAGTGATGCCCGGCGATCTCATCAGCATCGACGTCTGCGGTGTGTACAACAGGTATCACGCAAATATCGCGCGGATGTTCTCGGTGGGGGACCCGGACCCCGCGGTGGCCGATCAGATCGAGAAAGCCGCAGGCGGCGTGAAGGAGCTGGAGGAACTCGCCGAACCGAACGTGTCCGCTGCGGCGATCAGCCAGGAGCTCGAGGAGTACTACCGGGACGAAGGCATCTGGGAGGACCGGTGGTTCGCCGGCGGCTACGAACTCGGCATCGCGTTCCCGCCGGATTGGGTCGGGCACCGACTGTACGGGCCCGAGGAGGAAGACGACCGGACGTTCACGCCAGGGACCGTCGTCCAGTACGAGTCGAACTTCTACCTGCCACGCGGTGCAGGGATGTGCGGGATCATCGACACCTTCGTCTACGACGACCAGGGGGCGGAGCGACTCAGCGACACATCCCCGGACCTCATCCGACTATGACCCCCTCTGCCAAGACCGCCAACTGCCCGATGCTCCCCGACGGAGGCCAGCGATGAGCGAGAGTCCTGACCTGACCGTGTACTACGACGATGTCTTCCTGGAACACGCTCCACCCTCTGGGGCGTTCGAGATGCCGCCGTCCGACCTGCTCGCGGTGGACGAGCCACACCCGGACCGGCGAGAACGGATTCAGAACGTTCGGCAGGCGATCCGGGAGACCCTGGACGACCTGACGGGTTGGCCTGCGGTGACACCAGCGACCGACGAACAGCTGGAGCGGGTCCACGACCCGGCGTACCTCGCGGAGCTGCGGGAACACTCCGAGACCGGGGGGGCGCGTCTGACCCGGACGACCGCAGTCTCGGAGAAGACGTACGAGGCGGCTCGACATGCGGCTGGCGCGGCGATACAGGCCGCCGAGCAGGCGGCATCGAACGACCGCTCGGTCCCGTACGCACTCGTCAGGCCGAGCGGGCACCACGCCCAGCCCGCCCAGGCCGACGGGTTCTGTTACGTCAACAACGTCGCCGTTGCCGCCGAGGAACTACTCCGCAGAGCGGACATCGACCGCATCGCCATCCTCGATTGGGACGTCCACCCGGGGAACGGGACACAGGAGATTTTCTACGACAGGGACGATGTTGTCTTTCTCAGCCTCCACAACGACTTCGGCGCCTGGGGTCCGTCGCACCCCCAGACGTGCAGGCTCGACGAACGCGGGACGGGCGACGGCGAGGGGTACACCGTGAACATCCCGCTCCCACCGGGGACGGGCGACGCGGGGTACGATTACGCGTTCAAACGGATCGTGGAACCTGTCGTGTCATCATTCGACCCGGACCTCGTGCTCGTTAGCGCCGGCCAGGACCCTGGCCAGCTCGACCCGACCGCACGG
Source organism: Halolamina sp. (assembly GCA_042219375.1). Lineage (GTDB taxonomy): Archaea > Halobacteriota > Halobacteria > Halobacteriales > Haloferacaceae > Halolamina. The sequence goes on along the minus strand of JBDGQC010000102.1, from coordinate 6,695 downwards.
AACCTCGTGACGAAGGCCGGGTTCGAGAATCTTGGACAGCGGGTCCGGGGGTTGGCCGACGCGGTCGCCGACGGACGGCTCGCGATCGTGCAGGAGGGCGGCTACCAGTACTCGCATCTTGCGTTTGCGACGCTCGGGGTTCTGGAGGGCGTCCTCGACTACGACACCGGTGTCGAGGACCCCTGGGGCCTCCTTGAGGAGTACGAACCGCCCGCGCGGGACTGGGTCGACAGGGCCGTCGATGTCCACGCTGCGAACTGGCCTGTCCGCGAGTGAACGCCAACAGCTGGGTTTGATGAGGTCATCGACGAGTGCTTCCTCTGCAGATTTGTCCGTCTCGTTTTTCGATGACGGTGACTGTTACGCCGTCACAGTCGGAGTGCCGTTCAAGATGCGAGAGCCCGGAGCGGGTGAGCCTGTCTTCGTAGGTGACGAGAATCCGTCGGTAGTCGGCTTCTTGTACACCATCGAGGAGTGAGTCGAGGCCACGGCGGTATTCGGTCAGGCTACTGCCAACATCGGTATATGTGATTTCGACCGTCCAACCGTGGTCATAGGCGTGGTCACGTACCCGCTCGATCTGCCTATCAAGGTCGCCGCTTTCTTTCTGACCTGGACTTGAGACGCGGGCATAGAGGGCAACACAGTCTGTGGGTCGAGTATCACCGGAAAGGCGTAGCAGTTCCCGGCGAGGTATCCGTCGAGAACCGCCCGATGTCCGTGTGTGGTCGATTTCGTCTTCTCGACACCACCGCTTCACGAGTTGACGATGAACACCAAGCTAATCAGCAAATTCGCCTGCAGAATATGATCATAGTCTTATGAATTTCGCTCCTGTACTGGTGGTTCGTCATGAACAGCGATCACATCATCTGCAATTTCGTGGATAGACAATCCCAACGGTGCTTCTTCTGTCGGTGGGATTGGCTCGTACTGTCCGATCAACAGGTTATGCGATACGTGAACTTCTGTAATGCGACAGTAGATTGAATCTTCCTGACCGTTCGGTCGGAGTTCTATTATATCGCCAATCTCAAACTCGACCGACGTGCCAACGTGTGATTCAATATGTCCACGGATATACTCTGTATCTCCTAGTTTTCCGTCAACAGTCGGGAGTGGGGTTTCGATACTTTCGGCCAGAATCCACCAGTCATCAATGATCCGCCGTTGTCTGACTGTTTCTTGTCGCTCACCATCAAGGAGAACATCATAGACCGGACGTTGGAGGACGGGAGAGCGATCTCGAAGGGGGGACAGATACGCATGATACCGGTCTTCGATTTCACACTGTCCTTTGCGAGTCTGGAATGTATCTCCAATCTCGAATCCGAAATCCCCCTCACCGTTGTGGTCGTGTAACCGTCTGTCAGAAACTCGATCACCTTCGTCGAGCGATCCGGGAAGGTATGACCAGCCGACGAATGTGGCGCCGTGGTTATCGTCTGTGAACGGTGACTCGATGTGGTGGTTTGGCGATTCAAATGCTTCTGTGAGTCGCTCTAGTGCTTCTCGCTCACGCATGTCGTCGGAGCGATTACTTGGATCGGCATCAAATGAATCCAACTCTGTCGCAGATTCGGGCGCATCTCGCGGTGAATCATCCCATTCTGAGGTCGGCGTATGAAAAGAAAACTCGTCCACGTATATGCAGTAGTACGTGCGTCCGTCGATCTTGTGCAGTCGTATACTGTCTACGCAGTCATTATCAACGAACTCGCCCAATATGACACGCTTGAATCCGTATAGTGCCTTCTTCCGCTGACTGTGGATTCGTGCTTTCCGTTTCAACCCCGCGTTGTATGCTTTTTCTGCAGATTCAGCGTGTTCCTTCGCCACCGTATTCAGATTGTAGAGTGCCTTCAAATTCTCGAATTCGCACCTCGAACAATGAGTATTAAGAGACTCATCTGAGGCTCGATTCATTATGTCCTATTACATACCATATCATACTGAGTCTTGCTCTATTTAGCAACAGTTGAGAACCCCTGAATCGTACCGCCGGCATCCCCACACTCCAGTTCGGGAGCGAAAATGAAGGGCTACCCCACTCACGACCACGAAACCCCTGCGGGGGAAATCATTAAGCGGATCTCCCCGCCACCAACTGTCTATGTCAGCGACCTCCGGTCAGTACGATGTCGTGGTCGTCGGCGCGGGTGCCTCCGGGCTCTGGGCGGCGCTGGAACTCGCCAGGGACCACGACGTCGTCGTCATGGAGGCCAAGTCAGTCGGCGCCGGCGCCTCCGGGTCCGCCGCTGGGTTCGTCAGCGCGTTCCCCGACTGGGCGACATATCCAGACGCGGTCACACACGCGGTCGAGCAGTTCCGCTGGCTCGACAGCCAACACGGCTTCTCCTACGTCGAGCGCCCCTACGTTGAGCTCGCAGAGACGGCAGCGGAGGCGGCCTCGTTACAGGAGGACTACGCGCCGCTGTTCGACCACGACGGCTACGACATCGCGTATCAGGCGGCCGAGGAACTGGCGGCACGCTGGCCCGACAGACTTCACCTCGATGGGTTCCACGGCGGGCTCGTGCTGGAGGAGAGTGGCATCATCCGTCCTCGGGAGTACGTCGCGTCGCTCGCCGCCGTCGCCCGCGAGCGGGGGGTTGACGTGCGAACAGAGAGCCCCGTCGACGGCGTGCGAGCGTCGTCCGGCGAGGTGGTCGGTGTCGCCACAGCCGGGGGTGAAATCACCGCCCAGACGGTGGTCTGTGCTGCCGGAACCGGCAACACCCGGCTCCTCGCACCCTTCGTCGACCTGCCAACAAGACAGTTCGTCTATATGAACGTGGAGGTCGAGGCCCCCGAGTTCCCCGAAACAGCCCCCATGTTCTACGGGCGAGATATCTGGTGGCGGCCCGACCTCGACGAATCCGGGGTGTTACAGGTCTCCGGCGGAATGTACTTTCTCGACGAGCCCGGCCGGCCGCCGTCATCGCCGCCTGAGGAGTACCGCGGCGAGATTGCTGCCAAACTCCCGGCCATGGCCCAAGACGTGGCGGACGCGGACATTGTCGAGGGGAGCTACGAAACCTGTCCGAGCGGGTCGGCCATCACGCCCGACGGGCTGCCGATCCTCGACACCCCCGCTGGGGGTCCCGAGGGCCTCGTGGTCGTCAGCGGCGTGACCGGGGGCATCTCGATGTCACCGTTCACCGGGTTAGCGGTCCGCGCGCTCGTCACCGGGGAGAACGCGCCAGTTCCACTCGATCCGTTCCGACTCGACCGGTTCGACGACCCGCCGAGCGAGTTCCGGGTCCACGGGATCCGGGAGCTCCCCGGCTGAACGCGGAGATACGTTTGCCAGCGTCCCAGAATAAGCGGTAGAGGATGTGAGGCCGAACCACCCGGAGACGACGCCGTGGAGGACCGGGACCGAGGACGACATCATGCCCATCTGGAAGTCGCGGCCCGATGCAGAAACGGCCAAACAGTTTTGCCTGCTGCTGCGGGACTCACTAACAGCCGGGGTGAACCGATGCACACCGCTCGAGAACTCACGAATGACGCGTTCGACTACTACCGCGACGGGGAGCCGGTCCCACGTTCAGCCGCTCTGCCGTCGATAACGATTTCTGACAGACTGGGAGTGGTGATGGCGGAGCCGAGTGACGGGATGGGGGCTGGTAACTTCATCCTAGCGTGTGTCACGGCGTTCTACGACCGCCTCCGCGAGCAGACCGATGAGTTCTATGAGTATCCCGACTACTACACCTTCCAGGCGGACGTCGACGTTGTCGACTACCTCGAGTTCGACATCTGGCCCGCACACAAACAGGTCCCGGTTCCTCGCGATCCGGAACCAATCCTTCAGGCGATCAACGACCGGGCCGTGAACATCCTCCTCGTCCCGACCGGAACGGTGACGGACCCGGACCTGGCGGACGTCACCCTGAACAGTACACGCCGCCGGATCGACGCCTGCTATCTGTACGGACCGACCGGCGACGTCCGCGATCCGGACGTCGTCATCGACGTCTCGCACGACCCAGCGGCCCGCTGGTACCGCGAGACGGACAACGCGATCGACGGCCAACCCGCCTTCCAGTTGCCAGCCGACGACGAAACCCGTATCCGGCAGTCGTTCCGGCGTATCCATCTAGAGGAAGCGCTCGAACACCTTCCCGCCGAAACCGGCCGCTAACCGAACGGGACGGTTCACCACCGTCGGCTGGATTCTGAACTCCTCAAGCTCGCTGACGGCGTCGATGAGTTCGATGGACGTACCCCCGTGTTCGAGGGCGGTGATCGCATCGTCAACCACATCAGCCACCCCGTCGGCGGCTTCGCAGTTCCCGATACCGGACTGTGGGGGATCTTGCCGGGCTCGAGGCCACCACGGGTTACACTACCAGACGGCCGAGCTTGTCATGAGGTGGCATCCCCGCGTCAGTACCCGCACCGTTCCGCGAAGTTCGAGAGCACCTTCGTCGCGTTGGTGTCCTCGAAGCCGTACCCGCCGGGATCGAAGTCGGTCGGCCGGTCGACCACGCGCTCGGTGAACTCGGGGTGGAACTGGACGGTCCAGAGCGGCGCTGACTCGTGGCGGGCACAGAAGTACTCGTTGTAGTCGGTCGATGCCGTCCCGACCATTCCCTCGCCCAGCTCGGTGACGAGGTCCGCATGGAGCACCGGAACGACCGGCTCCACGCCCGCAAGCACAGTACCGCCCTCATGATCCATCTCGACGAACGTCGCACGCCGGGTGTCGCCGACGACGGTGCCGCCGAGAGCGACGTTGACGACCTGATGGCCGAAACAGATCCCCAGCAGCGGCGTCTCGGTCTCGATGCACCGTCGAACCAGCTCCTTCTCGGGTTCGAGCCAGTCCTCGTGCCCGGACTCGTAGACTGCAGCGGTACTACCGCTGAGCACGACCCCGTCCACCTCGTCGAGATCGGGGGCGGTAGGGTCATCGACGAACACCCTGTAGTGAACGTCAGGGAGATGGTGAACGATTTCAGGCCCGAGATAGCGGTAATCGGGCTCGACCTCGGTGTCGAGTACGACAAGCATTGACTGGGGTATGTATCGGAATAGAATAAACCCCGGGCCGGCGGTGGGTCGTGCCGAAGTTATAAACCGGTGATACCCGATGTGCCCGCAAGCGACCATCACACGGTCGGGCAACGCCATGACTGACCCTGCAACCCGCATGACCGAACGGCTCACCGAGGCGGACATCGACCACGTGTTCGTCGAGTTCGCGGATATGAACGGCCTCTCCCGTTCGAAACAGTTCACTACGGACCGGTTTCTGGATGTCTGGAAGGAGGGGTTCCCGGTCAACATGCTCCTGCTGGTCCAGACACCCCGCAACGAGGTGCCGAAAGGGTCCGGGTTCGGGAAAGAGATCGGCTACGGCGACGGTCGACTCCACCCCGACCCCGAGACGTTCACCGTCCTCCCATGGCGAGACGACGCCGCACGGGTCCTCTGTGATGTCCACTACGACGGCGAACCCGTCGACGCTGCGCCCCGGAGGACACTCAAACGCGTCGTGGCATCAAGCGCCGAACACGGACTGGACTTCGGCATCGGAAGCGAACTGGAGTTCTACCTGCTCAACGAGACTGACAACGGCTACGAGCCGGTGACCGACCACAAACACGAGTGGGTTTCGGAGGCGACAGAGACCCTCTCACCGTTCTACGACCAACTCTCAGAGTGGGGGCCCGACTACGGAATCCCGATCCATTCTCTTGAACACGAGCACGGCCCCGGCCAGCTGGAGGTGCTCTTCGAGCATAGCGACCCGCTCTCGCAGGCCGACACCACGTTCGACTTCAAGCGGCTGGTCAAGCGGACGGCGACGCTCTCGGGTCACGTCGGGACGTTCATGGCCAAGCCGTTCGCAGGGGAGAGCGGCAGTGGCTACCACCTTCACGTGAGCGCGCAACGCGACGGCGAGAACGCGTTCGAAGCCCGTGACGATACACTCTCCGAGACCGGACGCCAGTTCGTCGCCGGCCTGCTCGACCACGCCGACGCGTTAACCGCCTTCGGCACACCGACGCTCAACGGCTACAAGCGTCTCCATCCAGACGGGTTCGCGCCCTACACGGCGTCCTGGGGCTACGACAACCGTATGACCGCGATCCGTGTTCCGGTCGGATACACGCGGGCTGAGAACCGACTCGCCGCGGCCGATGCCAACCCCTACCTGTTGGTGGCGGCGACGCTGGCTGCAGGAATCGACGGCATCCGCCGCGAACTCGAGCCGACGGCGGCCGTCGAGAGAGATCCGACCGACAGCCGACCGGTGCTACCACAGTCGCCGACGGCGGCGTTCAACTCGCTTGAGGAGGACGAGACACTCGTTGACGAACTCGGAGACGCGGTGATCGACGCCTACCTCGCCAACCGCCGACGTGACCTGGCAGCGTTCGACAACGTGGTGACCGACTGGGAGCGCGAGCGCTACGTGGACGTGAGCTAGCAGGAGCCGATCACGATGCGGTCGACCGTCGGTCAACGACAAATCCGCCCTCATCGACATCGAGCAACGACCGACGCGCGAACCAGATCGGTCAGGACCGTTACCGCAAGATCCGCCCACGGCCCCTCACCATCGGCGATGGGTCCTGCATGAAGCGCTCTCCTGGGTTACTGCGTCGGTCCGAAGCCATCGTCTCTCGCGAGCACGTGATGCGCCCCGCCACCCCCTCACGGGGGCAACAGACACCACC
>JBDGQC010000108.1:31698-33724 GCA_042219375.1 Halolamina sp. | reverse complement strand
CCCGACCTGGAGGAGGGGCAGGAGGTCGAGTTCGACATCGAACAGGCCGACAAGGGCCCCCGCGCGACGAACCTGACCCGACTCTAAGTCGGCTTTTCAGTTCGGAGCTGTTCTTGTAACTATCGGGGTTCGGTGCGGTTCGGACCTCTGAACTCACTCTTTCGAGCGGTAGCCCCGTCGCCCGACACGCGGCGGCTGCGTGGCTACCTGTTCACTACGTCCCGAGCGTCGGCTATCCGCAACCACCTTAGGCGCCGACGCTGAAGGGAGACACATGCAACCACGAGCGGTTTCCGACCTCTCGACCGCCGAGCGGCGCGCGTTGTTCGAGCGTGACGCCGGCGTCGAGGACGCCCGGGAGGACGTGCGGGACATCCTCCCGCGGGTCCGCGACGAGGGCGATGTTGCGCTCCGGGAGTTCTCCAAGGAGTTCGACGGCGTGGATGTGGGCAACATCGACGTGACCGCCGAGGCCGAGCGCGCCGTCGAGGACGTGGACGACCAGACCCTCGGCGCCATCCACGAGGCCATCGAGAACGTCCGGGCGTTTCACGAGAAGCAGCGCCCCGAGGACTGGCGCGAGGAGTTCGGTGACCGCGAGTTAGGCCGGCGGTTCCGCCCGCTCGAACGCGTCGGCGTCTACGTTCCCGGCGGTGCCGCCGCCTACCCATCAAGCGCAATCATGGGTGTCGTCCCCGCCAAGGTGGCCGGCGTGGACCACGTCGCCGTCGCCACACCCCCGGCGGAGGAGATGAACCCCGTCACCCTCGCGGCCATCCACGAGGCCGGCGCGGACGCGGTCTACTCCGTCGGCGGCGCACAGGCCATCGGCGCGCTCGCCTACGGCACCGAAACCGTCGACGCCGTCCAGAAGGTCGTCGGCCCGGGCAACCCCTGGGTCACCGCCGCGAAGGCGGAGGTCAGGGGCGAGGTGGAGATTGACTTTCTCGCCGGCCCGAGCGAGATACTCGTCGTCGCCGATGAGACCGCCGACCCCGCCTTCGTCGCGAGCGACATGCTGGCCCAGGCGGAACACGACCCGGAATCCAGCGTCGTCGCGGTTACCGACGACCCGGCGCTCGCCGAGCGGATCACGGACGAACTCGACCGACAGGCGAGCGAGCGTGAACGCGAGGAAACCATCCGAACGGCGCTCGACAACGACGCTTCGGGCGTGTTCACCGCACGCTCGATGCCCGAGGCGGTGCTGTTTGCCGAGGAGTACGCCGCCGAGCACCTTTCCATCCAGGCCGAGAACGACGAGGCGCTCCTCGACCGCATCACCAACGCCGGCAGCGTCTTCCTCGGCCCGTACGCGCCGGTCGCCGCGGGTGACTACGCCACCGGCACCAACCACGTCCTGCCGACCGGCGGCGGCGCCAAGCGCTTCGGCGGGCTCTCGGTCGACCACTTCCTGCGTTCCACCACGGTCCAGCGCCTGGACCGTGCGGCGCTCGACGGCATTGAGGAGACTGTCACCACGCTCGCGGCGGCCGAGGGGCTGGAGGCCCACGTCGAGAGCGTCCGGGTTCGGCTCGACGGCTCCGGGACCGGCGACGACCGTTCCGGGACCAGCACCGGCGACGACGCAGGCCCCGAGAAGTAGTTTCTCTGAACAGTTCGTGAACGGCGCCAAGGTTATGCCCGCTCACGCACTATCCGTAGCCATGAGCGCCACAACCGCGGACGCCGACCCGGCAATCGAGGTGACGGAGGAGGCTGCGGACGAGGCCCTCTCCCTGCTCGAACGCGAAGGGATGGACCCCGAGGAAGCGGGGCTTCGGCTCTACGTCCAGCAAGGGGGCTGTGCCGGCCTCTCCTACGGGATGCGGTTCGAGCACGAACCCGAGGATGACGACGCAGTCGTCGAGTTTCACGACCTGCGGGTGTTCGTCGACCCCGCATCTCAGGAGTACGTCGGCGGGTCCGTCCTCGACTACGAAGCGGGGCTCCAGGCTGCCGGCTTCCACGTCGAGAACCCGAACGTCGTCAGCGAGTGCGGGTGTGGTGAATCGTTCCGGACGTA
>JBDGQC010000108.1:0-31598 GCA_042219375.1 Halolamina sp. | reverse complement strand
TCGAGAACCCGAACGTCGTCAGCGAGTGCGGGTGTGGTGAATCGTTCCGGACGTAGAAACCGACCTTTTACTGCGGGCCGGCGAAGCCGGCCCTGGCAAAAGCTCGACCAAAAGCCTGCGAGCCTCCCTACGGTCGGCTCTTGGCCTGCTCACTCGCTCCGCTCGTTCGCGGTCAGTAGTCCATCCGCACTTACCGAAGGTACTCACCACGTAGTTGGGTTTCATCAGCTGATTCGGAGTGGAACAGCCGCTCAGGAGGTGTGCAATATCGAAAGGCCGACATCGGTAACGGCTGAAAATTTTATCCGTTTATCTTGAGGAATTTGGCGTATGGACGAAATGACGGACCGTGGGCAGTCAACGCCACAATATCCTGACGGGAAGTGTCCTACCTGTGGCGAACCGAAGCGGGTGGAACCCTGTCCAAATTGTAAGCAGCTGCAAAAAATGGGACTGAGATGATGTTCTGAGAGTTGTTTCAGACACGCTGTGGATAGATTGGGTGCCGAATTCGCTACACTTACCGGAAGTTCCACGGCCGATTCTGAGCGAGAACTATTTTCTAACTGCTGATGCTTTCCTCTACTGCCACAGTCGCAGAGTTGTCCACGTCCCGACCTCGCCACCTTCGACACCCTTACCCCCGAAACAACCCGACCTAATGCCATGCAGGAGGAGACACGCGTCGAGTGGCGCGACTGGGGTCCAGAGGCGTTCGCCGAGGCCCGCGAGCGTTCCGTTCCCGTACTGCTCTCGCTCTCGACGACGTGGTGTGTGGACTGTCACGAGATGGACGCCACCACCTACGCAGACCCCGGCATCGCCGCCAACCTGAACGACCGCTACGTGCCCATTCGGGTCGACGCCGACCGCCGGCCACGGGTTCGCGAGCGCTACGCCGCCGGCGGCTTCCCCTCGACGGTGTTCCTGACCCCGTCAGGGAAGCTCATTTCCGGCGCGACCGCGCTCGCGCCCGACGGGATGCGACAGGTGGTCGACCGCGTCGCCGAAACCTACGCCGAGAAGGGCGACGATATCGGCCGCGTGCCGCGCGCGCTCGCCGGCAACATCCCGCCGGCGGGCGAGGTCGACTCGGCCATCGAGGAACACATCGCGGGCCAACTCGACGAGAAGTTCGACGAGCGGTTCGCCGGGTGGGGCGAGCAGGCGAAGTTCCCGCTTGCACGCACCGTCGAGTTCGCGCTCAAGCGTGAGCGTGACCAGGCGCTCCGCACCCTTGACGCCGTCCGTGACCACCTGCACGACGACGCGGCCGGCGGCTTCTTCCGGTACGCCGGACGCCGTGACTGGGGCGATGTCCACCACGCAAAGCTGCTCGACACCAACGCGACGCTGCTCCGGGCGTTCGCCAACGCCTACGTCTACACCGGCGAGGACGCGTACCGCGACCCGGCGGCCGCGACCGTCGAATTCCTCACCGACGACCTCTGGTCGGGGGTCGCCATCGGCGGCAGCCAGGGGCCGGGCGAGGGCGCGGAGTACTGGCGCAAGGACGCCGCGGAACGGGCCGACGCGCGCCAACCCAGAACGGACCTCACGGCCTACGCCGGCGGCAACGCGCTCGCGGCCGACGCGCTGCTCACCTTCTACGGCTACACCGACGACCAGCGCGCGCGATCGTACGGGGAGCGCGTCATCGAATATCTGGACCGTGAACTCGTCGAAGACGGCTCCGTCCTCCACTTCCGGGACCGAGGCGACGTTGGCCCGCGAGACACGCTCGACGACCTGGCGGCGGTCGTCGCGGCGTTCACCCGCGCGGAACAGACGCTCGGCTACGGGGTCGACGTGGCCCGGACCGTCGCGGACCACGCCATCGAGACGCTCCACGAGGACGGGTCGTTCCTCGACGGCCCGAGCGAGGACGTGGCGATGCTCGACCGCCCGCTGCGCCCGCTTGACGGCAACGCTGCGCTGGCGAACGCGCTGGTGGACCTCGCGGCGCTGACCGGCGAGGACCGGTACCGGGACATCGCCAGCGAAACCGTCGGGGCCTTCGCCGGCGCCTCCCACCGCGTCGGCGTCCAGGTCGCGGAGTACGGAACCGTGGCCGGCCGGGTCGTCCGGGACCCGCTGGTTATCTACGTCGCCGACGACGCCGGGAGTGACCTCCACCGCGCCGCGCTCCGGGTCGCTGACCACGAGAAAGTGGTCGTTCCGAACGCTGCCGAACGGGTTACGCCTGACCTCGACCGCGGCACCGCCCGCGTCGCGGGTGTGTCGGAACCGGCGGCCGACCCTGAGGCGCTGATGGACCGCGTCGCCCAGCGGTAGGAAACTCTCGCCAACGAATTTCCCGGGTAAACGCCCGGAGAGTTTTTCACCCGTGACTGGTACCAACGGGTATGGCAAGCCTGCGGGACCTCGGCCTCTCGGAGTACGAGGCGCGCGCCTACCGGGCGCTGCTCTCGGCGTCGCCCAGCACGGCCAAGGAGCTCTCACGCGCGAGCGACGTGCCGATGGGGCGGGTGTACGACGTGCTGAAGGACCTGGAACAGCGCGGGCTGGTCAGGAGCCAGGCCGCCAGCCGACCCAAGAAGTACGTCGCCGTCGAACCCGAGGCCGCGCTCGACCGTCTGCTGGCGGCGAAACGCGAGGAACTGGAAGAGCAGGAGGCCCAGTACGAGTCCACCGTCGCGGAGTTGGAAACGGACCTCGACGCCACCGCGCCCGCAGAGGAGGGGTTCTGGACCGCCGCGGTCGGCCCTGAGGAGACGGTAGACCTGCTCATCGAGCGCCTGGACACCGCGACCGAGCGGGTGGTGACCGTCGCCGGCGGTCCAACACCGCAGTTCGATATCGGGGAGTACGGCGACGAAGTGGCGGCCGCGCTCCAGCGCGCGCTCGAACGCGGCGCGTCGGTGTCGGTACTGCTCGGTCCCGACCTCATCAGGACGCTGCCCGAGGAAGTCACCGAGCGCTATGAAACCCAACTCGTGGACCACCCCGAGTTCCAGGTGCGGACAACCGAACAGGTCAGCGGCTCGTTCCACCTCCTCGACGACGCCGAAGTCTGTATCGATGTACCGAACCCGCTGGAACCGCGGGAGCCGTTCGGCATGATCGACCTCAAGGACCGGGAGTTCGCCGCCGACATCCACGAAGCGTTCGAGCCGCGGTGGGCCGAGGCTGAACCGGTCACGCTGGAGGAGTAGCACGCCGGTCCCGGACCGCCTGCGCTACGCCTCGTCGTTGACTTCCGCCCGGAGGCGGGCCATCGGCACCTCGCGCTCGGCCTGTGCGTCGTGCTGGTGAATCGACTCGTCGTTCTCCTGTTTCATGTAGAGCACCGCGTCGTCATCGAGGTCGGGGTACTCCTCGACGACGCCGCGGGCCATCGACCGCACGCAGTCCTCGACGAACTTCGCGTTCGCGTGGGCCTCGTAGGTCATGTGGTCCTCGTCGGGCCGCTTGGCCATGTTGTAGATGCGCGCGCTCATCGAGTCCCGGGCGAGTTCGACCAGTTCCATCAGGTCCACCTCGGGTTCGCCGGCCTGTGTGACCGTCAGGGTGGCGTGGCCGCGCTGGGAGTGGCCCGGCTGTGGCACCTGGTCGAGGAAGGCCTCGGTGGTTTCCTCGTCGACGCCGAGGTCAGCGAGCGTCTTCCGGGCCCGCGAAGCGGACATCCCCTGCGAGCAGGGACAGACCGTCATCCCCGTGACGCGGCAGCCGATTTCCTCCTGAACGCCCTCCTCGGTCGCCGTCGCCGAGGCGAGGATATCGACCGTGCCCTGCGTGGGCAGGCGGCTGGCTGGGGTCTCCTCCTTGATGACCCAGTCGGCCTCCATCTGGACCTCGGCGGTGGTGGTGTACTCGTGTTTCTCCAGCAGGCGCTCGGCGGCGTCGCCACAGAGCGCCTCCAGCCGGTCGGTTTCGCCCTCCACGGCCGCCTCCAGCACCTCCTCGATGACCTTCATGTTGCGGCTCATGTCGATGCCCTTCCGCCCGCTCGGGAGGTCCACGAACACCGAGAACTCCGCCATCAGCACGTACGGGCGGTCATCCTCGCGGTGGAGTTCGACGAGTTTCTCGACGCCGGTGACGCCGACCTGACTCAGGCCGACAGTCACGTCCGGCTCTCCGGCCTGCACGTCCGGAAGCTGGTGACTCATTAGCTGTTGGTGAGGGCTACAGAGCGATGAGTGTGTTGAAACCGGACCACATGCTCGGGCGCGCGCCTGTGACTAACCTGCCCGTCTTCGGTTGGTTATCGCAACCGCGCCGGTGGTCCCATCGTACGGCCGAAAACTGTGGCCTGCCGCGGTCGGAACGCGCGCCGCGGTCGGTCAGACATCGAACACGACGTATATCTCCCACCCTGCGTCGGTTTCATCGATCGCCATCTCGGAGTAGGTGACAGCTTTCACGTCGCGAGCGGTGACCGCATCCAGCGGGACGCCCCGGTAGCTCCCCTCGACGCGCCAGTCACCCTCCCGTTTGATGACGGTGGCCTCGTTGTCGACCGGAAGTACGGCATGCACGTCGCGCTCGTAGATGAGTTGGTCGAGATAGTCGTACAACGCCGCCTCCGGCCCCTCGGCGACGACGGATAGCTCTCGGCGCTCGCTCCCGCCCGTCTCATCCGGGGCAGGCCAGGAATCACACATCGCTGCCGCGAGGCCGTCAGCGACTGCGGCGAACGCGTCGCCGAGGCGATCGCCTTCCGCCTCGACGGCCACGTCGGCCGTATGCGCCCGGAGTTCGAACGTGCCGGCCATCAGCTCCGCTTCCCCCGCTCGTCGGGCGACTCCTTGGAGGGACGCTGTTCGGTTTCGTCACGTTCCTCGGCGTCGCGGTCGGCGAGTTCGGCGGGGCGCTCTTCGGTCGTGTCGCGTTCCGCAGCATCGCGGTCGGCGAGTTCGGCGGGGCGCTCTTCGGTCGTGTCGCGTTCCGCAGCATCGCGGTCAGCGAGTTCGGCGGGACGTTCTTCGGTCGAGTCGCGGTCCTCGGCGTCGCGGTCGGCGAGTTCGGCCGGGCGCTGGTCGGTGGCCTCGGCCTCCGGCTGGTAGCGGCCGGACTCTTCAGCGGGCGTGACGTAGGCGTCGCTGTCGATGCCATGGATACGCTCGGCGGGGATGTCAGTATCGACTCCGGTCACGTCCTCGGGGCGTTCCCGGCGGGCGATGTCGTCCGGCGTGGTCGCTCGTGCCGGCTCGACCGACTCGTCGTAGACGTCCGATCGGTTCGTGTTCACCTCCTCGGCACGGCGCACGTTCGGCGAGTCCATCCCGGGGTTCAGCTGCTGGTCGGCGTGTTCGATGCTCGCGAGTTCCCGGAGGTCCCCCTCGTCGAGGCCAGCGCCGGCAACCCCGCCGCCGGAGACGGCGACGCCGCTGGTGACGATTGCGCGGATGCCCTCCTCGACAGTCATGTCCACGTCCATCACTTTCTCGGCGGGCATGTGAACGAGGTGGCCGCCCATCACGGGGTTTGGCGCCAGCGGAAGAAACAGCGTGAGCATCTCCGCGTGGCCCGCCGGCCCCGAAAGCGGTGCCGGCGTTTCGGTTGTCACGAACCCCAGGGTGTAGGCGCCCTCGTGGGGGAACTCCACCAGTTTCACGTCTCGGAAGTTCTGGGTGTCGGATTCGAGCACCACGTCGCTCATCTGCCGGAACGACTCGTAGACGCCGCCGATAGCCGGAATCTGGGAGATGAAGTAGTCGAAGTAATCGACGGCGCGCTCCCCCAGATGGGTGGCGTTAGTGAACAGGCCGACGATGAGGATGAACCACAGCAGGATAAGCGGCGTCAGGACCTCGACGGCGAGTTGCCCGATGGGCATGTCGCCGTAGAGCGGGATGTGGACCTGGTCGCCGGCGGCCATCACCGCCTCCGCGAACAGCGAGAGGTAGGTGTGGACGTACTGCAGCGCGATGGCCAGCACGATGGCCGTGACGAGCAGCGGAACCACGACGGCGAGCCCGGTGACGAACGCCTCCCGCAGGAGCTCCCGCATCGATTTCCGGACCCGTTTGTCCATCCGCATCTCCGACTCGTCCATTATATCGTATGACCGCGGGAACTGGACTAAACCCTTCGGGCCGACCCGTCGGCGACCTGCCACCAGAACTACCCCGATGCCGCGCGAGGGTTACCGCATGGCAGCCATGGATGGAGCAATCGTCGGCATCGTCAGCTTGCTGGTCGGGGCGTTGGCAATCCACGTCGCGGCCTCCGTCGTGCTCTCGGGGGAGCAGGACTACCTCAACGCCGTCGTCGCCGCGGCGGTCGGCGCGCTGGTCTACTCGCTGTTCGGCTTCGTCGGCGGAATACCGCTTGTCGGCCCGGTGTTGCTCCTCCTGCTTTGGGTGGGCGTCATCAACTGGCGCTACCCCGGCGGCTGGGTGAAGGCCGCCATCATCGGCGCCGGCGCGTGGGTCGCCGCAATCGGTATCCTCTGGCTGCTCTCGGTGTTCGGGTTGTTCGAGCTGTCGGCGATGGGCGTCCCGAGCGCGTAACGGGACGGCCGATTCCCGGGTGTTTCCTCCCCGGTCGAACCGTCGCCACGGACCGTCTCAGTCGTCGGCGTGGGCCGGCTCCTGCGGGAGTTCTGCTTCGGTCGGCTCGAACGTCTCGTGGTGGACGATGTCCTCGACGGAGCGACGGAACTTCCGCGGGTTGGTCACGTCCGCGGCGTCGTCGGCGGCGTGGCCGAGCGTTATCAGCATCACCGGCTCGTAGCCGTCGTCGATATCGAACTCTTCGGCGAGGGCGTCGCCGTCGAACCCGCCGACCGGACACGTCGCGAGCCCCTCGGCGCGGGCGGCGTGCATCAGCGTCATCGCGGCCAGCGCGCTGCTCCGCTCGGCCCACGAGCGGTTGGTCGCCTCGTCACGCTCGGCCATCCCCTCGATGGTTTCGAGCAGCCCCTCCTTGGCCGCCTCGTTCGGCAGGTAGCCCTTGCGGAGCAGGTCGCTGGCGACGGCCTCGCTGTGAGCCGTCGGGTCGGTGTTGCCCAGGACGGCGATGGCGACGGGCGCGTCGGTGACGTGCTCCTGGCCGTAGGCGACCTCCTGCAGGCGTTCGCGGTTTTCGTCGTTCTGCAGGACGAGGAACTCCCAGGGCTGGAGGTTGTAGCTTGACGGGCTGTACCGAACCCGCTCGAACACGGCGTCGAGTGTCTCTCCGTCCACCGGGTCGTCGGTGTAGCTGTGCACGCTGCGGCGTGTCAGAACGGCGTCGTCGAACTCCATACGGAAACCTGGCGTGTGCCGGTTTAATGCCTGTCGTGTCCCGCGTAATTAGGTCACCCGACGGCAATCAGGTAACTCCCGTGTTACCGACACAGAGTGATGACCGCCGGCTCAGCGAACGACGGTTACCGGGACCGGCGACTCCCGAACCACTTTCTCCGCGACGCTGCCCAGCAGCATGCGCGAGACGCCGGTGCGGCCGTGACTCCCGATGACGAGGTGGTCGAACCCGCCGTCGATCGACCCGCTCTCGACGCTCTCACCCTCGCCGCCGGCGATATCGACGATGGTCTGTGGGGGTTTTCCGACTGCAGTCACGCCGTCGAGGTCGGTTTCGTGTTCGGTGTCGGCCTCCGCGAACAGCTCCTCGGCGTCCGCCTGGGCCTGCTCGAACCACTCCTCGCCGCCGCTGGGGATGCCGACGCCGGCGCTGTAGCCCGCCTCGACCGGGTTGATGACGTAGAGCAGCGTGATTTCGTGCTCGCCCCACTCGTCGAGAGTGAACTCGAGGGCTTCCTCCGCCTGCGGCGTGCCGTCGTACGCGACCAGTATCCGTTTCGTCATGTGGGCGTCTTCAGCGGGAAAGGTGAAAAACGGGGTGGGCCGGCTTCGCTCCGCAGCCTCCGGGGGGCGGGATTTATACCTCGGTAGTGGTGAGTAGTGGTTACTACACCCAGCCTCATGCCCTCGCCCACACCCGCGGTGACGAACCCGATTTTCCTCGCCAACATTCTGGTGTTCGGGGCGACCGCCGTCGCCTGTTTCGGGAGTGTCCTCCGGGCCCGCCGTATCGAGGACGAGGACACGCGCCGCGGGCTGGTCGCGCTCCTGCTCACGAGCGGTGGCTGGGCGGCCGCCCACGTCGGGTTCCTGGTCGCGCCCACCGTCGAACTCAAACTGGTGTTCTACCAGATCGGCCTGTTCGTCGGCCTCTCGACGGTCGGCCCGTGGCTCTACTTCTGTTCGGCCTACACCGGCCGCACGCTCCACCGGTCATCGTCGATTCGTCGTGTCGCCGTCGGGGTGTTCCTGGCCATCTCGTTCGTGAAGTTCACGAACCCCATACATCAGCTCTACTTCCGCGCGGAGGTGATGCAAACCCCGTTTCCCCACCTCGCGATTCAGGCCCAACCGCTCCATTGGCTCGCCATGGGGCTGGCGTACGCGCTCGCAATCGTCGGCTACTTCATGCTGTTTGAACTGTTCTGGCAGGTCGGTCACGACACGACGCCGCTGGTCGTGTTGGTCGTCGTCACCGGCCTCCCCATCGTTCTCGACGTGCTCGGGGAGATACTGCCCCAACTCCTCAGCTTCGCCTACGAACCGCTCGGCGTCGCCGCCTTCGCGCTGGGCATCCTCTTTGTCTATCTGGAGGACTTCCAGACGGTCCAGCTCGCCGGCGTGAGCGACTCCCCGACCATCGTGCTCACCGACGCCAACCACGTGCGCGACTACAACGAGCAGGCAAAGGAGATGTTCCCCCCGCTGGAGACGGGGAAGACCATCGACGCCGTGCTCCCCAGGCTCGCGGAGTATCTCGACCAGAAACAGACGGAGGCGGTGGTCGAAATCGAGCGCGCCGGCGGATTGCGCTACTTCCAACTCGCGATACAGCCGTTCGGGGGGAGCCAGACGATGAGTGGCCAGTTCGTCACGCTGACGGATGTCACCGACCGTGAGCAGCACCGGCGAGAACTGGAGCGCCAGAACGAGCGGCTCGACCAGTTCGCGAGTATGGTTTCTCACGACCTCCGAAACCCGCTCAACGTCGCCCAGGGCCGGGTCGACCTTGCGATGAAGGAGACGGAGTCGGAGCACCTCGCCGCCGCTGCGCGGGCGCTCGACCGCATCGGCGCGCTCATCGACGACGTGCTGGCGCTGGCCCGACAGGGCCAACCCATCGACGAACTCGAACGGGTGCGCCTCGGGGCCGTCGTCGAGGAGGGATGGAGCGTTGTAGACACGGCGGGGGCGACCCTCGATGTCGCGGACGACGGGGAACTGTCGGCCGACGCCTCGCGCCTCCAGCAACTGTTCGAGAACCTGTTTCGTAACGCCGTGGAACACGGCGGCGAGGATGTGACGGTCCGGGTCGGCCTGCTCGATGACCGGGCGGGCTTTTTCGTCGCCGACGACGGCCCGGGTGTCCCCGCGGAAACCCGGGACGAGGTGTTCGAGTTGGGACATACCACGAACGCCGACGGGACGGGATTCGGGCTCGGAATCGTAAAGGAAATCGCCACGGCTCACGGCTGGGACATTGACGTGACGGAGAGCGAGGCGGGTGGTGCGCGGTTCGAGGTCACGGGCGTCGAGTTCCTGGAATAAAAAGTACCGCCGATAGTCACCGTGGGCAGGTGTCCACAGCGTTCTGTGGGGACTGAACGGCAGTCGTCACGGGTCATACGGTCGTGGCGTCCGTTCCGGCGTCGCGGAACGGAGTCGCGCCTGGTCACGTGCCGCGACCGGTCAGTCGCCGTGTCTGGTGACACACTTACTCAGCCCGATCAACTCCACCGGCTCGGAGTTATCGGGCGAGTACACCACCATCTGACCTTTCTCCATGTACGGCACCTTCTCGGCCAGGTTCGTCGGAATGTTCACGGAGGAAATCGCGTCCTCGTCGCCGAGGTTCAACACCACCCTGGTGTTGACCTGCTTGAACACCGGGTCGGCCACGTCCTGCGGGTCCTGCGTGATGAGGAACAGCCCCAACCGCTCCTTCCGGCCCTGCTTGGCCGCCTCGGTGAACTTATCAACCACCTTCCGGGCCTGAACGGTGTCGGCATCCGAGAGGAAGTTGTGGGCCTCGTCCATCCCGAGCACAAGCGGCGTCTCCTTGATGCGCTGGCTTTCCGGGGAGTTCGAGAGTTTGTCGTCCACAAGCAGCGAGGAGACGGCCAGCACGAACATCTCCTTGGCCCGGGAGGTCGAGAGGTGGTAGGTCGGCACCACCGACAGTCCGCCGGGCCGGACGAGTTCGTGGTCCAGTTCCGTAATCGGGCGGGCGTCCTGGTCGAAGATGCCCGAGGGAATCCCGCGGACGCGACGCTTGACCGCGTCGAACGTTGCTTCGTGGACCCGGCCGGATTCGTCGAGTTCCTCCTGTAGCGCCGGGTCGTCGAGGTACGAGAGGAACTCCTGGTACGTCCCCGAGGAGCCGTAGTCGCCGAAGAAGCGCCGAAGGAGCGTCAGTAATGCCGGGTACTGGTTGTCGTTGAGGCCGCTGCCGGCGACCAGCCACGGCATGTCGTACTCGTCGACGATGGAGAAGGGGATGGTGAACCGCACCTGCTCGGCGCGGTGGGACTCGCCGCCGTAGCTAACCCCGTCCTCGACGGGCACCAGCGCAATCGTGTCATCGTGGCCGCCACGGGCGACCCCTTCCCGGTCGAGTTTCCGGGCGAACGCGTCGTCCATCTCGGGGTTGTCGTCGTGCATCTGGGCGTACTCGTCCTGCGGGTCGAACTGCACGACCGCCGGTGACACCTCGCGGCCGTCGTCCATCGGATAGCTCCGGTCCGCGTCGAGATACTGCCGCAGGACGTTCTTCGAGGCGTGAGTCTTCCCCGACCCGGTCCCCCCCGCGACGAGCGTGTGCCGGAAGACGAGCGGGTCGCCGTCGCCGTAGTTGTCCTTCACGCGGTAGTCGATGGTGGGGGGACTCGCGCCGGTGCGAACCTTCTCGCCGCCGACCGAGAGATGCCCCAGGAACACGCCGTCGCTCGGAATCTTCAGCCCGGTCTTGATTTTCTCCTCGTCGGCGGCCTCGCGCACGAGCGCGCCGGGTTTGGGCACCCGGTCGGTCATCCGTCGCTTCAGGTCCTCGCCCTCCTCGTACACGACGGCCACCGGGTCGAGTTCGGCCATGAACTTGTAATCCCGCTCCTCGAACTCCTCGCGGCGCATCTGCCGGCGGGCATGAATCTCGGTTGCGTCGTCGGACTGGAACTCCTGGGCGTACTCCAGCGCGGTGATCCGGCAGAACAGCGACTCGCCGTCCGGGTACGGGACGAGCAGATAACTCCCCAGCCTGACGGCCTCGCGGTTCCCCGTCGTCACGAACGCCCGCAGCGCCGTCTCGTCGCCGTCTTCGGCCACCCGCAGCCCCTGTGACACCGAGAGGGTGCCGAGGCCGCTGTCGGCGCCCGCCGGGTCGGCCGGGTAGCGTTCGAACTCCTCCTCGTCGGCGTCGGGTGCGGGGCCGCCGGACGCGGCACCGCTATCGTCCTCGTCGCCGGAGAACTCGTCGAAATCCCCGAGGTCAGTCATAGTCGGTGCCATGGCGGCTCAGGGGATACGCCTTTCCCTGCTCGGTTCCGCCGCGGATAGTGCGCGATAGGCCGCGAACACCACCGCTAAGGCGCTCGCTCGACTACTTTCGGATATGCTTCAGATTCGCGGTCGTGGGGGCGGCACCACCCTCACCGGCACGGTTTTCGAGCGGGGGGAGGACCCGCCGTCGTTCAAGGGCGCGCCCGACGAGGGCGCCGCCTACGTCTGGGTCTGTGACGCGTTCTACGAGGTCGAGAGCGGGGGGACGCCGCTGGAGGTCGACGGCGAGGAGATCCGCGTCGCCTTCGAGTCGCCGATGCCCCGGGGGTTCGACACGCGGGAGCAGGCCATCGCGGCCGCCCGCGAGCATATCCGCACCCAGTTCGCCCGCATCGGCGTCGACGACGTGAGTATCGAAATCGAGAAAGAAGAGCCGGCGTAGCTCACAACCCTTCTTCGGGCCAGCGCACGTCGTCGTAGCTCCGGACGCGTTCGCTGCCGAACGTCTCCTCGAACTTCCGGCGGATGGACGTTTTCTCCTCGGCGGAAATTTTGGCGAGTTCGTCGGCCTTCTCGATTGCCTCGGGCGGGCCGCGCTGGGTCGCCACCTCGCTCAGGAGCTGAGTGGTGAGCGCCTCCCGTGTCTCCGGGTCGCGGGTCACCGCCCGCGGCGCCTCGATTTTGTAGGTCACGTCGTTGCGCGGGTCGTACAGGTAGCAGAACGTCACCTCGTAGGCTTCGGGGTCGAGACGGCGCTCGATACCCATCGCGTCACCGTCGGCGGACATCGGCTCGTCCGAGGAGCCACGCGAGACGAACCAGGAGGTGAACGTCAGGTCCTTCTCGTTCCGGGCGGCGCCCGGGTCGGCTACGCCGTCCTCCATAGACTCGGCGTCCGCTTCGCCGTCCCGCCGTTCCAGCAGTCGAGTGAACAGCGCGGCATCGTTGGCCCACGGCACAGCCGTCTTCTCCGACAGCGTCCGCACGAGAAACCGCGAGGAGGGGTTCTTCACGAACCCGGCGATGGGAACGCCGCGCTCCACGAACTGCTCGACCAGGCGAACGTAGTTCTCGATGATGGCCTGGGGCTTTGCCTCCCGCGCGGCCTCCGCGAGCACCGTCTCGCGGGATTCCCAGTTGAACAGCCGCTTGGGGTAGAGGGGGCCGTCGAGCAACAGCAGTTCCTCCACCTCGTCGGCGTACTCCAGCGCGTGGGAGGATTCGGCGAGATAGAGCGCGAGTTCGTGGGTCACCTCGTCGGCGAAGCGGCCGACCTCGGGGACGTGGAGTATCCGGCGACGGCTGTAGCCGTCGTCGTACTTCTGCCAGTCCTGCGTGTAGTTCCGCGTGTCGTCGTTGGCGTGGACTGTCGAAACCAGCGAGCGCGAGCGGTGGAGGTCCAGGTCCGTCGGCGCGGCGGCCATCGCTGCCTGCGCCACGTCGAGCAGCAGGCCGTTCTTGAATCCGGTGGGGTTGAGCGTGCCGGCATCGAGGCCGTGGGTCGTCTCGAACGGCCGGTCCGCGAGCGCCACGTCGTCGATGGTGGCGGCCCGCAACGCCTGCTCGCCGAGGGGTTCGACCACTACCCGGCCCTCGTCGTACAGCGGGTCGAGCATCTCCCACGCGCGGCGGGCGTAGTCGTCGTGGTCGCTGTCGTCGACGGTGCCCGCGATGGAGGCGGCGATGCGGGCGATGTTGTCGACGTGTATCGGGTCGAGCGTCACGCTCCCGGGGAGGGCGCCCCGGATTAAAACCCTCACGTCGCCACTCGCAACACCGAAGTGACCCCCGTCCGAACGGTGGGGCATGGCAGAAGGCTCCGGTTCGGGCGGCGGCCTCGCCCAGCTACTCGGGGACATCCCCACGCTGATTGAAAAGTTCGCCACGGTGGCGACACAGGACCCCCTCGCGGCCGTCTCGCTGGCGATGGGGGCGCTGCTCGTCGTCGCGGCCAGCGGCGTGCTCGGCTACCTCACCCTCGGCGCCGTGCTCGAACTACTCGGCGCGGTGCAGGCGCCGCGGTAGCCCGCGCTTTCAGTTCTCGGCGCGCTCAGCCGCCAGCGACAGCGCCTCGCCGGCCAGCCCGACCGCTTGCTCCAACTCCGGCCCCAACGGCGAGCCACAGACGACGCTATCCGCGTGCTCCAGCACCGCCGCGAGCCGCTCAGCCACGTCCTCGACGGTTCCCGCCGCCGAGAACGCGTCGATCATCTCCGGGGTCACGAGGTCGAACGCCTCGCTGAACGCGCCCTCGCTGATGCGCTCGCCCACCTCGGCGGCGCGGTCGGCGTCGATGCCGTGGCGCCCCAGCACCGGTTCGGGTGCGCCGGCGGTGATGAACGCCACCGGCGGCCGTGCGGCCTCGCGTGCGGTCCCACGCTCCGCGGCCACGCTCACGCTCGCGTACGCGAGGAACTGGAACTCGCCGCGGTGGTCGGGGCGCTGGTCCAGCCCCTCCGCAACGCGGTCGCCAGCCCACGCGAGGTCTGTAGGGTGGGAGCCGTTGAACAGCAGTCCGTCGGCGTGTTTGGCCGCCATCCGGCACATGTGCGGTCCTTCGCCGCCGACGAACACCGGGATATCGCTCGGCGGTTCGTAGTTCAGGCCAGCGTCGTCGGCGTCGAAGGCGCCGTCGTGGTCGATGCGCTCGCCGGCCCAGAGCCGCTGGGCGGTCTTGAACGTTTCAAGTACCGGCCGCAGGCCGCGCTCGTCGGCATCGACGCCGAGGTTCGCGAGCGTCGAGGGGTCGCCCGGGCCGATACCGAACACCGCGCGGCCGCCCGAAAGTTCGTCCAGCGTCGCCACCCGCGACGCCAGCGCGACGGGGTGGGTTTCGTGGGGGTTGGCGACGCCCGGGCCGAGGCGGACCGAGTCGGTTCGCTCGGCCATCGTCGCCAGCGCCTGGAACGGGTCCCGGTTGTTGTAGTGCGCCGAGGTGAACACCGTGTCGAACCCCTCGTCCTCGGCGATTTCCGCGAGGTCGGCGAGCCGGCCCACCGGGTGTTCGGGTGTGAGTTCGATGCCGCGCAGTCCGTTCGTGGTTGTGTCGGTCATAATCAGCCCTCGTACTCCCAGCCCCGTAGTGCCTGCCGCACGAAATCCCCGCGCATGTCCCGGAAGAGGTTGTTACTGCCGTCGTGGTCGCCGAACTCCCAGTCCCGGACGACCACGACCGGCTGGCCGTCGTCGGCCTCGCCCGAGACGAGGTTCGCCGCGCCCGCGAGTTCGTCGATGACGCTCTGGACGGTCACTTCCAGTTCGTGGCCGTCGCGGTCCGTCTCGCCGCGCCAGTCCCGGGAGGCGGGCATCCCGGCCCACCCGATGGCGACGCCGCGCTGGCCGTGGCGGAACGGCCGGCCCGAGGTGTCGGTGACGATGACCGGCGGCGATTCGGGGAGGTTCTCGTGGATGCGCTCGGCGGACTGGGACGGGCGCTTCGGCAACAGCAGCAGGTCGTGGTCGGGAACGTTCGACCGATCGATGCCGGCGTTGACGCCGACGTGGCCGAACCGCGTCTCGGTGAGGATGAATGGTTCGTCCATCACGACGTCGGTGCTCTCCTCCAGCACGGCCTGGGCGAACCGCGGGTCCTTCTCGTCGCCGGAAATCTCTTCCAGGTCACGCGCGATTTCTCTGGCCCGCGGGCCGGCGGGGAACTCGTCGAGGTCGGCGGTCCGGCCCTCGGCCTTCGAGACGACCGTCGAGGCGACACAGACGACGTCGTCGGGGCGCAAATCCACCCGTTCGGCCACCATCGCCGCGAGGTCGTCCCCCTCGCGGATTTCGGGCAGGTCCGGCACGGCGAACAGTTCCATACCTCCGGGTTGTCGGGCGCGGGCAAAAAGTCGTGGAATACGGACGCACCGTGCCAGCGAAACGCGCCCGTCGCCGCCCCAAAACCGGAGTGGGCCGCGTCCCCAGGCTCCCCCATGCCCGACGTAGTGACAGTTTTCCTCCAGCACGGCGGCGAGATGCTGCTGCTCCGCCGAAGCGACGCCGGCGCCACCTTTCAGGGACTGTGGGACGGCATCTCGGGCCCCGAAACCGGCGACCCACGGGCCGCCGCAGAACGCGAACTCCGTGAGGTAGTCGGTGTCGACGATGCCGAACGCCGCCGCTCCGGCGACCCGCTTCGCGTTGTCGACGACGAAACCGGCCGCGAGTGGACAATCCACCCGTTCCTGTACGACGCCCCCGAGCGTAAGGTGTACCCAATCGACGGGATAGCAGACTGGGAGTGGGTTTCCCCGGACGCGATTCTCGACCGCCCGTGTGCTCCCCGGCTCTGGAGCACCTATCGCCGCGTCGGTCCGACCGTCGCCGACGTGGCTGAAGACGAGGAACGCGGGGCCGCAGACATCTCTGTGACGGCGCTCGCGGTCCTCCGCGATGCTGCTGCGGAGGCGAGTCACGTGGACGCGGTTGCCGACCCGGACGTTCAGGGTTGTGAGGCAGTCCACGACGTTGCCCGCCGCCTCCGCGACGCCCGACCCGAGATGGCTGTCGTCGTCAACCGAATCAACCGGGCGATGGCCACCGCTGACGGTCTCGACGAACTCGCCGAGCGCGCACGCGGAACCCTGCGCGCAGCGCTCAACGCGGACGACAGGGCCGCGATGGAGGCTGCCGAGGTGCTCGCCGACGAGGCCGAGGAATCCCCGACGGTCGTGACCCACTCGCGGTCAGGGACGGCACTCGCGGCGCTTCGGGAAGCCGACGCGGCGGTGGTGGTCGGCGAATCCCGGACCGCTCGCGAGGGGGTGACTGTCGCGGCGGTGCTCGCGGACACGGGCCACGAGGTGACGCTCACGACCGACGCGGCGCTCCCGAGCGCTGTCAGCGGTGATGTCGGGCCGACCCCGGACGCCGCGCTCGTGGGCGCTGATGCGGTGTTGCCTGACGGCGACGTGGTAAACAAGGTCGGCACGCGCGCGCTCGGACTCGCCTGCCGGTACGCGGGCCTGCCGCTCTACGTCGTCGCCGCTCGGGACAAAATCGCCGTCGAGGACCGGGAGCCGACGGAGTCGGCCGAGCCGGCGGAACTATACGACGGGGACGATGTCGCGGTCGCGAACCCGGTGTTCGACCGGACACCCGCAGACTGTATCGCCGCGGTGATTACTGAACACGGGCGGCTCGACGACGAGGCGCTCCAGCAGACGGTACGGGACCACCGCGAGCACGCAGGCTGGGACGAGCAGTAGGAGCAGGCCGGTTCGAGACGAACGACTCAAGCGGCACGCGCGCCAAAGGCCGGCGGGCGGCAGTGACGACGGTTACCCCCACCGAGCCCCTTGTGACGATGGGTTTTCCCGAGCCGCCCGTTCGACTCGTCGAGCGGCGGCGCCGTCTCACCCCTCGTCCGACAGCATCCGGTCCGGCGTCTCCTCGGGCAGTAGCACGACGTTCCCGCGACCCGACGGAATGCGCACGACCTGCTGGTCGTCCTCCAACCGCGACAGCAGGCGGCTCACCGTCGCTGCCGACCAGGGAACGAGGGAGACGAGGTCCTCCTGCGGGAGCCGGCCGCCGTGCTCCCCGACGAGTAGGACCATGCACTCACCCGCGGTGACGCCGAGTTCGGCATCGAGGGCCGCCGGCTCGATGGCGCCGACTGTCTCCAGCGTTTCCGTCATCGAGGGCTCCGGCGAGGCCGGGTCGGACCCGTCTGCGGGCCGTTCCTCGTTGGACTCCATCGGTTACCGGTTCTGGGTAGCCGGAGGGTAAGAATCCGACGGGTGAACTACCCTACCCTACTCGCTCACGGCTGACGCCGTTCGCTCTTTGAGGGTAGGGCTTCCTGCTTCCACGACGCGCTTTGCAGACACCGAATCGGTGTCCGCAGGAAGCGCAGTCTCCACAGGCGTTCCTTCGGAGTGTCCCACTCCTACATCTTCGAGGCCGCGAGACAGAATGTTCCACGCCGCGTTCGCGTCCCTGTCCGCCTCAAACCCACAGGCAGGACAAGAGTGTTCACGGACCCACAACGGCTTATTCGTCGAAACGCCACAGGACGCGCACTCCTTGCTCGTCCCTCTCGGGTTGACCGCCACGAACTGCGTCCCTTCGCGGTCGCACTTGTATTCGAGCAACGAGAGAAACGTTCGCCACGCCGCCGACGCCGTGTTGCGACTGTTCGACGGTGATTCGAGCATCCCCTTCACGTTCAAGTCTTCGACCGCCACGAAGTCGTACTCTCGGGCGTAGTACGCCGACAGCTTGTGGAGGAAGTCGCGGCGCTTCCGTCGAAGGTCGGCGTGACACTCCGCGACCCTTCGCCGTTGTGTCTCCCAGTTGGCCGACCCGTGTTCCTTCCGTGAGAGGGACCGCTGTTCGCGTTCCAGTCGCTCCCGTTCGGCGGAGAGGTCGAGCGACCCGACAGCGGTCCCGTCGGTGTCGTGGGCGTACTTGAGAATCCCCACGTCGATACCGACGCACCGCTCGGGGTTCTCAGGCGGTTCGGGCGGTTCGCGGTCCATTTCGACGCCGAAGGTGGCGAACCACTCGCCCGTCGGTTCCTTCTTGACCGTGACCTGTTTGAGCTTCGCGTCGTCGGGGATGGCGCGGTGGAGCCGAATCGGTATGTCTCCGAGTTTCGAGAGTGACAGCACAGTCTGACCGCCCTTCTTGTCGAGCTTGAAGCCAGACTGGTTATACGTGAAACTGCGGAACTCCCGTGGCGGCTTCCATTTGAGTTGGCCGACGCCGTAGCCATTCTCCTTGAGCTTGGAGAGCCCTGTGAGGTTGTCGAACAGCCGTTCCACGACGGTTTGGAGCACCTTCGAGTACACATCCGAGAGGTCGTCCCACCACTCCTTGAGGTCGGGGAGTTCCGACCGAAGTGTGGTCATGGACGGCGGTTCGTCGTGTTCATCTTGGTACTCGTTGAGGCGGTAGCGCGTGTGATTGTACAGTTGCCGACAAATATCGCGGTGGCGGTCCAACTCCTTGCGGTGGGCATCGGACGGCTTGAGGCGATACTTGTAGGCGTAGTACATGACGCTACTCGCGTTCCTCGATGAGTTGGTCGAGTTGGTCGCGGATGAACGACGAGAGGTTGAGGTGGTTCTCCTCAACCCACTCGGCTTGGTCTTCGCGGATGGTGATGTTCTTCCGTCTCACTACATGCGCACTATGCGTACCTATGCGTATAGTTGTTGGGATTGTGTGAGCCTGTGGACCTGCAACCGTATCGCTGTATGAATAGATGATGACGGTGCTGTATCCCCACCCTACTCCGCTTCCTTCGGTCGCTCCGTTGAGGGTGGGGGCTTAGCGCCTGAGCACGCCGCTAATCCGCGCTACGCCCGGACTCGGTCGGGAAGCCCGAGCACGTCGACCGCAGCCGTCGCCACCGCTTTCTGGTCGCCTTCGGGGCCGTAGACGCCGAGGCGCCAGCCGCTGCGCTGGGCGTTCCGAATGGCGCTGACGAGGCCCGAGGCCTCCTCCAGGCGCTGTACCACGTCGCCGACGACGACCCGGGCGTTCGACTCCTTCATCGACGGCCGCCGCGGCACGTCGACGACGACTTCGGTTTCGTCCACGCCGGCGCGCTCGGCGATGTCGCGCTCGGCGGCGCGCTCGTCCTCGTGACTGAGTTCGACCAGATGCGCGGGCGTGTCCGAGAGGTCCGCCCAGACTGCGCGCTTGAACAGGTCCCGGCGCTCGATGCGCTCACCCAGTTCGGGCACGTGCTCGCGGAGCGCGACCAGCAGGTCGTGGTCGGCCATGCGCGCGAACTGCTGGAATCCGACGCCGTTCTCGCGAGCCAGCAGCCGCTCGGCGGCGCGTTCGAGCATCGAGCCCGCGATGCGGGAGACGTGGTGCCGGTAGACGATGCCGTTCATCAGCCCCCGAGCGAGCAGCAGCGACTCGGCGGTGTGGACGTTCCCCTCCGCGAGCACGAGTTCGCCGTCGCGGTACCGCAGGGAGCGAATCAGCCGACCGTGGTCGATTGAGCCGTACGGCACGCCGGTGTGGTGGGCATCCCGCACGAGGTAGTCCATCCGGTCCACGTCGAGTTCGCCGGAGATGAGCTGGCCGAGTTCGCCCTCGCCGCGCACGAGGTCGGCCACCCGCTGTGGCGAGAGGTCGTGGTCGCGCAGCGTCGCCGCCGCCTGTGTCCCGTCGAGGACCGCGCCGATTTCGTCGTGGTGCCGGCCGCTGTGGCGCATGATGACCTCCTCGGTCTGGTGGCCGTAGGGGCCGTGGCCGACGTCGTGCAGCAGCGCCGCCGCCCGCAGGTGGTCGGCGCGCTCGCCGTCCACGCGCAGGTGCGTCAGCGCCTGGTTGGCGAGGTGGTAGACGCCCAGCGAGTGCTCGAATCGCGTGTGGGAGGCAGAAGGGTAGACCAGCCGCACCGTCGAGAGCTGCTTGATGTGCCGGAGTCGCTGGACCGTCGGCGTGTCGAGCAGGTCCGCGGCGACGGGCGAGAGGGTGACCCAGTCGTGGACGGAATCCTTGATGGCGTTCATGCTCCCCCGTGTTCGGGCGAGCACCAAAACCGCCCCGGTGCAGCCCGCTCCCAAAGGGGACAGTTTCAACTCCGGGGGCGCGAAACGCCCGATATGGTCACGTTCCTCGCCGGCGGCACCGGAACCCCCAAACTGCTCTCGGGGGACGAGCCCGTTTTCGCTCGCGACGCCGTCAGCGTCGTCGGCAACACCGGCGACGACGTGGAACTCGGCGGCCTGCTGGTCTGCCCGGACCTCGACACCGTGCTGTTCGACGGCGGCGGCGTCCTCGACCGCGAGACGTGGTGGGGCATCGACGGCGACACGCACGAAACCGACGACGAGCTATTCAGGCTCGCTGACGCCGCCGGCCTTGACGAGGGGCCGCGCTACCTGCCCGAGGAGGCACAGACCGCCGGCCGCGACATCGCACGCTGGCGCCGCTTTTCCGGCATCGCGGAGTTCATGACAATCGGCGACCGGGACCGTGCGGTCCACATCACGCGCACTTCCCTCATCGACGAGGGTCACAGCCTCACCGAGGCGACCCGTGCGCTCGCGGAGGCGTTCGACCTCGATATCGACCTGCTGCCGATGAGCGACGACCCGGTGGCGACCATCATTCACACGCCCGATGGCGAGATGCACTTTCAGGAGTACTGGGTCGCCGAGCGTGCCAGTCCCCGCGTCGAGGACGTGGAGTTCCGCGGCGCGACCAGGGCATCACCGACCCCCGAAACCCTCGACGCGCTCTCGGACCCGGTTGTCGTCGGCCCCTCCAACCCGGTCACTTCCGTCGGCCCGATTCGCGCGCTCCCGGGGGTCGACCGCGCGCTCCACCGGACGCCGGTCGTCGCCGTCTCGCCGTTCGTGGGCGAACAGGCGTTCTCCGGGCCCGCGCCGGAACTGATGGAGGGAATCGGTGCCGCCCCCTCGACGGCCGGGGTCGCCGACCGCTACACCTTCGCCGATGCGTTCGTCCTCGACGAGGAAGACGAAACGGAACTGGCCCGTCCCGTCGTCCGCACGGACACGGCCATCGACGGGTCGGCGGACGCCGAGCGGGTTGCCCGCGCCTGCGCGATCGCGCTCGCAGCGGTCGGTGACGATGTGACGGCCGCGGACCTCGGGCTTGCGGGCGTCATGGACCCGGCGGCGCTCGACGGCGATGACATTGACACGAGTCAACTCCCGCCGGTTTCCGGCGACAGCACCGACCACTCGCCCGAGGTGGTCTGAGTGTTCACCCCGCGTCTCGCGCTGGCGTCGCTCTCCGGCGACGCGGACGCCGCGTGGGCGGAGTTCGGTGCCACGTGGGCCGGTGCGGCGTTTCTCGGCGGCATCTGTCTCGACGACCCCACCCGGGAGGCGGCCCGCGAGATGGTCGCCGACCGCGACCGCACGGAGTTCCTCCCACCGGACCCAATCGCGTTCATCGACGAGCAGCTATCGGCGCTCGACGGCGTGGCCATCCGCACCGGGTTCAACGTCCGTTCGACTACGGTCGAGCCAGTTCGGGACGCCGCCGCTGTCGCCGCCGACCACGGCGCGATGCTGGAAATCAACGCGCATTGCCGGCAGGACGAACTCCGCGCCGCCGGGTGTGGCGAGACGCTGCTCCGTACCCCCGACCGGCTTGCCGAACTCGTCGCGGCGGCGAGCGACACCGGCGCCGACGTGAGCGTGAAGGTCCGCGCCGAACTCGCGAACGTCGACCTCGTCTCGGTCTCTCAGCGCGTCGAGGCGGCCGGCGCCGATGCCGTCCACGTCGACGCGATGGACAGCGAACCCGTCGTCGCGGACCTCGTGTGCGACACAGGATTGTTCGTCATCGCGAACAACGGTGTACGGGACCGGGACACCACCCAGGAGTATCTCGACTACGGCGCCGACGCGGTCAGCGTCGGCCGTCCCAGCGACGACGCCGAGGTACTCTCGCGAGTTAATACGGCAGTCACCGAGTGGTTCGACGATGGGGAGGCGGTTGGTGGTCGCGCCGGGGTGACCGAGCCGTGAGTCGTGAGAGCCCCCGGTCGCCGGCGGAGAACGCGGAACTCGCGCTGCTGCTGGAGGTCGCGAGCACGCCGAAACCGGGGAACGTCGACCGGCGCCGGGACCTCGAGGATCTGCGCTTCGAACAGTTTCTCGCCGGCGGCGTCGGAAGCGCGCGCGGGTTGCGGATGGCCGCCGCGGGCGCGTCGCTGGGTCGCGCGTTCGAACGCGCTGTGGCGGGGATGCGCCGCCAGTCCGGCGGCAACACCCAGTTCGGCTGCTTGCTTCTACTCACGCCGCTGGTTGGTGCGGCCGCACAGGACGACCTCACGCCCGCGGGGGTCGAACGGCGTTGTCGGGCGACGACCGTGGAGGATGCTGTCGCGTTCTACCGCGCGTTCGAGCACGTCGATGTGGCCGTCGGCGACCCGCCGGAGGGCGCCGACGAACTGGACGCCCGACGTGGGAGTGATGCTGAGCCTGCGCTCAGGGACCGAGACATGACGCTCTGGGACGTGATGGACCTCTCGGCCTACCCGCCCGAGGGCGTGCCGGACACGAACGGACTGGAGTGGGTCGAGGGGTTCCCCCGGACGTTCGCCGCCGCCACGGAAATACTGGCCGACGACGGCCCCGTGACGGAGCGCGGCGCCCGCGCATTCCTCGGGATGCTCGCCGCCGAGCCGGACACGCTGGTTGCGACGAACCACGGCGCCGAAACCGCCCGCGAGGTGCAGGAACGCGCAGCAACGACGCTCGACGCGGTCGAGGAGAGCGGCTCGCTTGCGCCCGCGGAATCGCTCGCCCGGGCGTTCGTCGAGGAGGGTATCAACCCCGGGACGACGGCCGACCGCACCGCGGCGGCGCTGTTCGTCGCGCTCGAACGGGGGCTCGTAGTATGACTGACGACCGGCCGGCGGCGGACGACTGGGCTCCGGAGGACGACGCACCCGCTGACTGGCCCGTCGCGCTGCGAGGCGTCACCGAATCGGTGGTGACGACGCTCGGGCCGAACGGGTTGTGGAACGTCGCCGCGCTCGGTATTCACGCGGGCGACCCGGTGACCGCCCGGACCTACGGCAACACCCGGACGCGCCGGAACTTCGAGCGCCAGGGCGGCGGGTTCGTCCAGTTCGTCGCAGACCCGCGGGATTTCGTCGATGCCGCGCTCTCAGTTCGGGAGACGGAGGTCCCGGTACTCGACTCCGCGGACGCCTGGGTCGAGGTCGCGGTCGAACGGGGCGAGAGCCACGAGGAGGCGGGGACCACGATTCGTGAGTGGGAACTCGCCCCCGTCGAGAGTGCGGTGGTTCGCGAGCGCCCGCTGACGACAAACCGGGGGTTCGGTGCGGTCGTCGAGGCGACGGTTGCGGCCTCGCGGTTGGACACGCCGGGGTTCGACGACGCGGACCTGCTCGACCGGCTGACCTTCTTCGCCGATGTCGTGGAGCGGTGTGGCGGCGCGCGCGAGCGGGAGGCGATGCGCCGCGTCGCGGAACACACGGGCTGGCGCGAGCGCCTGACTGAGTAGCGGCGTACCGACACGGACTTGCGGACAGGCCTGTTCCGGGCAGACAGGACGCCATGTTCGGCCGACTGAAACGCGATGGGCTGTACGGCGGGCCGCCGCTGCTGCTCGGGCTGGCGGTGCTCGCGAACTACAGTTCCTCCGCCGGCCGGGTGATGATCAGTCCGCTCGTCCCCGCCATCACCGGGGAGTTCGCCGTCTCCAACGGCGTCATCGGGCTGGCGCTCACGGGGATGTGGGTCGCGTTCGCGTTCACGCAGTTCCCCAGCGGCGTGCTCGGCGACCGGTACGGCGAACGACGGCTGATTCTGGCGGCGCTCGGGCTGATCAGCGTGGGCGGCCTCCTCGTCGC
Organism: Halolamina sp.; assembly: GCA_042219375.1. Lineage (GTDB taxonomy): Archaea > Halobacteriota > Halobacteria > Halobacteriales > Haloferacaceae > Halolamina. The sequence goes on along the minus strand of JBDGQC010000108.1, from coordinate 7,784 downwards.
CACGGCGCCGAACTTCCCCGCGTTCGTTCTCGGCGTCGTGTCGCTGGGCGGCGGCTCCGGGCTGTATCTCGTCGCTTCCACCTCCTATCTCACGAAGCAGTTCACGCAGACCGGCGCGGTGCTCGGCCTCCACAGCACCGGCGCGTCGCTGGGTGGACTGACCGTTCCCGTCCTCGTCACCGCCATCGCGGCGCGGGCTGGCTGGCGCGCTGGCCTGCTCGTCGGTGCGGTCGTCGGGGCTGTCACACTCGGGTTGTTCGCCCGATACAGCACGGATACGGACGGCGGGCGTCCGGGGATGAGCGTGCGCGAGCAGTTCGAACCCGACGCGCTCCGGGAGCACATCCAGCGCCGCGGCGTTGCGTTCACGACGCTGCTTGCGGGGCTGAGTTACTTCGCCTACACGGCGACGGCCTCTTTCTTCCCCACCTTTCTGGTCGAGTTCTGGGGGCTGTCGACGGGCGCAGCAAGCGTCGCGTTCGCGGCCATCTACCTGCTCAGGAGCCTGTTCAACCCGGTGCTCGGCCGGCTCTCGGACGGCAGGGGTCGGGACCCGATTCTGGCGCTCTGCTTTCTCGCCGGGGCGGGTGGCTATCTCGTCCTGCTCGCGAGCCAGTCGTTAGGGGTACTGGTGGTCGGGGTCGGCCTGCTGGGCGCGGGGATGTCCTTCGGCGGCGTCATCACCTCGCGGTTCATGGACGACCTCGGCGATGCTGAACGCGGCCAGGGCTACGGGTTCGCCAACACCATCGCCAACATCGTCGGCTCGACGGGGAGCGTGGTCACCGGCAGCATCGCGACCGTCGCTGGCTGGCCCGCCGCGGTCGCGCTCCTGCTTTCGTTGCTGGTGGTGGCGGCGCTGGCTATCGGTGCGAATAGGCTGCTCGGCCTCGGGGTTTGAGCCGGGGTCGCCGGCCGAGGCGCCGCGTATGTTCCCGTCCCCCACGGCTAAGATGCCTCGCCGTGACAGGTCGGTTATGCCTCGTCGCAAGCGTAACGCTGAGTTCACCGTGGAGCAGTCGGCGCCGCCGAGCGACGCGCTACTCTGTGGGTTTACCAACTACGGCCTCGCCGGCCTGACGGCGGTAGATTTTCTGACCGACCAGCTCGGCCTCGAAAACACGGGCCATGTCACGACTGCGGGGCTGCCGAGCATCACCCCCTTCGAAGCGGGAACGCCTACCCACCACACACAACTGTTCTCCAAGAGCGGGCTCGACCTGACGATACTGAAAAGCGAGCTGTTCGTGCCGCCCGCCCTTGGCAAACCTCTCGGCGACGAGATTCTGGACTGGACCGAAACCAACGGCGTCGATGACGTGGCGGTGCTTGAGGGTATCCGCCTCCAGCACGGACCGGAGGGTCATCAGACGTACTTTGTCGCCACCGAGGATTACCAGAAACGCCGGCTGGCCGATTCTGAGGTGACGCCGATGGCCCGGGGGTTCCTCGACGGTGTCAACGGCGCGCTGGTCGAGCGCGGTATCGACTCCTCGCTCGGGGTCGGTGTCTACATCACCCCTGTCCACGAGCAGATGCCCGACGTGGAGGCAGCGCTCCGCCTCGTCGAGACGGTGAACGACGTATACGACCTCGGCGTCGATACCGGGCCGCTGGAGGCGTTTGCCGCCGAGGTGACACGCTACTACACCGAACTCGCCGAGCGCTACCGTGAGGAAGCCGAAAAGGCAGACGCGCCCGCAGACCGGATGTACATGTAACTCGGCCACGCGCCGACTCAGGGGCGCTCCAACAGCGCCTCCGGCGTCGTCGCCGTCTCCTGTTCGACCAGTTCGAGATAGCGCTCCGCAACCACCTCGCTCCCGACGGCGACTGGGCTCGGCTCGGGGCGGACGGCGGTCCCGATGCGGACGTAGCAGACGTGCACCCCGTCCATCGCCTCGTTCAACGTCCGCGCGAGGCCGCGCGTCGCCGGTGCGGCGCTTCCCCACGACACCTGTTCGGGTGTCGGCTGCGTCGCGTACGTCGTCCCGCTGAACAGCACCGTGCCGCCGGTGTCAAGCAGGTCTTCACGCACCGCCTGCACGAGCAGGAACGAACCGTAGGCCCTGACGCGCCAGGTTTGCTCGAACTGTTCCGGCGTCGTTTCCGCAAGCGGGGCTCCGCCGCCAGCGGCGGCGTTGCAGACCAGCACGGAAACCCGGCCGAACGCTCCCCTGACCGATTCGGCGGCCGCAGCGACCGCGTCCTGGTCGGTTACGTCGGCCCGTACCGCAAGCGCGCGCTCACCCAACTCCGCGGCCAGGTCTTCGATATGGTCCGTCGAGCGGGCGAGCAGGGCGACGTTCATCCCCGCATCGTGGAAACGGCGGGCGACGGCCTCGCCGATGGTCGGGCCGACGCCGGCGACGATGGCTGTCTCGGGCATGACCGGGCGTTCGGTGGTTGGACGGATGTAGGTTTGTGAACGGCGTATCAGGGACCGCGCCCGCGGTCGAGTCGTCTACCCGGACCGATGCAGTAACTTTAACGCGCCGAACACGGACACTCCGAGGTATGGAACGCGTAGACGTCGCCATCGTCGGCGGGGGGCCCGCGGGTACGTCGGCGGCCCACGCCGCCGCATCGAACGGCGCCGACGCGCTCGTGCTGGAGAAGGGGGTGCCCCGCGAGGACCGGAATGGGCTCGGCCCCGACTCCACCGACGCCGCCGGCATCCTCGATTACTGGGTCGACATCATGGGCATTCACCCCGACGAGATGCCCGATGGCGTCGTCCAGAACACGCTCGACCGCGCGGAGTTCCGCGGGCCGACGACGGCCTGTAACCTCCGCTCGACGGGTATCGACTCCTCTTACGACGAGTTCGGCTACACCTTCCACCGCGCGCGTTTCGACGACTTCCTCCGCTCGCGCGCCGAGGACGCGGGGGCGCACTACCGCACGCAGGCCTCCGTCACGGGCGTTCAGACTGACCAGCACGACGACCCGCGGCATACGCTGGCGCTCGCCGACGGCGAGGAGGTAGGGGCTGACTACCTCCTGCTCTGTGACGGCCCACAACGCACAGTTACCCTCGGCGTCCTCGACGAGTACATTACTGGCGTTCCGGCCTCGGAGCGGCTCTCCCCGCCCACGGCGAACCACATCGCCTATCAGGAGTACCGGAAGTTCCCCGAGGCGGTCTACGAGGAGGTGAAAGACGCCATCGTCTTCTGGTGGGGGCTGATGCCGGGCCACACCGCCTACCCGTGGGTGTTCCCGAACCAGGACCGGGTCTGTCGTGTCGGCCTGACAATGCCCATCGGGATGGACATCGACGAGGTGGCCGAGCGCGAGAAGTACGACCTGCTCCGCCCGGATGACGAACGGATTCCCCAGGGCGCGACCTACATCGAGCGCCTGCTCGAACGGGAGTACGGCGACGAGCACGACCTCTCGGAGTTCCCCATCGTGGAGGACGCGGGCAAGAACCGCGGCACCGAAACCTACCCCATCTCCTCGACCCGGCCAATCGAGTCGCCGGTCGAGGCCGGCATCGCCGTCTGCGGCGGCGCGATGGGCACCACCTCGGCGTTCCACGAGGGCGGCGACCACGTCGCGGTGCGGACCGGCGCCATCGCGGGACGGCTGGCGGCGAACGGGGCGCTCCACCGGTACAACGACCGATGGCGGGCGGCCATCGGCGAGGAACTGCTGCGGAACGTCTCGCTGGCGAGCATGGCCGAGGGGTACGGCCCGGACGACTGGGACCGGACGTTCCGTGCCGCCTCCCGGATGCTCTCGGAGGGGGGCCAGGAGATGCTCTCCCGGAAGTTCGGCGCGGGGCTGACGGGCCTGCGCCTGCTGCTGGGGTACAAACTGGAGCGGTTCCGCAACCGGAACCGGTACGTACAGCTAACGGCGGATGAGTACAGCTACTGAACTGGAAAACCCGTTACGCTTCGGCGGCGGCCGCGCCGGCCTTCTTCCGCGTGATGTAGCCTGCGATGCGGTTCCGGACCTCTTTGGACTCCACGTCGGTCAGCGCCTCGACGCTCTCCTTGTTGGTCTCGAAGTTCTGGTTGAACGACTGGGGATACTTCTCCAGCAGGACCGTCGCCATCTGTTTGACGTACTTCGGCTTGATTGCCATACCGTGAACTTCCCCGGAGAGCCACTAAAGCGATTCGTTCCTCGCAGGCGGGCTACCAGGAGTTGGTAACACGGTTTCTTTATTCAGCACCGTCCGCGAAATACGCGGTGAGTAGCTACTGCGAATGCAGCATCGGCGGGATTGGGAGTGGGTACTCGGATCGGGGCCGGAGTGGTTTCACACAGCGAGGGTCAGTCTGTATCGGGGCCGGCAACATTCATGACGACCGGGCCTGATCCGACGAAACAGACGAGCACCACAGCATCCGTATCGGGCGGCGTTATGTCCCGGTGAACGGTCCCAGGTGGGAGATAGAAATACTCTCCGGCACTGCATTCGCATGTTTCGTCACCGTCTGGCCCGTATTCGACTGCTCCGGCACCCTCGACGATGTATCCGTAGACGTGACGGTCACCGTGGGAGTGCCAGCCTGTCGTCGTTCCTCCCTCTATGTGGGATTGAACCACGACGGCGGTCTCGGTTTCGAACACGGTCTTTCGAACGACACCGGGCGTACTCTCGTCAGCCGCTACCTCCTCCGGGGAGACCACTTCGACGGTCATGCCGGTCCCTCCGAGCAGATCTGTTCAGCGCTCATCGTGCTTGTCCTCCGTGTATCAGGAGCCACTCGTGACACACTCTCTAACGTCTGAGGGACAGCATGTGAATGTTTGCCACTCCTGCACTCATCCTCTGTATCGGTCACACTGTTCCTGACAGAGAGCGAGTAGTTGGCGAAGGCACTGCTGCATACAGGGCGCGAATGCAGCACAGAGGAGAATGGAATATCGGGATTTTGAGAACGTGTGACGGGCTCCCCCGTCATGGTGCGGTCGCTCTGAATCGCCGACCGCTAATTTACACCGAAAACCGGAGCCAGTCGAGACCCTTCGAGAACGTCTCGGTCTCCATGCCGATTGCTTCAGCGCCCGATATCTCGTCATCGTGAGTGCCGGGTGCGGTTTAGGGACTAAGATCCTATCCCCATCGACGATTGAACTGAGGGGAGCAGGAGCGATGGAGAAGAGGTATCTCCCTCATAGAAGTTGGAATCGGTGCTAGTCGGTCTCCTCGTGTTCGGTTACGTCGACCACCGACAGGTTCTCGTCGACGGTCAGCGCGAGGGTTTCCCCGCCGATCACGAACGTGAGTCGGGCCTCGAACGGGTCCGTGGAGAGGATCTCCTCGTCGAACGGAACCATCGCGTGCGCCATCCGGACGACCGATTCCGTCCTGAGGGGAGACACTTCGTTCGTGGCGAGATATGCCAAGAACTCGGGGGCGTCGTAGAGTGTGTGGACGAAAAACACCCGGTTCCTGAAGACGCAGTTCCGGCATCGCACGTGGAGGTCGATCGCGGACTGGTTCCCGCACGTCTCACAGACGCCGTCCGAGGTATCGTGGCGCTCGCAGACATGGACGGACGCGTCGATGGAGCCCGAACAGCGCGGGCAGATGTTGTTGGAGATGGCGATGTATTCGAGCATCTCCCAGACCCACGCGGCCCGGTAGGCTTCCTCCGCAGTCCGACTGGTCACGCCGGACGGCGGTAACAGGAGATTGCCGAGATAGCCCAGACTGGAAGGAATGGTCCGATCGTGCTGTGCCGTCGGCGCCGGCCGGCGCGCACCCAGGTCGCCGTACGTGCCCTCACACCCGGTACAGTACAGGTCGACGCGCTCCTCGCGGTAGCTCATCTCGATGGGGGATCCACACCACCAGCAGTGCTGGTCGAGTTCGGTGCGTTCAATGGTCGGGTCCTCCGTTACGGCCCCCGACAGTACGGCCTGGACCACTCGCCGTCCTGGCTGTCGGAGCAGGTACCCGTCGTCAGTCTTCTCGACGAAGTGTCCCACCACCCTGTCGAGGTGGTAGTTGAACTCCCCGCCCTGCCGGACCCCGACCCGGTCGCGCAGTTCGGTAAAGGACAACGGCTCGTCGGCCTCGCCGAGGGCCTGCAGGATGCCGATTCGCGTCTCGTTGCCGAGCACCGTGAAGGCGTCGTCGGGCGGTAGCCCAGCCGATCCCCCTGGTTCGACGTTTGGTGACATGTATGTACGATAGCGGGACGGGCAAGTAAAGTCCGGCCCCGAATAGCGCGCGCCACCAGATGTCGGACTATTTACCCAAGAGCCGTTAAGACGCCACGGAAATAAAATATAAGCTAAAAAATCCTTTTGGGGGTCGCGTTACTCTGAACAACGGACGATGACGACAGATCATCCGGACAGGGCGGGATCCTTCACAGACGGGGAACCGATCGAGGAGATCATGGCCGCGTGGCAGACGTTCGACGATACGGGCGACCTCTCCGTGCTCACCGACCACCTTGCCGACGACGTTGTTCACAGTCCGATGGGCGGGAAGCCGGTCGTCGGCAAGGGCGCCGTGGTGGAACACCTCCGGGGACTGGATCCCACCGAGAACGACTGGGAGATGGAGCTCGACGACGTCGAGGTCGGCACGGACCTGGCGATTGCGCGGGCGACAATCCGGGGACAGACCGCACCGGACGACGGGAGCGATCCAGAGGAGATCGTCCTCTCGTCGGTGGACGTGTTCAGGCGCGAGGACGACGGATCGTGGAAGCAGATCATCTCGCACCCGAACGGGAACGGGTGACAGAATCCGGAAGAGCGTTCATGCAAGCGAACTCGGATCACAACTACGGAATCGTCCTCCCCCAGTGGGTGTTCGGCGACGACGCCGACGCCCTGGTCAAGTGTGCGGTCGCCGCCGAGGAAGCAGGGTGGGACGGAATCTTCCTCGCCGACCATTTGATCTTTCCGCCGCCCGGTGAATTCGGTGCTGTCGAACGTGAGACCGAGCGCAACGCGGACTTCCTCGATCCGTGGATAACGATGGCAGGCATCGCGACCCGAACGGACGCGATCCGACTAGGGTCGTGGATCACGCCGGTTCCTCGCCGCCAGCCCTGGCAACTTGCTCGCGATCTCGCGACGCTGGATCACCTCTCCGACGGGCGGGTGATTCTGGGGACGGGGCTCGGGAGGGGGACGGAGTACTCGACGTTCGGACGCGAGTACGACCAGCGTGAACTGGGCCGGCGCTACGACGAGGCGCTGGCAGTGATCGACGGCCTGTGGAGCGGCGAGTTGTTTAGCTACGACGGCGAGTATTTCACCATTGACGAGGCGGTGGTGTTGCCGAGGCCGGTCCAGGAGCCCCACATTCCGGTCGTCGTCGGTGGGGTCTGGCCGAACAAAAAGCCGATCCGGCGTGGGGCCCGCTGGGACGGTATCATCCCGCACTGGCGAGGAGACGGGATCGTGCCTGCGGACGGCGACGTCGACGCCGCGGAGACGGTGCGGGAGATGCTCAAGTACTACCACGACCACGCCGACGACCTCGGCGAGATCGTCCTGCCGCTCGATCCGCCGGGGGCCCAGGGAGAATACCTGGACGTCTGTGCCGACCTTGGCGTCACGTGGTTGTACGCCCGGGACCTCATGGCATCCGAGTTTGCGGAGGATTCGACTCTGGCGATCGATCGAATCCGCGAGGGACCTCCGGACTGAGTCCGCAAGAGAGAAGGCATTGGTAGGTCGGGTGAGTCGGCAATTCCGCGATAATTCCATGTTGTTTTCCCGACTACAGCCGTGCTGCATCCACCCTCTATATTCAGCAGGCGGTTCTTGGCACACTTCGGACAAATGCATAGCCGCTT